>DATKGA010000167.1:0-8360 GCA_035510935.1 Acidobacteriaceae bacterium
GGTTTGGTGCGAGAAAATGTGATACGTTTTGCGATACGCTGGTTCTCGGGGTTTTACGTTCTTACAAGGACTTAGGGAGCCACCGGGGTCTTGTAAGTTGTTGAAAAGCCTAGTGTTGGTTCTATGGCATGGAAGAGGTCACCGGTTCGATCCCGGTCAGGTCCACCAAAACACCATCCTGCAAAATCCAATATCAAGAAAAAGCCAGTAAATATCTGGCTTCTCCATTTCTATTATCAATTGAGGAGCTTGATGCTCGAGGGCCGTGGCAATGGGAGTAGTGCAATACCTGGCTAAGTGGCGGAGAGACAGGGATTCGAACCCTGGATACCTTGCGGTATACACGCTTTCCAAGCGTGCGCCTTAAGCCACTCGGCCATCTCTCCGCGGTCAACGAACTCTATGAATCTACCATATATGGCGAAGTGCCAAGACAGTAGCATCCGAGGCAGGCAGGCCTACTGTTTCAAAAGCTGGTCGTAGTAGGAGAGCTGTTGCCTCCTGCGTACGGCTTGTCCACGTGCGATAAAGGTGATCCCCATGCCTACCGTGTCGGTCTTGAGGCGCAGGCTGCGATTGTAGTAGCCCTGCAGTGTCCAATGGGATGTCAGAGGCACAGAGAGCGAATTGGTGAAACCGTTGTCCTCGCTTACGCTGCGGCCGGAGACTACGGTCATTTGGCCAGAGCCGCCCGCGGATCCAGGGAATCCGGGACGTGGCAGAGTCGTATAGATCTTGCTGTCGCCAAGCGGAAGCTGCTCGTAAGCTACGGACTGAAACGTGCTGCGTCCTGGCAGCGCGACCATCCCGCCCAGTTGAAAGTGCGCCAGATAGCCAAGCGAAGTGTAGTTGCGAGTCACCAGACGATTAAACAGGCTCGTGGAATCACCGCCGCCCAGGTCAAGCAACAGAGCGAAGCGGCGAATCCTGAACGTCGAATGGCTATCAAGGTCAAAGGTAACGCGTCCCGTGCTCAGGCCGTCGCTCGTGTCTCCGCTGGGCAGCGTAATGGAGGGCGAGAGCGTCTCCGTTATCCGTCGACTGGTGAAGAACGCATGAGCTGCCAGAAAAATGTCCCCTGGATCGAACCGGTGCGGGATTAGCTGCGAAGTGGTTGTTACAGGAGGAGGCGGAGGAGATCCCGGTGGGCCTGACGGTTGCGAGGATGTGGTTGAGGAATCACTCTCTGCGAGCCGGTAAAGATAGATGGGCATAGTAAGGTCCATCGAGTAGTGCCGAGAAAAGTTGGTTGCGAATACCGGAGCTACCAACGTGTACCAGCCTGCAGCCGAATCGTGCACCGAGGTCAGGGAGGCGCCTGCATTCAATTTGCGAAGCCGGGAACTGAGGCTTGCATGACTTGAAGCGTCGACCAGAACGCTGGGCATATCAGGATCCACCGCGCTCTGCGGCACAGACTGTGCGCCAGCGGAGCTTATCAGCAAGAACGCGAGGATTAGGAATGGTTTGGGCAAGAGGACTCAACACATTCTAGCTTGTCAACGTGAAAGCAGAACCCCAACCAGTCAGGCGCTTCCGATCTTTCAGGTAGATAGCCGGAGCCAGGGTCTTGACGCAACGGGAATTGTATGTCCGATAACAGATATTATGTATAGTGATGATGTTCAGGCCACACAAGGTACTATATTGCCATGCCGTTGCCCACCCGCCGTGCCCTGGTGCTGAGTCACGTCGCCTTTGAGGACCTCGGTTCCCTCGAACCTGTGCTGCGCGAACGAGGCTTTGAGATCGAGGCCGTTGATATTGCCACGGCGCGATTCCCTCTGCCGCAGGCAGAAACTTGCGATCTGCTGGTGGTGCTGGGTGGCCCGATCGGGGTTTACGACCAGCAGGAGTATCCCTTTCTTACCAGCGAAATAGCCTGTATTTCAGCACGTTTGCAGGCGCGCAGGCCGATCCTGGGTATTTGTCTGGGTGCACAGTTGATGGCGGCGGCGCTGGGCGCGCGAGTCTATCCGGGCGAAAAAGGCGCGGAGATTGGATGGTCGCCGATTGAGGTTGCGGCTGTGGATTCGCCGGCGTGGTTTTCTCCCTTGCGTCGGTCGGGATTGCGTCTCTTCCACTGGCACGGTGACACCTTTGATCTTCCAGCAGGAGCCTTGCATCTTGCAAAGACTGATCGCTATATGAATCAGTCATTTGCTATAGAACACTACGCACTAGCATTGCAGTTTCACCCGGAAGTAACGGCAAATGGGTTAGAACGCTGGTATGTAGGCCATGCCTGCGAGCTGCACAACGCCGGGATTGCTGCTGCCGGTCTGCGCGCTGACGCTCTACGATACGCTCCGGCCCTGCAAGAGGCTGCTGCAGAGTTCTGGAATCTGTGGCTGGGTTCCATCTTCTAGCGTTGTTCATTCCGCAACCAGACTTCCCTATCCAACCCTGCCGCCGCCGACGAAGTGAACAATCTCGAGGCGGTCGCCGGAGGATACGGAGGTGTCTGCCCAGTAGGCACGTTGGACGATCTGGCCGTTGTGCTCGACGGCAATGCGGTCGCCCTTCAGATCCATTGCTGCAATCACCAGGGTGAGGGTTGCCGGTGGGTCGAGGTTGTCGAAGATGCGATTCTGCCCGTTGATGGTGAGCGTGAGGGACATGATCTCCTAGCTTAGAGCATTTTCTCTGAAAGGGGGACGCACGGCACCTGGTGTGCGCAGTACACGAAGTGCTTGTCAGATTCTCGGGAGCGGGCGTAGCTTTACGAGATTGGGCCCCCGGTGTGAGGAGGGTTACATGGTAGGACTTGGCAGAGCAGTTCTGGTTGGGGTTGTGGTGGCAGCAGCGCTGGCGGGATTGGCGCGGCTCGGGGTTGGGCGGGTGGAGGCGGAGAGCCGGACGGCAATGTCTGCCGGGCAGGCGGACGAGCCGAGGATAAGTGCGCCAACACTTAAGGCCTACTCGCGGGAGACGGTGGTGGATGTGACCGTAACCGACAAGGACGGCAAGCCGGTGCATGGTCTGACGAAGGCAGACTTTACGATTAAGGAAGATGGCAAAGTGAAGGCGATTCGGGGCTTTGAGGAGTTTGGCAAGGCTGCCCCAGCTGCCGCAAAGGAACTGCCCAAGCTCCCGCCCAACGTCTACACCAACCTCCAGCCGCCGCCGGCGAGCAGCGCGGTCAACATCCTTCTGCTTGATTTTGTGAACTCCGCTCCGGACGCGGAGATCCTTCCTGCTTGTAAAACCCCACTCTTAGATATCACAGATGCCTTTCAGATGCAGCACCAGATGAAAGAGGAGTCCATTAAATATCTGCGCGAGATGCCCGAAGGCACGCGGGTTGCGATCCTCGGAATAACGTGGTCCGGTAGCCTTCGCATCCTGCAGGGAGTGACGACGGACCGCGCGCTGCTCATTGCAGCCGTGAACACACTGGCCCCCAACGCCGAGATTATCCCCAGAGGCACTAAGATTGCTATGGCCGCCGAGTCACTCAACCAACTGGCAAGTGTAGCGGCACAGATCAAGGGGCGAAAAAACCTCGTATGGTTTAGCTATGGCCTCTCGGCAAATCCTCGATACCCTGGTGTTGATCCGTCTATTGTGCAAGCCATCAGCAAGCTGACACAGGTGCAGGTCGCGGTGAATCCAATTGGAGCGCGGGCCTTGTACTGCATGGATACAGATAAGAACCCAACTCTCTTGAATGAAACGGCGATAGAGCTGCTTCATAACGAGCAGGTTGCCGAGACAGGCGGCGGCGTTGCGTATCACGACAACAACGACCTTGAAGCCGGAGTTGTGAAAGCAATAGAAAATGGCACGCATTACTACACGCTGACATATGAACCGCCGGGAACTGAATACGACGGCAGACATCACAGCATTCATGTGGCCCTGACCGAGGACCACCCCGGCGTTCATCTGGTCTATCGCGACGAGTACTACGCCGAAAATCCAACGGCAGCCAAGTCGCGACTCAGCCTTGCTGCCGAAGCGCCGCCGACGGAAGCGGGCAATATGCAGGCCGCCATGGGTCGCGCGATGCCCGCATTGCAACAGATACTATTCGACGTTGGGGTGGAATCGAGCACGGAAGTGGTGAAGACCACGGACCCGCAGGGCACGATTCTGGGCACGCTCGACCCAGTGGTTAAGGTCAAACTGAAGGACACGCCGCTTACCCGCTACGACTTTAATTACGCCATCCCTGCGCGGCAGATCGCTTTTACCAATGGACCCGATGGAACCCACAACGGATCGCTGGAGCTGGACATCGCGGTCTACGACGCGGATGCGAAGCTGGTGACCGGACTGAGCCAGACGGTGAAGATGCCCCTGAGCGATGACAAATACCGACAGTTCATTCAGGGGCCATTCCGCATCTCACAGCAGATCGATCTGCCGGCGGGGCAACTCTTCGTCCGGATCGGGATTCTTGATCGAACGACAAACAAGGTCGGCACGCTGGAGATTCCGCTGACGGTGGTAAAGGCGAGTGGGGTGGTCACAGCGGGACGGTAGAGGCATGATCTAAAACAAACAACCGCAGGTCCTTCGACTCCCCTTCGGCAAGCTCAGGGTCGCTCGGAATGACAATTTTATATGAAGGGCGATGAGGACAGTCGTTCGCTACCGCGAACGATACCGCACCCTGCCACGCAATGAAACTGCGCGTCGCAGGATGGGGCACCCTGCAACGGCACCCGCACCGCTGTTGCCGCGGTGCGGCGTATGGGTTAACCTATCCCTTGTGGCATCGACAGAAATTTCATACGGCATCATGAAGCAGCGCGGACGACTGCTGGCGCTGTCTGTCACTGTACTTTTCGCGCTGGCAGGCTTCCCTGCTGCCGCGCAAACTGCTCCGGCTGCTGCCGATCAAACAGCCCCGCCTGCCGCTGCTGACAGTCTGCCCCATGCACCCGGCGTATCCGCGACGACGGCATCGGGACCAGTTCCCACCGGACCGACCATCGTGATGGACACCAGCATGGGACGGCTGACCTGCAAGACCTTTGACCAGCAGGCTCCGAACGCAGTGGCCAACTTTATCGGGCTGGCCGAGGGGACGAAGGACTGGACGGTGGACGCCACCCACGCTAAACAGCACGGCAAGCGGTTCTACGACGGGCTGACCTTTCATCGGGTGATTCCCGGGTTCATGATCCAGGGGGGCGACCCGGCGGGCGACGGCTCGGGCGATCCAGGCTACTACTTTGCCGACGAGATAACGCCCGAGCTGACGTTTTCCGTTCCGGGGCGGCTGGCCATGGCCAACGCCGGCCCCAATACGAATGGCAGCCAGTTTTTTATTACGGAAGAGGTTTTTCCTGACCTGGACGGCAAGTACACCATCTTCGGCCAGTGCGACGCGCACACCCAGCTGCTGGCCGCGTCCATCGCACGCGTCGTCCGCGACAGCAACGATAAGCCAACCACTCCAGTGGTGATTGAACATGTGACGATTGTGCGCGAGGGCCACGCAATGCCACCGCTTCCCGCTACGCCGCCCGCGCCAACTCCTACCACCACCAACAACCAACAACCAGCATCCAACAACTGAGGTTAAAAAATGCCAAGCAAGCCCGGAACCTATGCCACCTTCAAGACCAGCGAAGGCACGATTGTATGTGAACTGTTTGAGAAGGACGCTCCCCAGACCGTGGCCAACTTTATCGGCCTGGCCGAGGGCACCAAGGAGTGGACGAGCCGCTCCAAGAAAGGGCCCAAGCTTTACGACGGAACGATCTTCCATCGCGTGATTCCCAACTTCATGGTGCAGGCGGGCGATCCCGAGGGCACCGGCATGGGCGGCCCCGGCTATAAGTTCGCCGACGAGACCAAGGGATCGCCGCACGGCTTCCAGAAGCCGGGCAAACTGGCCATGGCCAACGCCGGGCCAAATACCAATGGCAGCCAGTTCTTCATTACCGTGGCCGATACCGGCTGGCTCACGGGCAAGCACACCATCTTCGGCGAGGTGGTGGAGGGATACGAGATCGTTGAGAAGATCTCCATGGTGCCGACCGGCAGCCAGGATAAACCAAAGACGCCGGTGGTGCTGGAGATGGTCACGATCGAGCGCATCGCATAATTCGAGCCGCGACGTACTGCCGGGGTCTGCAAAGACGAAACTTGCGGCCCTGGCGATACGTCACCCCTACAGATGATTTTCTACCCGATGAACTCAGGACAGCCCCCGATGACTGCTACCACGCGCTCGAAACTCGCCATCCTCTATGCCGCGGCGGCCCTGTGCTGGGCGACCTCTGCATTCGCCCAAAACGCCAGCCTCGCCTTCAAGCCAGGTCTTTGGGTGGTGCAGGTCAGCCTCAACAAGGCAGACCCCAAGTTCACAAGAACATGCTTCCTCGCCGGCACAACCCTCGACAACTACCTCACGTTAACCAACCAGGGGATCGGTAGCACCGTATGCACCGTCTCCAACAAGGCGCAAAAAGGCCGAGGAATTTCCTTCGACAACGCCTGCACCAGCGGCAAACTCGCCTCCACCGGGCACTTCGATTTTCAATCACCGGACGAGCTGAACTTTACAGGCACCAGCCACATTGTGATTACCGGCACCGGGCCGGACAACAAGCCCGTCAACAGGACATCGGATAGAGAATTCGTCGCAAAATACGTCGCCATCGACTGCGCCGGCGTCGCCCCCCTGAACCTGACGGTTGGAAAGGCGAAGTAAACCGCTTGCGGCAACACTGCGAAGGCCCGCTCAATCGGAGCGGGCTTTTCTGTCTGATGGTTCCATTCGACCTCGCGGGCGGGTCAAGGATGTGCCGGGGTGCGGAATATCTGCACCGAGCATTTAGCATGGTGAGCTACGAACTCTGCCACGCTGCCCAGCAGGAAGCGCTGAATGCCGCTAGTTCCGTGCGAACCGACGACGATCAGATTGGCGTGCCACTCGGCGGCGGTGTCGAGGATACACTCGCGAACATCGCCCGCCTCGACTGCGGTCTGTGCCTTGAACTCCGCGCTGCGAAACTGATCCGCGATGCGCTCGACCAGCTGATGGGCAGGCTGTTTCTGGTCTGCCAGTTCGGGCGCGTATCCGATGGCCATCTCCGGCGGAGCCATCAGTCCCAACGGTTGCAGCACATGCAGCACTAGCACCTCGGTATTTTGAGGGCGAAACTGTGCGATCAATGCTTCAGCGATATCGTCTGCATACTTTGAATTGTCAATCCCCAGTAAGACCTTCATGCCCTCGCCTCCGCAGCCAGTTCCAGGACATACACCGTATCAGATTCACGGTGCCGGGAGGGAGTGATCGCCGCAAGGTCGATATTGGCTAGGCGCCGGGGCGATTGCTGAAGAACCCGGAGAGCCAGAGTTTGAGGCCATGAGGTTCAGGAGCGAGTTCGCGACATTGCATGAATACCTCGCGGCTGAGCCGCATCAGGGTCTGCACGGCTTCCATATCGTCCGGCATCAGTTCGCCGGCCTTCTGGTACACCTGCGAGTCGTAAAGATACTCGATGGCACGGCCAAGCTTCTCTAACGCCTGCCCCTGGCTCATCGACGGCTTGCGGCGAAGCACACGGCGGGCGACTCGTTGACGGGTTGTCACGTCCTGCGCGGATAACGGATGCGACAGAATCTGGCCGTATGAAGGGGCAGAGGGAATGCTGGACATAGAAGACACCTCGCGTTAGCTCTTCTATCGGCGTTCGCCAGCGAGAGTTTAGGGCCAAACAAAATATTTTTTCTTTTTTTAGGACGGAGAAGGCTTGTAGGCGAGACAATTTGGCTAGTTGGAGGCTGTAAGTTTGTTAAACTTAAGATTTAGTAAATAGCCATAAGTGATTCATAGGACCGAGTCCTGAGCCAATCGTAACTGCGGTTCTAAGTGCAACGGATACATAATTTTTCGCGGCCTGCGCGGCCTGCCGCGGTGTGTCACCCAGCACCAGACGACTTAGAAAAGCGCTGGAGAGTGCGCAGCCGGTACCATGAGTCGATCGGGTGTGGACGCGTTCGCCCGGCAACCAGAGGCCTTCTCCGGTTGGCAACAAGAGGTAGTCGTCCGGCGGATCCAGGTGCCCTCCGGTGGCGAATATGCCCAGGCGATGGCCGTCCGGGCTCTTCGCAGTGCGGGTCTGCAGGGCCCGACAGGCACGCGGCAAGTCGTCTCGGGATACGAGTACTGTGCCAGTCAGGACGCCGAGCTCGTCCAGGTTTGGGGTAATCCAGTCAACCTGGGGAAGCAGCCGGTCGCGCATCAACACAACTCCCGCCGGATCAAGCAGTTCCCTTCCCGAGGTGGAGCGCAGGACGGGGTCGAGGACGACCGGAATCCAGCGCTGCGGCGAATGCCAATGTTTTTCTTGATGTTTATCCAAATAATCGCAGATAACATTGATATTATTCCC
>DATKGA010000168.1:0-10011 GCA_035510935.1 Acidobacteriaceae bacterium
GGGGGGGGACGCGAAACCCAGGTCTCAGAAGCGAGACGTGGGTCTCCACCGCACCCGGCTCGCTGTATCTTCAATAAGAACGAAAAAGGAAAAGCCCCCGGATGGGGGCCTGCGTTTTCTATAAGTCTGCGCCATTTTACCCTGCGTAGGCTTGCAAGTCATGCACATTGTGTTGATTCGAGAACGCGCTTTTGACGCGATCCACTAGTAGGCCAATAATACGATCCACCGCGAGAGCGAGATATTGGCGCATCAACTCTCGACGAAAATGCTTGTAATTCTCGATGGTAAGGCCGAGAAGATTGCCTTCCTCGTCAAAACGGGCCATGACAGTGGTTCCAATCCCTATGATGTCCGACACGTCAATTACCTCGATCTTTCCTTCCACGGGAGTCGGAAAGATGTCGATGAACGCCATATCGGTGGTCTTATTGTGGTGAATAGAAAACTTCGGTTGCGATTGCGTAACGATCTGACTCATGGCTTCTTCCCCCAGATGAGCGGTCCGGCGGGTACACGGCTTACTCCGTAAAACGTCTTTATAAAATGGTTGCGAGTGCCCTTTAGTATCTTGTTATGAAACTTGATCGCGACAAGGAGCCACGGATGGCCGTCGGTTGGGATGTCATATATTGCGTTTACAGTACCGTTCCTGTTGTTGTCGATCACACATATAGGGGATCCGAAGTTCAGCTTCATGGCCGATACAACGAAAGCCGACTCGATATGAAACCTCAACACATGGTCAACAAGAGTACTCTTGTATAGCAAAACCTTTCGGCCACGCCAGCATCGAAGCTCCGCTACTATCTCTGGTCGTTTCGACACTGAGACCCAATAATATAGACGTAATCGGAGCCTGAAAAGGTTTTCTTTAGTATATATCAATGAATCTTTGGATACTCGTGCAACTGATTGCACGGAATATGCTCACCAACCGTCCACTTCCTATCCACCCGTTTTGACAAATATCTGATCCCGTTTTTCGACTATAACCGCTTGGGAATCAGTGGGTTAATGTGGCAGTTATAGCTCCAAGCCCACATCTCAGGGGCGCGACGTGGGGCACCAAGCCTTTGCGGGAGTCGGCGGGTTCAGCGCAGGGCGGCGTCGACTTCTTTGTAGTAGCTGGGGGATTTGAGGATTTCGCGGGGCTTGGAGCCGTCGGCGGGGCCGACCAGGCCGTCGTGCTCCATCATGTCGATGAGGTGGGCGGCGCGACCGTAGCCGATGCGCAGGCGGCGTTGCAGCAGCGAGGTGCTGGCCTTGCCGAACTCGAAGACGAGACGGACGGCATCGTCGAAGAGGTCGTCGTCTTCCTGACTGGATTCGCCATCGGATGCGGCGTTACCGGCGTCGTCCTTGGGGCCTTCGAGGAAGCCGTGGACGTACTCGGCCTCGCCCTGCGCTTTCCAGAACTCGGTGACGGCGGAGATTTCCTTCTCTGTTACAAACGGCGCGTGGACGCGCTGCACGCGGCTGGTGCCGGGGGGAAGGTATAGCATGTCTCCCTTGCCGAGCAGGCTCTCCGCGCCGTTGCTGTCGATGATGGTGCGTGAGTCGACTTTGGTGGCGAGGCGGAAGCTCATGCGGGTGGGGACGTTGGCCTTGATGAGGCCGGTGATGACGTCGACAGAAGGACGTTGCGTTGCCAGGACAAGATGGATGCCGACGGCGCGGGCCATCTGCGCGAGGCGGGTGATGGACTCCTCGACGTTGGCGCGGTCGAGCATCATGAGGTCGGCCAGCTCGTCGATGATGATGATGATGTAGGGTAGCGGCTCCTGATCGCGATCGTCGAAGAGGTACTCGGAGCCGTTGTCGAAGAGCTTGTTGAACTGGTCGATATTGCGGACGTGGTTGGCGGCGAGGAGTTTGAGGCGGCGCTCCATCTCGCGGACGGCGTTGCGCAGTGCGTTGGCGGCCAGCTTGGCATCGGTGATGATGGGGGTGAAGAGGTGAGGGATGCCCTCGTACATGCCCAGTTCGACGCGCTTGGGATCGACTAGGATCATGCGGACCTGTTCGGGCGTGGACTTGAAGAGCACGGACATGATCATGGCGTTGATGGCGACCGATTTGCCGGAGCCGGTGGAACCCGCGATCAGAATGTGCGGCATGGCGGCGAGGTCAGCGGTGACGATGCGTCCGTTGATGTCTTTGCCGAGGGCAATGGCGAGCTTGGATTTGGATTGAGCGAAGGACTCGCACTCGACGACATCGCGCAGCCAGATGGTCTCGCGGGCGTGGTTCGGCACCTGGATTCCGACGGTGGATTTGCCGGCCATGCGCTCGATGAGGATGGATTCGGCGGCCATCGCGAGGCAGAGATCGTCTGCCAGGCCGGTAACGCGGGAGTATTTGACTCCGGCGTCCGGGTGGAATTCGAAGGTTGTAACGATGGGGCCAGGGTTGATCTGGGTGACCTGTCCGTTGACGCCGAACTCGGCGCACTTCTGGACGAGGGTGCGTGCCTCAGCGCGCAGGGCCTCTTCGCGGACGACGGGAACCTTGTCGGAGCGATAGAGGAGCGAAGACGGAGGCAGCTTATACCCGCGGATGGACTTGGGCGTGATGGTGACCTGTTTGATGTCGGCGTCGGCTCGGCGGCCGAAGGCGATGGACTGCGGCTGGGTTTGTGGGCGGGCGGCAGGAGGCGCGGGCGATGGCGCGGCTGGGGGTTGTGGATAGCGCGCGGGAGGCAGTTCGGGAAGGGCTGACAGATCCAGGTGTGCGTCCGCATCTGCACTGCGAGCACTGAGCGGAGCGGCGGCTGCGGCAAGTTCGGCAGCGAAGGGCGCGGCGGCGGCGGCGGCGGTGCTGAGCGCGGTTGCCGGGGGCGCATCGACAAGGGTGCGCGGCATGGATTGCCAGACCGAGGCGGGCGCTTCCGAGGGCTGATCGGCGGCGGCATCGGGCGGCGCGGCGGGCAGCGTCTGCTTGCGGCGCTTGCGTCCCCACCATCCAAAGAGGCCGCCCAGCAGGGTGGAGTGTGCTTCGCTGTCTTGCACATGCTTGTGCTGGAGTTCCAGTTCCTGCCCAGCCTGCTCGAGGTTGTGTTGGCGGCGGCTGGTAAAGACTTCAAGAGGCTGCTCCAGCGCGGGAACGGGCTCCAGCGTGAGGGCCGGCTGAGATGAGCTGGCGGGCTCCGGTGCGGTGGATTGACGGCGCAGAGCGCTCTTTTCCGCGCGGGCCAGGGCGCGCCGGGTGCGCCAGTTGTGCAGGCGATCGAAGAGGCCGCGCAATAGGGAGAAGTGCTCGTCCATCCACTGGCGGGCGGTGTGGAAGGTGAAGGTAGTGGCCAGATAGATGGACATCATGACCATCAGGGCGAGGACGATGGAGGCCCCTGGAAGGTTGAGGTAATGCACCATGGCGTCGGCCAGCAGGCGTCCGGTGACGCCTTCGATGGGCAGCGCGTGACGCCAGTAGAGCGTGTGTGGAAGAAGACCGATGGCAGCCGGGGCGAAGACCAACCACAGGCCAAGTCCGAGGAAGCGCGCCATGGCGGAGCCGGCGGGACGCTGGCGCATCCAGCAGAGGCCAAGCCGGCCGAGGACAATGGGCAGAAAGAAGGCAGCAATGCCGATGGTCTGCAGGATGAGGTCGGCCAGCCATGCGCCAACCAGTCCGGTCCAGTTGTGGGCCGGGCCAGCAGCAAGGCGGGCGGCCAAACCGGCGGAGTCGTGCATGCCGGCGGCGAGTCCGCCGACTGTGTCCGCGGAGGGGTCGGTTGGCGTGTAGGTGGCCAGTGCGAGTAATAGAAGACCGGCTGAGACCAGCACCACGAGCCCGAGGATCTCGTTGAGGCGGCGGTTGCGGGTTGGAGTCGAGACCAGCCTGAGTGGTTTCATGGGTGCAAGCAAGACGCCCGGTTTTGGTCCCATTCGCGTTGTGTCCCAGCCCGGACGCACTCCTGTGTGGCGTACGCCGTGCTACGGGGCTGGACGCGGACAGACAAAGGGCCAGGAACCGCTAGAGCTTCTCCGATTATCCCAGAGCCGAAGCGGGAAAACAGAAAAGTTGCAAATGTGGACTCAGGATGCAAACCCATGGCTATGGGAGGCATCTATTCCTCCAGCAGTTGCTGTCTGGGAGTTGGTCTTTTGGGCGGAAGCTGAGAAGCAGAATTGGCTGGCAGGGGGCGCGGGGTTTTCGCGATTTCTCTCGCTCGCCGCTGGTGCAGGAGAATCGCGGCCAGCCAGCGGACCCCGATCCAACCGACGTTGAACAGCGCGCCGCGCCGCACACTGAATGATGGAAGGGAAATCGATTATGGCAACGGATGCAGCAAAGACCTATGAACTGGAAAGCGCTTTGAAGTTGGTAATCAATGTTCTCGAAGACGGGCAGAAGGGCATGGCCGAGATCGGGGAACACCTGAAGGACGAGCGGCTCAAGATTTTCTTCCTCGCTGAGTCACTAAAGCGCGCCAGCTTTCGCGGCGAACTGGAGAACGAACTGCATCGCCACGGGGTAGCCGATGTACATGAGTCCGGTACCGCGGCCGGTTTGGTGGTTCGCGCGTGGGCCGGTCTTAAGGCCAACCTCGGAGGTGGCGACCACACACTGCTGGAGACTGCTGAGCAGGGGGAAGACAAGGCCGTGGACGTATATAAAGATGCGCTCGACCAGGAGTTGCCAATGCCCCTGCGGCAGTTGCTGACTACGCAGCAGACGCAGATCGTCTTGTCGCATGACTTTGTCCGCGATCAACGCGACGCGCTTCGTCCGAAATAAGTTCCATCCAAAGTAAGTTCCTGGCTGAAGGCCACCCGTTCTGCTCTGAAGCAGAAGGGGTGGTCAAGTGCGCGCGCTGGGGGCCGATAGAACAGGGAGAGGCTGCGACGGCAGACGCTTGCGCGTGGATACATTTCCATGGATCGCCCCATTGGGTCGCGCTGCAAAGGATGATTCGGATGAATCTCAAAAAATTGGGTCTTATACCGAAGATTGCAATCGGCTTCGGATCCCTGCTTGCGATCATCGCGGCGATGGGCATCGTTGGCTATCGGACGGCGGTGTTCAGCGAGCAGGCCGCGCATGAGATGGAGTCGTATTCCTCCATGAAGGACATCACCAGCTCGATGGAACAGGCCATCCTGCTATTGAGAATCGACACGCGCGATGTGCTGATGGGGAGAGGAAGCGAGCAACCGCATCAACTGGAGTCGCGCGAAGAAAAATATCGACAAGCGATGGACGATCTTAGGCCGCTGGTCACCAGCGAACAGAACCGCGCACTTATCGCACAGGTTGAACTCGCGGCCGGAAATTATTTCACGCACAACGACCAGGTTCTCGCCCTGTACAAAGGCGGGGACGAAGATGGAGCGATCAAGCTATATAAAGAGCATGATGCGGCAGTGCTGAACGTGGCGTTGATTGCCGCCATGGACGATATGACGGCGGCGTTTGAGCGCCAGCGGCAAGACGCGGCACGCCGTGAGATGGCCAGTGACAGTTGGTTCAAGACTCTGATGCTGATTCTGGCGTTGGCCGGTATGGCACTTGGGTTGACGATTGCCTTCCTGATTGCGTACTCCATCGTAAGCGCCAATCGAAAAATTCTGAGCATGATCCATGCCATCTCCTGCAACAATCTAATGGCGGAAGACATGGAGGTGCTGGGCAATACCGAGATGGGGAAGGCCGCGCAGGGGCTGAACCTGATGAAGAACGGCCTGCGCCGAATGATTCTGTCCATCGCATTGACCGCGGAGAATGTTTCGGTATCGAGCCGAGAGATTACGGCAACGGCGGCACAAGCTGCCAGCAGCACCGAGAACCAGAAGCAGCAGGTGGGGCAGATTGCGGTCACGATGCAGCAGATGGCGGCGACGGTGCGCGAGGTCTCGGAGCATTCGAACACGGCAGCGAGCTCCGCCAAGAGCGCCGTCGAAAGCGCGCGCGAGGGCGGCAGGATTGTGCAGGACGTGCTGGAACGGATGCATGGCATTGCCCAGTCGGTGGGGGAATCGGCGGCGAAGGTGGAGTATCTGGGCGCCCGGTCGGATGAGATTGGCAGGATTGTGGGGGTGATCGGAGAGATCGCCGAACAGACCAATCTGCTGGCCTTGAATGCTGCGATTGAGGCGGCGCGCGCGGGCGAGCAAGGACGTGGATTTGCCGTGGTTGCGGGTGAGGTGCGCAGGCTGGCGGAGCGCACCGCCGGCGCGACGAAAGAGATTTCGGTGGTGATTCAAAACGTGCAGTCGATGACCGCGGATGCGGTGCTGCAGATGCGTTCCGGAAGCACAGCAGTGGAGCAGGGCGCGAAGGTCGCAGGCCATGCGCACGAGTCCATCGAAAAGATCATCCGCGAAGCAGACACGCTGGGCAGCATGGTGGCCCAGATTGCCTTCTCGGCAACGCAACAGGCGGTCGCAACCGAGCAGGTGACCTGCAGCATGAGCCAGATCAGCGAGCTTGCCATAGAATCCGCGGACGGATCTCAGCTATCGGCGCATGCCTGCGAAGAACTCTTAGACTTGGCGCTGGGACTGCAGAACATGGTGGCGCGGTTCGATGTGGGCCAGCACGAGAAGGAAGTGGCGAAACCGTGGGCGGCCGTGCAATGGGGAGATGCGGCCTGATAAGGATTGGCCTTGATCGGTTTTAGCCTCAGCGGCCATGGGAGGGGTCGGGGGTACGGGCGGAGGTGAGGTCGACGTCCAAGCGTGCAGGAGCGGGGGTGTCGCAGTCGCCATCGGGGGCGTAGGTGCGGGTGCAGGCATGGGTGATGGACTTGCGCTGAGGAGACTGGGCAAACTGCCAGGCGGTGGCGTCCAGTGTGCCGCTGAGATCGGGCGCAGGCGGGTGCAGGACGCAGCCCGGCGCGGGTGGACAGGCGTCCTGGATTACCCAGAAAGCGATGGGATGCAGGTGGCTAGCAGCGACACGCTGGCGAATGTCTTGAATTGTGGTAATGGTGACGGGCTTGCCGCTGGTGTCGCGGCCGTTGGAGACGGGCTGGCCGCTGGCGTATACACCGGGAAGGAAGGCGAATTGGGCGATAGCCTCGGTCCATGCCAGCAGGTACGCGGCCTGTTCGGGGAGCAGGCGGCCACCCTGTTCCTGGTCGAGAAAGAGGATTGTGCCCGGCGGAAAGCCCTCGCGCTGGGCTGCTGCGGCGGCGGCGGCGGCGTCCTTGCGTCCGAGAGCGGCCGGAGAGCTGCCCTGCTTGGCCGCGCTGAGGATATCGGCGTAGAGGCGTCCGTTGGCGAGAACCAGGAAGCCGAAGCCATTGCGCAGCAAAATGTCACGCTTGCCGGTCCAGGTGTTCTGCGTCTCGAGGGGCGGGTTGGTGAGCCAGTATCCGGTGAAGGAGAAGAGCTTGCGCAGTTCGGGCAGCGCGGCGTCGCCGGGATAGGCGTTGCGGTCGAAGCCGAGGTAGGCGCGGGCAAGGGCAGGCGCTGGTTCGGGAACAGACGGCTGCTGGGCGCGGGCGGGGGATACGGTGAACGCGACGAGGAGAATGGCGGCGTCCGCGGTGAGGAGGAGGCGCAAAGCAGGCTCCAGAGTGCGAAAGGGCCAGGGTGGAGTGCCCCGGGTCTGTCGAATCTTAGGGTACACCAAGGCTCTGGGCAATTCACAGGAGCTTGTGCTAACTTAGCAACCCATGAGTACAAACCTTGAATGGCAGACGATCGACCCGCGATTCCCCATTGGACCTTATGCCAGCCCCGGCAACGTCGCAGCCGCTGAAAGAATTGACGCGATTGCAACACTCGAGGGGCTGCCGTGCCATCTGCGCGATGCCGTCGAAGGGCTGGACGAGAGCCAGCTCGATACGCCCTATCGGGAGGGCGGTTGGACGGTGCGGCAGGTGGTGCATCATGTGGCCGACAGCCACATGAATGCGTTTATCCGCCTGCGCAGGGCTCTGACGGAAGACTGGCCGCTGGTGTCGCCGTATGACGAGAAGGCGTGGGCGTTGCTGATCGATTCGTCGACGGCGCCGGTGGAGTTGTCGCTGAATCTGGTGGAGGGCCTGCACGCGCGCTGGGTGCGAGTGCTGGAGTCTCTGACGTCGGATGAGTGGCAACGCGGTTTCAAACACGCCAAGATGGGGCCGATGACGGTGGAGGCGGCGACGCTGCTGTATGCGTGGCACTCTCGCCATCACGTGGCGCACATTACCCATCTGCGCAAGAAAAAAGGCTGGAAGTAAACGAATATACCAAGGTCTTTGCTAGACTTTGTTTCACATGACGCCGCCCAGAGATTCCTACGCGGAACCGCAGCAGACCGTCGCGCAGATCGCTGTTGCGCTGGAGGCGTTCCTCGCCGAGTACCCCAGAGCCATCGTGGTGGAGGATGGCAGGGTGCTGTTCGACATGCGATCGGCGAAGTACTCGCTGGCCACCGAGCACGGGCGATGCACCCTGCAACTGTGGAACGAAGAGCGGAATATTGTTCGCCGGGTAAGCATGGCCATCGAACGCGGCGCGTTGCGCGACCGCATGCTTCGCCTGACCACGCAGCGCTTTGGCCAGACGCGGCCCGGATCGCTGGACCTGCTGGCAGACCGCGACCGGCGCACTCCATCGACGCGCGAGGCAACGAGAGTGCGCTATCTGAAGGCGCTGGAGCGGGCGATGCTGCGCGGCGGTGGCAGCGGGGATGCGTGGGGTGAGTGGACGGCGGAGGGCTTCCGCACCGCGATGGACCTGGAGAAGAGCTTTGGGCCAGCCTATGCGCGCGGATCGCTGGTGCATGGGCAACAGGCGTGGGCGGTGATCGCAGTGAATGCGGAGGAGACGCAGGCGACCGTCGATGGGATTCTGACGCTGGGCGTACTGTGGCTGGCGCACTGCCGCGAGAACGCAGGCGGACGCCGGCTGTATTGCGGGTTGCGCATGATTGTGCCGCGCGGCACGGCGACGCTGACCGCCTCGAGGCTGTCCTGGATGAATACGGACGCGGCGCAGTGGGAGCTGTGGGAGTTCGACCAGAATACCGAGGAGATGGTGCAGCGCGATGCGGCCGACCACGGCAACCTGACGACGCGGCTGATCCATGCGCCGAACGAGACGACGGCGCGGGAACGCTTCGGCGAGTCCGCGGAGCGGGTGATGGCACTTGTGCCGGAAGCGATGCGCACGATGGTGGAGCAAAAGATTCGCAGCGGCGCGGAGATGGCCTTCCTGCTGCATGGGCTGGAGTTTGCGCGGGTGCGCATGAGCTACGCGGGCGAAAGCTTCCACCGCGTGCAGGAGATTACGTTTGGCGCGGGCGTACACGAGACTCCGCTGACAGATGAGAACGCGGACGAACTGCGCGAGCTAGTGGCGCGGCTGTTTGCGCGACGAAGCGAGAGCGGCGACAAGCGGGACACGCTGTACCGCATGCATCCCGAGCGGTGGCTGGAGAGCGAATTGCGCAGGGACATTTCGACGATCGATGCGCATCTGGATCGGGAGCATGTGTACACCCAAGTGCCTGCGTTTGCAGGCTCGGACCGCGGCATGCTGGACCTGCTCTCGGTGGATAGGGAGGGGCGGCTGGCTGTGATCGAGCTGAAGGCCGACGAGGACCTGCACCTGGCGTTGCAGGGGCTGGATTACTGGGTGCGCGTGCGCTGGCATCACCAGCAGAATCCCGATGCGAACTCCGGGCTGGGTGAGTTTCAGCGGCACGGCTACTTCGGCGGCGTAAGGCTGGCGGAGGGCGCGCCGCGGCTATATCTAGTGGCCCCAGCGCTGCGGGTGCATCCGGCAACCGACGTGGTGCTGCGCTATCTGTCGCCGAGGGTGGAGTGGACGCTGGTAGCGCTGGACGAGCGCTGGCGGAAGCAGATTAAAGTGGTTTGGCGCAAGCGCAGCGGAGACGCCGCGAAATAAGAATTTCTTGCTCCCAAAATGGGAGCGGAGTAGGATTGAGGAGTGAGAGTTGTCGCACGGAGCACCCTGACGAGGTTTGTCCAGAACCGTGTACCGCGCGGAGAGAGGCGGCTCGTCGCCGAACATTTGCAGGCATGGTTCAAGCTAGTGAAGTCTTCCCTTTCTC
>DATKGA010000169.1:0-12128 GCA_035510935.1 Acidobacteriaceae bacterium
GCCGGCAGTGTTGGGCAGCAGAAAATATCGCTTTGGATCGATGAAGTCGAGCAGCGACTCGCTGCTGCGGTCGAGATTGACGCGACGCACGGCGACGGTGACCATCTCCGCGCCGGAGGCCTCGATGGCGGCCCTGGTCTGCGCGCCATCCTTGTACTTCCCTGTTCCAACAATAAGGCGAGACTTGAAGGCGCGTCCGGCAATGACAAGAGGTTCCATGAAGCAAGTTTACAAGGTTCGAGATTCAAGGTTCGAGAGAAAGGCAAAAACACAAAACCCTCGATAGCAACACAAAGCCCGCACTGTTAGGCGCGGGCTCTGCGGCGGTGAGCTGTTGAGATTGACCTGAGGCGTCCTTGCTCGGACGGGCCTCGGCGCGTAAGTTCTGCGAACGCCAGGACTAGAGCAGGACGCTCTAAGCCTCAGTCACCTCACGTAGCGTTGTGCAACTATTACTGTCAATTTTCATAGGC
This sequence comes from Acidobacteriaceae bacterium, assembly GCA_035510935.1. Taxonomy (GTDB): domain Bacteria; phylum Acidobacteriota; class Terriglobia; order Terriglobales; family Acidobacteriaceae; genus Edaphobacter. The sequence goes on from DATKGA010000169.1 coordinate 474, forward strand.
TGGACCATCCTCCTTTCCCGTGTAGAGGCAGCGTACGCGAGATGGTTGGCTGGGGTCAAGTGAGACACAACCACTTCCTCCTGCAAGTTGCAGGCGTTGACAGAGAACGCGCCTTCGAAGCTTCTCAAATAAATTACAGACGAACAGCATTATATCCTATGGGGGTATACTATAACTGCTTTTGCCGCGGGCATGGCAAACGGCCTGAAACAGCATCCAAGATAAAGAAAGCATGTTCGTATGACAATTCTTACTCTATTCACGCGCGGCAGCGATGATAAACGCTGCATGACTCTTTCTTCGAGGAGCCGTGGGCGGCTGGTTGCGTTCTGCGCGGGGGCATTGTTGATGGGCTGCGTGAGCGGTGCCGCGGCGCAGGCTGTAACCGACACCTCCACTCCGTCGTTGGAGTCGTTGCTCGCGTACGCGGTGCAAATGACACACGAACGTCCCCAAGCTCCTATCTCTACGGGGCTGCCAGCGCCCCCAATGTTCTTCCCTCACCCCGACTCCACGCGCTACTATCTGGCCGGCCAGGCCAACATCATCTTTCAGACACATGGGCCGTTTCACTCGCCATACGAGGGACCGAACAGTTTGCTGGGACGTGGCGAGTATAAGACGTCGCTGGTTGGCACGTTGTATATGGGAGCGGAGTTGGTGCGAAACCCGGAGCATCACTTAGAGGCGATCTACGATGAGGAGTCTGCGGGGGGGCGCGGCATCAGCGAGGCGCTGGGGCTGGCCGGATTCACTAACCTGGATGTAGTGCGCAACCCGAACCTCGGCCCGATCCCATATATGGCTCGCGTGCAGTTGCATCAGACAATTGGTTTCTCAAACAAGACAGTGGACGCGAGCCGAGGGCCATTCTCGCTGGCGACCGAGGTGCCGGTGCGACGGCTGGAGTTGCGCACAGGCAAGCTGGGACTGCCGGACTTCTTCGATCTGAACAGCGTCGGCACCGATAGCCACTTGCAGTTCATGAACTGGACGACCGACAACAACGGCGCATGGGACTATGCCGCCGACACACGTGGCTACACCTATGGCGCGATCGCGGAGTACGACGACAAGGACTGGTCCGCACGCTACGGCGTTGTGTTGATGCCGACAGTGGCCAACAGCATCATCCTGGACTGGAACCTTAGGCGCGCCAGCGGACAGAACATGGAGGTGGAGTGGCGTCACGGCCTGCTGGGCGGGCTCCTGAATCCCGATCGCAAAGGTGTGGTGCGGGTGTTGAGTTACGTCAACCACGCGCACATGGGACTCTATCGCGATGCGGTGAAGGCGTATCTGGCGGGCACCGACGCCACGCCTACGATCACGCTGCACGAGAAGTTCGGCGCGGTGAAATACGGTTTCGGTTTGAATGCGGAACAGGAACTGACCGACAACCTGCGGGTGTATGGACGCTTCGGGTGGAACGAGGGGCAGCACGAGAGCTTTGCATACACCGAAGTGGACCAGACTATTAACTTCGGCGGCGATTACTCCGGCGGGGCGTGGGGACGCCCCAACGACAAGTTCGGCCTCACCTTTGTCTCCAATGCCATCAAGGGCGACCACCAGGAGTATCTGAGACTGGGCGGGCTGGGCTTTCTGCTGGGCGATGGCAACCTGAACTACGCGCGAGAGGACATCGTGGAGAGCTACTACACGCTGCACACCTGGCGCGGCCTGTCCTACGCGCTGGACCTGCAGTACATCGACCACCCCGGCTACAACCAGGACCGCGGGTCGGTGCTGGTGGAGTCGGTAAGGATGCACGTGGACTTCTGAAGACGGTTGTTGGTTTCTGGTTGATAGTTGTCAGCGATTGGGTGGGTGGAACGTATACTTCAAGCGTGACACCGCTACCTCTCGTCGAGCTACTCGGATTCGTTCTTGGACTCCTGTTTGGCAGCTTTCTGAACGTGTGCATCTCGCGTCTGCCGGCGCATGAGTCCATCGTGAAGCCCCGCTCGCACTGCATGGCCTGCGGGCACGAGATTCGCTGGTACGACAATCTACCGCTACTGAGTTGGATTGTGCTGCGAGGGCGCTGCAGGGACTGCAAGGCAACGATTTCGTGGCGCTATCCGGCGGTGGAGCTGGCGGTGGGGGTGTGGTTTGCGGCGGTGGGGTTGCAATGCATGAGAGCGTCCCTAGTAGGGCTGTATGTCCAACTATCCGGAGCGCAGGAAGCTACGGTCGCTTTGCTCGGTATCGACCTCGCGATCCTCGGCTTCCTGCTCATCGGACTCATAGTCATGGACTGGCAGACGCAGCGGCTGCCGGACGCATTCACGCTGACCGGCATCGGCATTGGTTTCCTTCTGACCTGCGTGCAGGCTTATTTTCTTGCGCCTGGTCAGGGCGACATCGTGATCGACACAACGCACCAGCTTCGCCTCAGCAGTCCGGGCAGCTTTGCGTCGCAGGGCAACGTCTTCCTGACCGGTACGGAGGCGCTGATCATGGGTCGCCTCGCGGCGATTGCTGGTGCGGCGCTGATCCTGCTGCTCGTCCGCTGGGGCTACAAGGCCCTTCGCAAACGCGATGGGATGGGGTTGGGAGACGTGAAGCTACTGGCCATGATTGCCGCGTTCCTTGGCTTTTGGCAGACGCTGCTTGCCCTCTTTGCCGCGGTACTGGCGGCCAGCGTATACGGCATCCTGTTGATCGCCCGGCGACGGGCCAGTGGAAACAGCAAGTTGCCGCTGGGCAGCTTTCTGGCGGCCGGCGGACTGTTTGCCGCGCTGTTCGGTGCAAGGATCGTCGCATGGTACGCGGGGCTGCTGCGATAGCTGTTGGACTGTACAGGTGAAAACAGCAGCATTTACACACGTTTGCTTGACACTTGACCGCGCCAAATCTAGAGTCAAAGATGCGGCATGACGAGCTACCCATACATCTGGAATTACCTGCCCCTGGCGCTTCATATCGCGGGCGCGATGGGGATTGCCGGCGGCATGGTGGCCGCATCGTTCTTCATCGGCAGGCACAGAAATTACCGCACCAAATTGGACCCATACGAATGCGGCATGGACCCGGTGGGCGACTCGCGAGGCCGCTTCTCCGTCCGCTTCTACATGGTTGCGATGCTCTTTATCCTGTTCGATGTGGAGGCGGTGTTCATGCTTCCGTGGGCGGTAATCTTCCGCCGTCTGCCTGCGCTGACCGGCTCGCGGATGTTCGGCTTCTGGGAGATGCTGGTCTACCTCGGCTTTGTCGCGGTGGGCCTTTTTTATGTGTGGAAGAAGGGCATTCTGAACTGGTCGTACGACCGGGGAGACCAATAGATGTATGCCCCTGAGAGCGCGCTGATCGGCAAGACCGATGTCTTCGCGGCGATGCCGGAGAATCACGCGTTAGTCGCGCTGGCAGAGCTGGCCACGGATGCGAAGTTTGATCGCAATGAGCTGACGATTACTGTGACACGCGAGAATATTGTTGCCGCATGCGAGGCAGTGAAGGCCGCAGGATACAACTTCTTCGAGGATGTGACGGCGGTGGACTGGTACCCGCAGGAGCCGCGCTATCAGCTCTCGTACCACATTTTGTCGCACAGCCTGAAGCAGCGGGTACGGCTGCGCGTGCTGCTGGACTCCAGCGACGCGAGCGTTCCGTCGATCACACCGGCGTGGCCCGCGGCAAACTTTTACGAGCGCGAAGTCTTTGACCTTTTTGGTATCGACTTTCCCGGCCATCCGCGCCTGACGCGCATTATGATGCCCGAGAACTGGAAGGGCCATCCGCTGCGCAAGGACTACCCCGTGGAAGGCTATCGATAAAACAAGTTCAGGATTCAAGGCACGATTTTTGAGGCGAGGGCAGGGCCCATGGCACCGGTTGCAGCACCCGATAGGATCACCCCCGGAGTGGAAGACGTCGTAGCCGACGCGAAGCTGCACGCCGGCACGGGCGCCAGCGAGCACTCCATGGTGCTGAACATGGGGCCGCAGCATCCGTCGACCCACGGTGTGTTGCGCATTGTGCTGGAGCTGGATGGCGAGATTGTGGTGGCGCTGGCCCCGGACATCGGCTACCTGCATACCGGCATCGAGAAGACCTGCGAGGCCAAGTTCTATCAGCAGGTTGTGCCGCTCACCGACCGCGTCGACTACCTGTGTCCGATGACCAATAACCTGGCCTACTGCCTTGCTGTGGAGAAGCTGCTTGGCCTGGAGATTCCCGAGCGCGCGCAGCTCATCCGCGTGCTGCTGAACGAGCTGACGCGCATCCAGTCGCACCTGGTGTGGCTGGGCACGCACGCCATGGACATTGGCGCGCTCACCATGTTTCTGTACTGCTGGCGCGAGCGCGAAGCCACCCTGCGCATCTTCGAGGCGGTCAGCGGCCAGCGCATGATGACCAGCTACTTCCGCATCGGAGGCTTGGCGCTGGAGCCGCCCAAGGGCTTCTATGAGTCGATCCAGACGTTCCTCGACACCATGCCAGGCCATCTCGACCAGTATGAAGGGCTGCTCACCGGCAACCCCATCTGGATGGGACGGCTGAAAGGCGTGGGTTATATTTCCGCGGCGGACGCGATTGCGCTGGGCGTTACCGGGCCGCCGCTACGAGCATCTGGCGTGGACTGGGACCTGCGTCGCGATATGCCCTACTCCAGCTACGAAAAGTTCAAATTCGATGTGCCCGTCAGCAACGACGGCGACGTGTGGGCTCGCTATACAGTCCGCATGTTGGAGATGCGCGAGAGTGTGAAGATATGCCACCAGGCGATGGCAATGCTGGAGGGCCTGCCTCGCGGAGCGGACGGAAAGCCCGGGCCGATTGTGGCTGACGCGCCCAAGATCGTGCTGCCCAACCGCGAGAAGATGAAGACGGAGATGGAGGCGCTGATCCATCACTTTAAGATTGTGACCGAGGGGTTTGCGGTGCCCGCTGGAGAGGTCTACCAGGCGGTGGAGAGCCCGCGCGGCGAGATGGGATACTACGTCGTCTCCGATGGCACGGCCAAGCCGTACCGGGTCCACATGCGCAACCCCAGCTTCGCGACACTGCAGGCCCTGGAGACGATGTGCAAGGGACGGCTGATCGCGGATGTGGTCGCGGTGATTGGAAGCATCGACATTGTGCTGGGGGAGATCGATCGATAGCACTTCGCTCCATCGCGAACTTTGGATTTCGTGGGCTTCCCTGCTCCGTTCCTATGCAGCGGCCCACGGGATGAATAGCAAGCAGCATGTGGTGGTTGAAGTCGGAGAAGTAGAGATCGTGGTCCGGTATGGCAGTAAGTGGGTTCGCTTTACGCACAGCGAGATGGAATCGAGCGACGGCAGCATAATCTCCTTCGCGCTGAACGAGGATGGAACTATAACGCTGGACGGTAAGATGGACGAGATGGATTTTGCAGCAGAGCGGACGACGCGGGAGTTGATGCAGTGAGCAGGATTGCCAAATCGATCTTTACGCCAAAGCTGGCCGACTACTTTGACCGGCTGGAGACGATCTACCCGGCGAAGCGCTCCGCGCTGATCCCCATGCTGCTCTACGCGCAGGACGAGGTGGGCTACGTCTCGGAGGCAGTGATTCAGGAAGTCGCCCAGCGGCTGGATCTCTTCGACCTGGAGGTGCGCAGCGTTCTGAGCTATTACTCCATGCTGCGGACCAAGCCCGCGGGCAAATACAACGTGCAGGTATGCACCAACATCAGTTGTATGCTGCGCGGGGGATACGAGATTCTGGACCACTGCAAGCGCAGGCTGGGCATTGAGAACAAGCAGACCACGGCGGACGGACAGTTCTCGCTGGAAGAGGTGGAGTGCATCGGCGACTGCTGCTCCGCCCCGGCCATGCAGGTGAACTATGAGTTCCATGACGAGCTGACGCCGGCGAAGGTGGACGAGATCCTGGATGAGTACGCGGGAAAGGATGGGAAGTAATGCCGCGACTTGTCTCCCATCCCGATGAAGTGATCGTCCTGAAGCAGCGCTTCGGCCAGGGCGCGGCAGAGATCGACCGATACATCGCGTTGGACGGCTATGCGGCGGTGCAGAAGGCTATTGCGCAGGGCGTGGAAGCGATGCCGGGCTGGATCATCGACACCATGAAGGCCAGCGGACTGCGCGGACGCGGCGGCGCGGGCTTCCCTACGGGAATGAAGTGGAGCTTTGTTCCGAAGACCTCGGCCAAACCAAAATATGTGCTGGTGAATGGCGACGAGAGCGAGCCGGGCACGTGCAAGGACCACATCCTGTTCCGCGAGGACCCGCACGCGGTGATCGAGGGCACGATTATTGCGGGGCTGGCCATCGGTGCGAAGACAGGCTTCATTTATCTGCGCGGGGAATATCGCTATCTGCTGAACATTATGGAGCGAGCGGTGGCCGACTGCTATGCGCGCGGCTTTCTGGGCAAAAATATCTTCGGATCGGGACTGGATTTCGACATCATTACGCAGACTGGCGCGGGTGCGTACGAGGTGGGCGAAGAGTCTGCGCTGATGGAGTCGCTGGAGGGCAAGCGTGGCATACCACGCATACGGCCGCCATTTCCCGCGGTTGTGGGACTGTACGGCGGGCCAACGATTATCAACAACGCGGAGACCATCGCCAATGTGCCGCACATATTGCTGATGGGCGGTGAGGCCTACTGCCATCTGGGCTCGGAGCGCAACGGCGGTACGCGGCTGTTTAGCATCTCCGGCCACGTCGAGCGGCCCGGCGTCTACGAATTGCCGATGGGCTACCCGCTGCGCAAGGCGATCTACGAGGTGGCGGGCGGCATCCGCGGCGGTAAAGAGTTGAAGGCTGTGGTGCCGGGAGGAGCTTCCTGCCCGGTGCTGCGCGCCGACGAGATCGACATAGGCCTGGACTTCGACCAATTATCCAAGTGCGGATCGATGCTTGGGTCAGGCGGGATTGTGGTGCTGGACGAGACGGTGTCCATCGTCGAGTTCGCGCTGCGCACGATCAAGTTCTACCAGCACGAGAGCTGCGGCTGGTGTATCCCATGCCGCGAGGGCACGGACTGGATCAAGAAGACACTGACCCGCGTGTACGACGGCGGCGGCACGAAGAAGGACATCGACACGGTGCAGTATGTGGCGGAAAACATGATGGGCAAGACGTTCTGTCCGTTTGGAGACGCGGCTGCCATGCCCACGCTGGGCTTCGTCAAAAAATTTCGCAAGGAATTTGAGGACTACATTGAAGGCAGGAAGACAGGAACTCCGCTGATGACGGAGGAGCATACTTTAGTCGGTGCAGGACATTGAGCAACCGCTGGCTGATGGCCGCCGTAGTTCTCGCGCTGGTCTTTGCAGTCTTCGTTCTCGGCGTACTGATCCACTCGAGAGTGCAACACCATAGTCCCGATCAGGACATATTGCTTCATCGGTCGCAGCATAATTAATTGCAGCAGGAGCAGGAATAGTCGATGGCTGATGTAACCATTACCGTAGACGGCAAGAAGATCACCGCACCGGCGGGGTCGCTCCTGATTGAGGTCTGCAAGACCGCGGGCATTGAAATCCCGGCCTTCTGCTACTATCCCGGCCTTAGCCTGCAGGCGGCGTGCCGCATGTGCGTCGTGCGTCAGGAAAAAGTGCCGAAGCTGCAGACCGCATGTACCACGCAGATCGCCGAGGGGCAGGTCTTCCTCACCGATACGCCGGAGGTGGTGCAGGCACGCAAGGCCACGCTGCAACTGCTGCTGGGCAACCATCCGCTGGACTGCCCGGTGTGCGATGCGGGCGGTGAGTGCGAGTTGCAGGACATGACCTTAAAGTACGGCGCGGCGGACAGCTTCTACGCCGAGCCGAAGAACCATCGCGAGGAGCAGCAGTGGTCGCCCGTGGTGTACTTCGACCGGCCGCGCTGCATTCTGTGCTATCGCTGTGTGCGCGTGTGCGGCGAAGGCATGGACGTGTTTGCGCTGGCGGTGGAGAACCGCGGCTCGTCGTCCGTCATTGTGCCCAACGTACCGGCGCAACTCTCTCCTGATCATCTTGCGCACCTGGACTGCGAACAGTGCGGCATGTGCATCGATATATGCCCGGTGGGCGCACTCACAAGCGGGGCGTATCGCTACAAGACCCGGCCGTGGGAGATGAACCACGTTGCCACCGTCTGCACCCACTGCGGCGACGGATGCAAGACGACGCTGGGCGTGCGCTCCACAGCGGATGGATCGGAGATCGTGCGTGGCGACAACCGCGACAAATCCGGCATCAATGGCGATTTCCTCTGTAACAAAGGCCGTTACGCATTCGACTTCGCCAACAGCAGCAAGCGAATCACGCAGCCGCTGATGCGCCAGCCCAACGGCGAGTTGAAGGCGGTGAGTTGGGAAGAGGCGCTCACCTGCGTCGGCACGAAGTTCGCAGAGCTGCTGGACACACGTGGAGGCAGGAGCTTCGGCGTAATCGGCGGTAACCGCCTGACCAACGAAGAGGCCTACCTGTTGCAGAAGTTTGCGCGCTCTGTGCTGCACACCAATAACATCGATCACCATCGCACGGCGGATTACGTTACATTTGCGCAATCGCTGGCCGGGACCACGGGTCGCGCGGCGTCGCTGCGCGATACGCTCACCGCGAAGGCCGTGCTGCTGGTGGGCGGCGATCCCACGAACCAAAGCCCAGCCACTGCGTGGAATCTGCGCAGCAACGTTCGTCACAACGGTGCGAGAATTTATATTGCGAACACCGCGGAGATCAAGCTGCGCCGACAGGCTAAAGCATTTTTGCAGGTGGCGGAGTACGGTTATGGCGCGCTGGCAGCGTACCTTGCGGGCGATGACTCTGCGTCAGACACGGCCACCGCTGACAGTGCAGCACTGGCTGGCTTCCGCGACGCAGTCAGGAGCGAAGAGTCGCTTTTACTCCTGATTGGCAATGAGCTGCGCGGAGCGGAGCTGAAGCGGCTGATCGATTTTGGGCTCGCGATCCCGGGCGCGAAGTTCGCGTTGCTGGCGGACTACGTTAATTCGCGCGGCGCGTCCGACATGGGCCTGCTGCCTGATTTGCTGCCAGGCTACACTCCCATTGGGCCCATCGACACCTCGGATCCAGCCAGCCGGATCGCACTCGAGTACCATTCACCCACCTCGCCCGGTCTCGACCTGCTGGAGATCTTTGACGCCGCCGAAGCAGGCCATCTTTCCGCGCTCTATGTGGTTGGAGCCAACCCCGTCGCTCGCTACGATGTCGATCCCGCAACGCTTAAGAGCACCTTCGTCGTGGTGCAGGAGATGTTCCTGACCGAGACCGCGGCGCTGGCCGATGTGGTGCTGCCCGCCGCGAACCTTTATGAAAAATCCGGGTGCGTCAGCAACAGCTACGGCGACCTGCAGCAGGTGAAGAAGGCCGCGGACCGCGCGGGCGTGCGCACGGACTTTGAGATGATCGTGCGCATTGCCGACAAGATGGGCGCGAACGTACGCAAGCTAGTTCCGTTTGGGCCTGCCAGCAATAGCGCAGGAACCAGCGCCGACATGGGGCAGACGCGCGGAGCGGAGTCTGGCGAGGCCGATCGCCACGCCGTATGGCTGACCGCCAACAACCTGGAGCCACGGCTTAGCCCCTTTGATCCCAGTTCCGTGCTGGACGAGATTCAGAGGCTGGTTCCCGGCTATCAGCTGCTTCGCCTGCAACTGCTCTCGGGCAACGACCAGCATCTCTCCCCTGCGGCTGTGCCCATCCGCAACGATTCGGGCCTGGTGCAGATCGGCAACCGCCGCGACCTTGTGCTACCGGCCAACGACACGCTCTTTACCTCCGGATCGCTTGGCCGCTACTGCGCGAGCCTCACCGACCTCCAACAAAACGACCTGGCACGCCACGCCCCCCAACCCGACCAGACCGCCGCAGATTAGCAATCGTTTTCTCCGCCGCCTTCGCAGAAAGGAGTTCCCATGCCGCCCAAAACCAGAAAAGTTCTTCTAACACTATGTGGCATGCTGTTCATCGGTGCGCTGATCTGCGACTTACTCGGTTGGCACAGCCAACCCCACTCCCGCGCGTGGAATGATGGCCGCGATGGCTTCGAGTTCCTGGGTCTCGTCCTGGCGCTGTTCGTCTTATATAAGTTCCCACCAAATGTCGCCGCACCCGATCCAACCATCCACCTCTTTCCCAAATCAACGGAAGAATCGCCAGAGGGCCCTAAGCAGTGACTCACCTAACCAACTTCGAATTCTTCGTACTGCTGAGCCTGCTCAAGGTGGCAGTAGTGCTGGTGATTACGCTGATGAGCGTTGCCTACACCGTGCTGCTGGAGCGCAAGCTGCTGGGCCATATGCAGAACCGGTGGGGGCCAAGCCGGGTCGGTCCCTTTGGTCTGTTGCAGCCGTTGGTGGACGGTGCCAAACTCTTCCTGAAGGAAGACATGATGCCACTGGCTGTGGAGCGTCCACTGTTCATTCTTGCACCCGTCATCGCTCTGGGCTGCGCGCTGATCTCTATGTCCGTCGTACCGTTTGGCGCGGTCACCCGCGTGCAAGGCGTGGACATTTTCCAGATCGCCAATGTGAACATCGGGCTACTGGTGATTTTAGGGGTTACATCGATTGGGGTATACGGAATTACGCTATCCGGCTGGTCGTCGAACAATAAATACTCGCTTCTCGGTTCTCTGCGTTCCACCGCGCAGTTGATCAGCTATGAACTTGCGCTGGGCCTGTCTCTGGTCGGCGTGGTGCTGCGCGCGCAGTCGCTGAACCTGCGCGTGATCGTTGACAGTCAGGCAACTCTCGGCATGCTCTCCTGGAACATCTTCGGCGGGTTTCAGTTCGTCGCCTTCTTTATCTACCTGATGGCAGCCTTCGCCGAGACCAACCGAGCGCCCTTTGACCTGCCGGAGGCAGAGAATGAACTGGTCGCGGGCTACCACACGGAGTACAGTTCCATGAAGTTTGCCATGTTCTTTATGGCGGAGTATGCCAACATGATCACCGTAAGCTGCGTCGCCACACTGCTGTTCCTGGGAGGCGCGACCAGTATCTTCGGACACCTCTTCGACGGCTTCCTCAACACGCCGGTCGCGAACGCCATCTTTCCGGTCTGCTGGTTCGTGGCCAAGGTCTTCGCATTTCTCGCTCTCTATATCTGGGTGCGGGCCACTCTGCCGCGCTTTCGCTACGACCAGTTAATGAGCTTCGGCTGGAAGTTTCTGCTGCCGCTCGCCATGGCCAACATCATCGTCACCAGCTTTGTTCTCGCGCTGCGGGGTTAACTACGCGCTGCTTTACAATCAGAATATCTACAACGATTAACGTCTGGCTTAGACATTTTTCCCCATTTCTTTCAGAGGGATTGACGGAACGTCATGCAACTGGCACTCTTCATCGTGTTCGGCGCACTGGCCCTGGGCGGGGCATTGAACCTGCTCTTACAGCGCCACCCCATCCACAGCGCGCTGTCGCTGGTAGTGGTGATGATGTCGCTGGCCGTCCTCTACTGGTCGCTGGGTGCGGAGTTTCTGGCGGCCGCCCAGGTGATTGTCTACTCCGGCGCGATCATGGTGCTGTTTGTCTTCGTCATCATGCTGCTGAACGCCGGTGAGGAAGAACACACCAACGGCAGCCGAGCGGCGTACACGGTCGGTATGCCCGGCGCCGCAGCCATCTTCTGCCTGCTCAGTTTTGTATTTCTGTCGGAGCGCGGAAAGCTGGGCGCTGCGGAGGTCGGCGGCTATCTGAATC
>DATKGA010000170.1:0-5301 GCA_035510935.1 Acidobacteriaceae bacterium
CGGCGTCTTGCCTACGAAGATCACCTTGCCGCCCTGCTTCGCAAATTCACGGAGGCGATCGAGGCCGGTGCGGGTGATCACCGTCATCGACGGAAACACGATCGCCTTATAAGTCTGCCCGCTCAGGTTGGTGAAGCCGCCATTTGCGAGCGAGGCCACCGAACTCAGCGACTGTTCGTCGAAGTAGTCCCAGTCAACCTGATGCTCGAACAACTGCCAGCCCAGCTTGGTGGTGCTATGGTCGGCCTCGGTTGCGTCGGTGCCACCCAGCCACACTGTGTGACTTGGACGGTACAACCCTACCTGCGCCGCGGGACGGCCAATCGCCATCAGATAACCTCCGCGGTTGGCATACCACAATGTCTGGGACGAATCCGGCGGGACGGGGCCGGATGCTGGGCCTAATCCCCCCTCACCGCTAAAGGCACGCAGCCCAGAGACCCGGACCTCCAGCGCATTCACGCCGCGCACCAGTTGGAAGTTCATCTGGTATTTGCCGTCGACTCCTGAACCGCCGCCCTCTTCCGACCAGGCTTTGGGTTTGCCGAAGAGATGCGCCGCAGAACTTGCCAGCTTGGGAAAGTTGTTATTGATGTTCCAGGTGCCGTCCGCCCGATGCACCGCGTTGGGCACAAGCTGGCTCAGGTTGTCGATTCCCGGCACCTGTACATACCGCTCGTCGCGGAAGTACTCGCCTTCGCCGCGCTCCAGCCCGATCATGTTCTCTTCATCCACCAGGTGGACCAGGTACTCCACGTTATATTTCTTGGCCCAGTTCGCCTGCTCGCCGAAGAATGAATTCTGAAATATGCCGCTCCACACGTCGGAGTAATCCGCGCTGGCGCGCACCGACTGCTCCGTCGGCTGCCGGTTGAACCACTGGGGAATATACGGCGTCACATCGTAGCCCTTTTGCGCCTTGAACTGATCGAGAATCGTGGGAGTCCAGGGGATGTTGCCGTATGCGGGCTCATCGCCGAAGAAGCCCAGAATGGTCTTGCCGAACTGGTCTCCCACTGCCCCTCGGTAGGTCTCATGCACGATCGACAGGAACGTGTCGGTGGCCTTCGGATCCAAATAATCGATCAGCGAGTAGGTCGCATCCTTGGCCCGCGTGCCGTCTGCGCGGTTGAAGTTACGCGTCGGCGAGCTGATGTACGCGTGCCGCAGTATCGTCACCTGCCACGACATGCGAGGTTCGTTGGGCGTTGTGCCCTCATACGGTGTCAGCCATTTGAGCTGTCCATTGGCCGGCACAGGCACCGAGACCACCTGCTTGATCGCCCCGGTCTGGTCCGTCTCCGTCGCCCAGATCGCCATCGTGGCCGCAGGCACCGGCATATCCAGCGTCTCGCCTGGGGATACATGTACCATGATGTCTCCGACGATCACTTGCATCCCAAGCTGCGGGTATCGCTCCGTGATATAGCCGCCGGCGAAACCACTCGGATAGTCGCTCTCGTCCTGTATCCACATCCTCATGTTGCGCTTCGCCAACTCAGCCACGGTGAACTTTACCTGGTCCATGTGTCCCGGCGACAGGTAGGCCGGTTCGCTCGGCGCGCGCCGTCCCGGAGAAAGATTAATGATGAACATCCCGTTGGCCGACATCCGGTCTAAATCCGTGACAATCCTCTTCCTGACGTCAGCCGGGTCCGCTCCGTTCCAACTGGTAAACGCCGCAATTGCCCCGTACTCGCGTGGCGGGGCCTTGAAGTTTGCCGCAACCTCGCTGGTGGACGGCACAGTGATCTCCTGCCATGGACGTTGCGACTGCGTCTGAGCCAGCGCTATCGTTGCGAAGAGTGGAAAGAGAGAAACCTTAAGCGCGGCCTTCATGGCATCGACTCCGAATGGCAGAATTTCGTTCGACCCGGAGTATACTGACTTGCTGATGCAGCGCGCAATCGGCAGCATGCGCCATAGCTGCTGGCTTCTTCTTCATCGATGCAGGCTTGTTAATCCACGGTCGCCGATGCACTCGGGCAGTGAATTGCCCTGCCATCATCAGCCGATGGCTGGCACTCATGTTTGTTGAAGATACCCGGGCCCGATCAGTGCCACATTGACGGAAATCCGGCGGGACTACTATGCTTCTCTGACTCCGGAAAGTCCAAGCCCATCCGTCACAAGGTTCGTACTGAAAGGTTGCCGTCATGACCAAAGCGAGTCCTCTCGTCGTACCCCTGTTTCTTGCCTTGGCAGTTGTACTGACATCGGGAGCAGTGGCGCAGCCAGCGACTCCTGTGCTGCCGAGGGTGGCCAAACCCACCGTCAACTCGCCGGTCACTCTTACCGACAACGGCGACAGTTGGACCATGGACAACGGCATCGTCAAGATGAGCCTCCTCAAGCGCAATGGCAATATGACGTCGCTGGTCTATCACGGAGTCGAGATATTGACCCACGGTCAATACTGGGAGCAGACGCCCGCCGGAACCATTACGGCAAGAGTGACCATCGATCCTGCGACCAATGGCGGCGAACGCGCCGAGGTCTCCGTTAAGGGCGTATACAACGCAGCCAGCACACAAGCTGCCGATGGCGCCGCCGAAGAGCCTCGCGGCAGCGCAGGCCTGGACATCGAGACCCGCTTCACCCTGGAGCGCGGCACCAGCGGCTTCTATACCTACGCCGAGTACACGCACAAGGCCTCCTACCCGGCCGCGGGCGAGGGCGAGAGCCGGTTCGTACTGGAGGGGATGAATCCAATCTTCAACTGGCTCTCCGTCGACAAAGACCGCAACATGCTCATGTGCAATAACCAGGACGAGCAATCTGGCATCGTGGTTCACGCCAAGGAGCAGAAGATACTGACGACCGGAGTCTACAAAAACTCTGTCGAGCACAAATACAGCTACAACGCCGTCATGTATAAACTGCAGGCCTGGGGATGGTCCAGCACTAAAGACCATATCGGCGTGTACTTTATTAACCCGTCGAATGAGTTCATCGGCGGCGGCGCGGAGAAGCTGGACCTGACCGCCCACTTCTCGACTACCACCATGCTCGTAACCATGCTCGACTACTGGACCTCCGGCCACTACGGCGGTGGCTCAGGCAACAACATTCCCAAGGGCGAAGACTGGAAGCATGTGGTTGGCCCCATCTTTGTCTACTTTAATTCGCTGGCCGATCCGAAGGAGCCGGGCAAAGCCGATCTGGACAAGCTGGCAGCCACCTCAGGCAGTGCGATGCCGGCGGTGCCTAAAGTATGGCATGACAACGCCCTCGCTCTATGGAACGATGCCGTTGTGAAGTCGAAGTCTGTGAAGGCCGCATGGCCCTATAGCTGGGTGGAAGGTGTCGACTACCCGCACAAGGACGGGCGCGCCACCGTCACTGGGCAACTCGTCCTCAATGATTCACAGGCAGTGAAAAAGACCCTTCCTCATCTGACCGTCGGCTTGGCCCATCCCAACTACCCTGGTAATGGAAGCGCGTTTCAACAGCGCGCTGGAAACGGCAAGATTGTAACCTGGCCTCACGATGGCAACTACTACCAGTTCTGGGTCGACGGCTCGCCAGACGGTAGATTCACAATCCCTAACGTCCGCCCTGGCAAGTACACGCTGCACGCATTTGCTGACGGAGTACTCGGCGAATATGCCAAGGCAGACATCACGGTGGAAGCAGGCAAGAAGATCGATTTGGGCAAACTCGATTGGCAACCGGTCCGCTACGGCAAGCAGCTATGGGAGATTGGCTATCCTGACCGCACCGGAGACAAGTTCTACAAAGGAGACCCTGATAATTATTGGCTGTGGGGCTGGGGGCTGCGCTATGCAGGCCTCTTCCCCAATGACGTCACCTACACCATCGGCAAAAGCGATTACCACAAGGACTGGTTCTTCCAGGAGGTGCCCCACTCCACCACCACGGCGTGGCTGAACCCAGCCGCAAAGGACCCCTACAACCAGCGCTTCGGCTGGGTGAATATCCCAGCCACCGCAGCGGACCCATGGCCGCAGTGGGGTCGCGGGAGGGCCACCAGCTGGACAGTAAAGTTCAACATGGCGAAGGCTTCGACAGGCACGGCAGTCCTTCGCATCGCGCTGGCTGGGGCTGACAGCGCTACCCTGGCCATCGGCGTCAACGGACAAACCGTTGGCACCATCCACCCGGCCTCGACCAATGCCCTGCGTTACAACACCGATACGGGTGTGTGGTACCAGTACATCGTCAAGTTCGATGCCTCGCTGATGAAGCCCGGCGAAAACTCCGTCACCTTCACCGTTCCCGCCGGAGACGTCACGACCGGAGTTGTATGGGATTATCTCCGCCTCGAGCTGAACGACGGCAGCAAGTCCTTTCCAACTCCGCCCGACAATCAAAGGCCCGACTATCCGACTCTCGACTAGATTGAACCATCCTGTAGAGGCTCTGCCTCAAAGGGAGTTGCCGCTGCATCAGCCACCGCCGAAGGCCCAAGCCAATTGATTGGATGTGCCATCTAACCGGATAGCAGCAATCTGCACAGCTTATCGCTGCGCGGATTGTCGAGAATTATCATTATGGAATGGCTCAGTACTTGAAGGGGCATGAATGACGACCGCACATATCAATCGCATCGCCACGGCAGTCCCTCAACACGATGTCCACAAGGCATTCATTGATTTTGCAGCGAACTTGCTCGCAGAGGGATTGGACCGCAACTTATTTCGTCGCATGGCGCGGTTGTCGGCAATCGAACACCGATACTCCTTCGTGAATCCTATACCCGTTGATGGCGGTTCGTGGGGCGATGCGGAGAATATCTATGTGATGGGAAACTTTCCCGAAACTGCGCGTCGCATGGTTTTGTTCGAACGCTTTGCCCCAGATTTGACACACCGCGCATTGGACGGTCTCGCTCTGACTGAAGAGCAGCGGCAAAGCATCACGCATGTGATCGTAACTTCCTGCACAGGATTCTACGCCCCGGGCCTGGACTTCGAGGTCGTCAGTCATCTCGGGCTTGCCCCATCGGTCGAACGAACGATGATCGGATTCATGGGATGTTATGCCGCCATTAATGCTCTGAAGTCGGCACGCCACATCGTCCGTTCTGAGCCGGATGCCACGGTCCTGATATTGAATCTTGAACTCTGCACGCTGCATTTTCAGGAAACCCATGAACTGGAGCAGGTTCTGTCATTCCTGGTCTTTGCAGATGGCTGCGCTGCCTCTCTTGTAAGCGCACAGCAGAATGGACTGGCTATTGATAGTTTTCTGTCCGTGAATATTCCCCGGTCAAGCAACCTGATCACATGGAGGATTGGTGGACTTGGATTCGACATGCATCTTTCCGGCGCTCCCCCC
>DATKGA010000171.1:0-115446 GCA_035510935.1 Acidobacteriaceae bacterium
GGCAAAAGACGGCTTCGGTAGGTTTACGGTCAGCGCGGCTTGTTGCGCTGACCTCTTTTGGACTGGTCGTGGCTCGCTGCCGCTTTCGACGCCTTGGCCTTGGTATCGTCCGGTTCCGGTTGCGGCAGCTCCCATCCCGCCATGCCCTGCAACACACGGTCGGCGTGCTTGATGGTGTTCACATGTCCATAGTGGCTTTCAATCATGAGGACGGAAGTTCCCATCTGCTCGGCGAGGAAATACACGTCCACTCCTTCCTGCAATCGGAGCGTAGCGTAGGTATGCCGGAAACTATACGTCGAACGCGGAACTCCCTGCGTGCCTTCGCGCAGATTCGCCTGGTTCAAAAGGTCGGCAATCAGACTGCTGTAAAGAGTTTTTGCGGGCTTGCCCGTGACATTGGTAAATACCCTGTCGTCCGGTTCCATGGCTTTGGAGATTGTGCGGATGCGTTCTAAATAATCTCCGACGCTTTTGGGCGCGACCAGCTTGCGCGATTTGCCCTTGCCCTGCACGAACAAGACAACGATCTCGCGGCCCTCGCGGTCTTTTGCAAGCATGATGTCGCGCCAACGGAGATTTTTCATCTCCGCCGGCCTCATGCCCGTGTTGCAGGCAATCAGAATCATGTTGTAGGTGACGGTACGATACCAAACGCTTGACGGCTTGTCGGCCTCGGCAATCCACTTGCGCCCGACCGTGTGGAGTTTGCGGTACTCCTCCAGCGTGAACTCGTCACGCCTCATCGTCTTGAGCTTCGGGCGCTCGTCGAAACGCTGGCTTGCGGGGACATAGCGCTTCTTCACCGCATAGTTCATGATCGCCCCGAAAATCGACATCTCGAAGCGGATGGTGGAATCGCTGATGAAGGGAACCGCGTGAACATCCTGCGGCTTGATGGCAATCGGCTTCAAAACCCTGATGCCCAAGGTCTGCTGAACCTTGGTGCGGCGTGCGGATTCGTGGTCTGCGAAAGACTGCGCTACGTCGGCCGTAACTTCCCGAACGCCGTTGCGCTTGTGGCGTCCCGCGCCGTTCTCCCGTCGCCATGCCGGATAGCTGCCCCAGCGTTCGTCGCCGATAAGATGTACCTGTGTTGAACCTGCATACCTGTCTAAAGTGCCTTCGATGACGGCACGGAGTTTCTTGGGCCGCGCGGCGCTGATCTCTCCGCGTCTCGCCCGCGCCTCCTGCGTCAGGAGATACTCTTTCCCCACCTCGCGAAAGGGATGGTTGAACACAGGGACGTCGTGCTTCAAGCGGAAACGGATGTCTGCATCATGGTCGAAGGCGCGTTCCCGCGCCACATCGAGATCAGTCGTTTTAAGCGAAACCGTCTTGTAACGGTCGGCCTTGGGCATCTTCATGCGGCAATACCACATCCGATGCTCCACGTCGCCACGCCGGAAGAGAACCAACCCCGGCTTGAGTTCCGATTTGTCCGTGACGAATGCCATACTTGCCTCTATCGTTTGACTCGTCCTGTGCAGATTCCGTGTAGATTTTTCTCGCAAGCCATTGAGTCTGCGTATCTGTGCAGGACTCGTACAGATCGTATCAGAAGTATATCTTGTTTGTTTGTATTTATTTACAATATAATTGTCATCCTGAGCGCAGCGAAGAATCCCCGCATTTCGTACTTGCTGTTGCCTGTTCTCTCACTCTCACCCACATCGTCAAAACCCCTCGAAGAACTGCTCCAGGTTTACTTCGAGAGCATCCGCGATCCGTTCCAGCGTTCTTGCGCCAATTTCCTTGTGCCCATTTTCCAACTCAGACAAGTGCTCTCGGGCGATCTCGGCGTGATCCGCAAGCATGGACTGGGTCCATCCACGCGCAGTTCGTAGCACGCGAATGCGCCGCCCGATCTTCACGCAGATATCTGTTGCCATCCATAAAGCATGGATGTATGCTTTGGCATGCTTGTAAGCTATGGATTACATTGATTTGAACTGCCTCGGAGCGGCGTCACGCCATGTGCCCCTCCCAATATCTGCAACAAGAAAGGAAATCAAGAAATGCAATTCATTAGAAGTTTCGTTGTTCGTGGCTGCGTCGCAATTATCTTCATTCTGTCTTTGTCAGCTTCCACGCGGGCGCAGAACATTGCGCCACTCTCCGGGGAGATCTCGGCAAACGTCGGCTTCAACAACGTAATTAGCGGCATTGTAAAAGACTACTTCAACAACAACTCAACCGGGATCAACAAAGAATATGTGCAGTTTGGATTTTCGGGAGGGGTCAATCTATCGAAACAGGTAGCTATTCTCGGAGAGTTCAACTATCTTCCATTGGCTACGGCTGCGAATGGATACACGGGATCGCTGGATGCTCAAATGTATGGAGGCGCTGTTCGATACTCGCCGATCAGCCTCAATAAATTTGTTCCCTATGTGATAGCCGGAGGGGGAGCAACTCGTTTATCGGTTAGCGACAGCTACGAAGGCGTCAACGCGTCCATCAGCCATACCGGTAGCTATTTTGGTTTTGGTGGCGGCGTCAGCATCTATGCAGGACGCAGCTGGGGTATTCGGCCTGAGTATCGTTGGAATCGTCAAAACCAAACCTATGACGGTGTGAACTATACGATAAATGCTTCCACTGGCTCTGTGGCTATCTTCTACCAATGGGGTGGAAGACAGACGAAGAAGTAATAAGCTGTATCCCCAGCGTACCCATTCATCGTTGCCTCGCCACTATGAATGGGTACCCGGGCTCTATGCAAACTTACGACTCATTCCGCTTCAGATCGCCGTCTTCAACTACAGCCGCAAGCGCAGCGAGTTCTACAAGGCCGTTATACCTTCTGAATAGGCCCCGGATACCGCAATATGATCGAATCGACTGTTAGCAGAACTGCACCCTCCACCATTGCCTGAGCAATCAACATCCGATCGAATGGATCACGATGGATCAATGGCAGTGTCTCTACTGTAAACGCATGTTCGCTGGTTACCTGTAGCTCGCGATAGCCGTTCCCAAGCAGTCCATGGCGTAATTGTCGTGGTTCCGCATAAAAATCCTTACGCCCCAAAGCTCGCTTGATCGAAATCTCCCAGAAACTCACGACGCTGAAAAATAGCTCATTTTCATCGTCCTGAAGCAATTTCATGGTCTTCGCTGAAAGTCGCTTCGAGTTCTCCGCAGACCACAGCATCACATGCGTGTCCAGCAGAAATTTCATTTGTCATCGCCATAAAACATCTGCGCGATCTCTTCCTCGAACATCCGGTCGAAATCATCCGGCACCTTGATCTGCCCAGCAAGAAATCCGACCCGCTTTACCGGCTTCGCTTCCGGAGCGTCCACCGCCACCACCTTCACCATCGGCTTCCCCGCTTTCGCAATGATGAAAGGCTCTCCCTCCGCTGCTTTCTTTACCAACCGGGAAAGCTGCGTCTTTGCCACATGTATATTGACCGTCTCCATTTATCCGGCTCCTATAAACTTAGTTCAATAGACTTAGTCTATAACGGCCTTGTTGCTTCCGCAACTCCCAACTTGTCACTCCCCATCTCTTACATCGTAAACACCATCCGCCGCCCGCTCTCGGTGCGTCCCCACGCTGTCTCCACCTCGCTCAGCGGAACACTCTCCGTCTCGATCTTCAAGCCGGTGGAAGCGGCTGCTTCGAACATCTCCGTCAGCGCCTGCACAATCGCCGCAGCGGAAAGGCTGCCCAACCCGCTGCCCATCATCTCCACGCCCGAGCTGCGCAGCAGGTCCGCGTTGAGCGAGATCGCGTTCCCGCTGATCGACCCGATCTGCACATAGCGGACACGCCGTTCCCCCTGCGGATTGCCGCGCCCCTTGGCCGCCGCCAGAATGCACTCCGCGGAGCGTCCCCACAGATAATCCAGCACTACATCGACTTCGGCCAACGCACGTCGGAACGAACCAACCAGCGCGTCATCGGATTGCTGCAGCCAGATCGTCTCGTCCGCGCCCAACGCCAGCAACTTCTGCAGCGTCTCCTGCTCGCGTCCGGTTGCAATCACCCTGCGCGCTCCGAGTTGCTTTGCCGCCTGGATCGCCTGCTGCCCAGCAACCCCCGTGGCACCGTTCACCAGCACCGACTCGCCCGCTTGCAACTGAGCGCGGCCCAGCAACGCTCCCCACGACGCCAGCCCCGGATTGCCCAGCGCAGCCGCGGTTCCATCGTCCACATAGTCGGGCAGCGGAACCGTACGGCTGGCCACAGCCACGCTCCACTCCGCCATGGCTCCAAAGGGCGCGGGCGGGCCGAAGAAGTACACGCGGCGTCCGTCGGGCAGCTTTCCCACGCCGTCGTAGCCCGGCACAAAAGGCATCTCGCTCGCGCTGCTGTAGTGCGAGCCCGCGGCTTGGCCCTTCACCAGATTATTCAACGCCGCCGCGCGCACACGCACCAGTACACCGCCATCCCCCGCAACCGGCTCTCGGAAGGTTGAGTAGCGCGGCGGCCTATCAAAACTCTCAACAACGGCTGCGTTCATCTGCTCTCTCTCCCAGACTCAGTATCTCCTACAGCGCCTCTTTCAGTCTTCGCCCGTACAAACCCGTGGTACCGCATAGGAGGAACCACGTTTGGTACACGATATCCACGAGTATTTGATGAAGTTACCGTGAACGCCCTTGCGAGTCGCGGGTGCAGCTTGCATACTCGCAACAGATGCATGGAAACGGTTCCTGTCGAGACCAACACGTGACCCGATACAGCCGTCAAGACGTTCTTCGAATCCTGCACCTGCGAGCGCGACAGTTGACCGCGTGGGAGCAAGCGGGGCTGATCCCCTCCAACGAAAGTTACTCCTTTGAGGATCTGTCCCAGTTGCGCACCCTGCGCACGCTGCGAGCGACGCGCATCACTGCCAAGAGCATTCGCGAGTCCGTAGAGGCCATGCGCAGGGCTGCGGGCATGGGCAATCCATTCACCGAAGCCAGCGCCGTCGGTCATGGGGCTCGGCTCAGCTTCCGCCACAATGGCGCGCTGGTCGATCCCGTCACCCGCCAGCTTGCCTTCGACTTCGAGGCAGGGGCCAGGCGGCAGTTGAGCATCGTCGGCGCCACGGCTCACGCGTCCACTCCCGAGCCGGACGTGCAGGAGCTATTCCAGCGCGCAGTGCGCCTGGAGGAGGTGCCGGCCACCATCTGCAAGGCGGCGGAGCTCTATCGCCAGATCCTTGCGATGCGCCCGGGATATGCTGCCGCAGCCATTAACCTGGGCACCATCCACTACAACCAGCGCGATTTCACGCTGGCCGAGCAGCTGTATCGCCGCGCCACCGAAACCGACCCTGAGTATGCCCTTGCCTTCTTCGATCTGGGCAATGTGCTGGATGAGTTGAAGCGCTTGCCCGACGCTATTGCCGCCTACCAGAGGGCCATCGCCCTGGTGCCGCAGTACGCCGACGCACACTACAACCTTGCCCTTGCCTACGAGCGCCAGGGCCACCGGCGTCGCTCTCTGCGCCACTGGCTCACCTATGTGCGGCTTGACCCGGTTGGCCCATGGGCCAACCACGCCAAGGCCCAGGCCAGGAGCATTCTCAGCAGCGAACGCCTCTCCATTGTCAGTCGCGCCGGCCGTTTGGTGGCAGCCGGATAGAGTCTCCCTGAAGCCGTCTTTCACAGCAAACCAACCGCGCGCAGGTCCTTCAACATCCGTTTTCCACATCCGCCCCAGGATTGTGCCACGTGCCACCCGGCCCAAGCAGCGCGTCGGCCGCCTTCGGCCCCCAGCTTCCGCGCTTGTAGAGGATGGCTCGATCATGATGCTTGAGCACGGGGTCGACCACCGCCCACGCTGCCTCTACCGCGTCCTGGCGCGTAAACAGAGCGCCGTTGCCCCGCATGGCGTCGCCCAGCAGCCTCTCGTAGGGCATCTCCTGCCCTGCCAGCTCCTCACACAGGAAGAGCTCCTGCTGATGCCCCACGAACTCCTCTCCTGGTGTCTTTACCCGTGTAGCCAGCGCGATGGCCGCGTCTGGCGACAGGCGGAATCGCAGATAATTTTCCCGTCCATGCTTCGGCTGCGAGTCCGCAAAGAGCCGCTGCGGGGGCGGCTTCAGCTCCACTAGAATTTCTGTCGCCGTGGTCGCCATGCACTTGCCGGAGCGCAAAAACCAGGGCACGCCCTCCCATCGCCACGAATCGATGTAGAGCCGCAGCGCGCAGAATGTCTCCACATCTGAGTTGCGTGCCACATCCGGCTCCTTGCGATAGCCCGCGTACTGTCCACGCACCAGATCAGCCGGGCGCAGCGGTCGCATCGCCTCGAAGACCTTGGCCTTCTCCGCCTGCACAGCCCCATAGTCCCTGGTCGACGGGGCCTCCATGGCCAGCAGCGCCGCAATCTGGAAGAGGTGGTTCTCGATCACGTCGCGCATGCATCCCGCTGTCTCGTAGAACGCGCCGCGCTTCTTCACGCCGAAATTCTCCGCCATGGTGATCTGCACGCTGGAGACATAATTGCGGTTCCATATCGGTTCCAGAAAGGAGTTGGCGAAGCGGTAGTACAGAATGTTCATGATCGCCTCCTTGCCCAGGAAGTGATCGATGCGGAAGATAGAGTCTTCGGCAAACGCCTCATGCGCCACCCGGTTCAACTCGCGGGCCGATGCAAGGTCGCGTCCGAACGGCTTTTCCACGATCACGCGTGCGTCCTTGGCCAGCCCCGCCGCACCCAGACCACGGATCACCGTCTCAAACAGAGCTGGCGGTATCGCCAGGTAGTGAGCGGGCCTGCGCGCTTTACCCAGTGCCTGCCGGATCGCCGCAAACGTCGCCGGGTCCGTGTAATCGCCGCTCACATATTTAATCCGTGCCAGCAATGCATCCAGCGTGTGCTGGTCGCCGCGACTCATCTGCCCGCCCTTTGCATGGCGGATGCTGTCGGCCACGCGCCGTTTCAGGCGATCCAGGCTCCAATTCGGAAAGGCCACGCCAATCACTGGCGTCGTAAGCACTCCACGCTTTTCCATCTCGAACAGCGCAGGAAATATCTGCTTGTGCGCCAGGTCTCCGGTCACTCCGAAGACCACCAGGGCGTCCGAACGAGGTCCCGTCATCCGGCATTTCCTTTCTCTTCCGCGGTCTTCTCCACATGGCCGCCAAACTGATAGCGCAGTGCAGACAGCATCTTGTCCGCAAAGGCGTCCTCGCCGCGTGAGCTGAAGCGCTCATACAGCGCCGCGCTCAGCACCGGCACCGGCACCGCCTCGTCGATCGCCGCGCGGATCGTCCACCGGCCTTCGCCGGAGTCCGATACATGCCCGGAAAACTTCGCCAGGTCGGGGCTATCGATCAGCGCCTGTGCCGCCAGGTCCAGCAGCCACGACGAGATCACGCTGCCCCGCCGCCACACCTCGGCGATGTCCGGCAGATTCAGTTCATATTGATAGAACTCCGGATTGCGCATGGGAGTGGTCTCCGCATCCAGCGCGTGCGTTCCATTCCCCTCGTTGGCGTGACGCAGAATATTCAAGCCCTCAGCGTATGCAGCCATCATGCCGTACTCGATGCCGTTATGCACCATCTTCACAAAGTGTCCCGCGCCGCTCGGCCCGCAGTGCAGATAGCCCTGGTCCGCAGTCCCGCTCAGCTTCTCGCGCCCTCGCGTCGGCGCAATCTCCCCCATCCCCGGAGACAGGCTGCGGAAGATCGGGTCCAGCCGCCCCACCACCTCCGCCTCCCCGCCAATCATCAGGCAGTATCCACGGTCCGCGCCCCACACTCCTCCGCTGGTCCCCGTGTCCACATAGTGGATGTTCTTGGCCTTCAGCTCCGCAGCCCGGCGAATGTCATCGTGATAATACGAATTCCCACCATCGATGACGACGTCGTCGGCCTCCAGCAGCGGTACCAGCTGCTTCAGCTCATTGTCCACCACCCCCGCCGGAACCATCAGCCACACCGTGCGCGGCTTCTCCAGCTTCTGCACCATCTCCGCCAGCGATCCCGAACCCACCGCGCCCAGCTTCACCGAGGCCGCAACGGCTTCCGGCGACATGTCGTAGACCACGCAGCGGTGTCCCGCCTGCAGCAGCCGCCGCACCATGCTGGCCCCCATCCGTCCCAACCCAACCATTCCCAGTTCCATTTTGTACCCTCGCATTAGTTAGAGGCCGTCATCCTGAGCGTAGCGCGCAGTCGAAGGACCCCTGTATTTGCTTTTCGCTTCTTTCACCGAATATCAGTTGTACGCTTCTATCTTCAGATGCAGCAAGCACTCATCAAGCACCGCACAAATCATGAATCAAATGGGTATAGAAACAGCAAGGGCCCGAGCAAATACGCCCAGGCCCCACTTTACTCTGAAATACTATAAGCCTTACCCCTGCGGTGCTTCTACCGCCTTGGTCTGGGCCACGGTCCACTCCGCCGCCCCAACCTTGAAGCGCGCAAACCGCCGCACCGAGATGTTCTCGCCCAGCTTGGCCACCTTGGCCGCCACGAGCTGCGCGATGGTCTGAGTCTGGTCCTTGATGAAGGGCTGATCCAGCAGGCAGAACTCCTCGTAGAACTTGCCCAGCTTGCCCGCCAGCATCTTCTCGACGATGGCCTCGGGTTTGCCGGAGGCGATGCCCTGCGCGCGATAGATCTCCTTCTCACGGTCGAGGTCCGCCGGCGTCACCTCGTCGCGGCTGATGAAGCGCGGCTCGCTGGCCGCAATATGCATGGCCACGTCGCGCATCAGTTCCTGGAAGTCGTCGGTGCGCGCCACAAAGTCCGACTCGCAGTTCAACTCCACCAGCACGCCGATCTTTCCGCCCGCGTGGATGTACGTCCCGACCGCGCCCTCGTTGGTGGTGCGGCTTGCCTTCTTGGCTGCCGTCGCCATGCCGCGCTTGCGCAGCACCACGAACGCGGCCTCCATCTCGCCCTTGGCCTCCTGCAACGCCTTTAGGCAGTCGCCCATCGGCGCACCCGACTTCTCGCGGAGTTCCTTCACCTGCTTGGCATCAATCTTCACTGCTGCTTCAGTCGTCATTTTCCTCTTCTTCTCCTGGTTCACGGGTCCAAATAAATCTGCCGCGCCTTCCGCGCTTCACACACAAAGAGCGTGGAGAGCGGTACGTCTGCTTCCACGCTCTCGACTCGGGAAAGTTGGAGTGCTATGCTCCGGTGGCGATGTGCTCCGGCTCCGCCTCCGGCTCGGCGGCAGCCACCGGGGCCTTGCGAATGTTGCCGCCCAGCACCGCCGCCATATCGACGTTCTCGTCGTCTGCAATGTCGTCGATGGAGTCCGCCGCGATGCCCGCGGACTCATGGATCTCAGCCGCCGCGTCGTCCAGCCCTGCCTCGCCCTCTTCGCCAATGTACTCCGGCGCGGCCTCTGTCTGCTGTACGTCCTCAACCTCGGTCGCAAAAGCCTTCTCCGAGATCAACTGCACGCCTTCCGCGGCCGAATCCGCGATCTTCGACGTAAACAGGCGAATCGCGCGCAGCGCATCGTCGTTGCCTGGGATCACATAGTCCACCATCGTGGGATCGCAGTTGGTGTCCACCACAGCGACCACCGGAATCCCCAGCTTACGGGCCTCCGCCACGGCGATGGCCTCATTGTTGGAGTCCACCACAAACAGTGCATCGGGCAAGCGCTTCATGCTCTTGATGCCGGACAGGTTCACCGACAAATGCTTGCGCTCTCGCTCCAGCTTGATGACTTCCTTCTTGGTCAGCAGCTCGTAGCGTCCATCGGTGGACATATCGTCCAGTTCCTGCAGCCGTTTCACCGACTTCTGCACCGTAACCCAATTGGTCAGCAATCCGCCCAGCCAGCGGCTGTTGATGTAGGGCATGCCGCATCGGTTCGCCTCTTCGGCAATCGCGTCCTGTGCCTGCCGCTTGGTTCCGACAAACAGAACCAGCTTGCCGGTACCAGTCAACTCGGAGATGAACTTCGACGCCTCCTTGAACATCTTCAGCGTCTTCTGCAGGTCGATGATGTAAATTCCGTTGCGCTCGCCGAAGATGTACTCCTTCATCTTCGGGTTCCAGCGCTTTGTCTGATGTCCGAAGTGGACTCCCGCCTCGAGCAGTTCCTTCATGGTTATGTTTGCCAAATTAGCTCCTTGGTGAAGCCTGCCCGATGGTTTCTCAGGCCGGCTGGATTTATCCCGCGTACGGGAGATTTAACTCCTTGCCCCGGACTATCTCTATCCGGGGGTGATGCTCTTTGTCGTTCAACTAACAACCAACAACCTGCAACCAACAACTACCGCTTCGAGAACTGGAACCTTGCTCTCGCGCCCTTCTGACCATACTTCTTGCGTTCCTTGCCGCGCGAATCGCGGGTGACGAGTCCCTCGGCCTTCAGCGTCTTGCGCAGCTCCGGATTGAACTCCATCAGGGCGCGCGCAATGCCAAGCTTCACCGCGTCGGCCTGACCCATGATGCCGCCGCCGCGCACCGTGGTGATCACGTCGAAGGTCTCGCCAATGTCACTGATGCCCAGCGAACGCCGTGCCGCCGCACGCTGCTGCGGGGTCACAAAATACACATCGCATTCTTTTTTGTTGACCGTGAACTTGCCGCTGCCGGGGCGCAGAAAGACACGCGCAATCGACGACTTGCGCCGCCCCGTTCCGTAGTACTGAACCAAATCTGCCATATTGCTCCTTAGAACTTGCTGTGTCGGCCACTGGCCGCGCATGGGTTTATTCCCTATGCTGAAAACTCTCTATGCCTTGCCTTCCAGCGCGATCGGCTGCTGTGCCAGGTGCGGATGGTGCGGCCCCTTGTACACCTTCAGCTTGGTTGCCATCTGACGGCCCATCTTCGACTTTGGCAGCATTCCCTTGATCGACTGCTCCACAATCGCCTCCGGGCGTCGTGCCAGCAGCTTCACAAACGATTCTTCTCGCAGTCCGCCGGGAAATCCCGTGTAGCGGCGATAGAGCTTCTTGTCCGACTTCAGACCGGTCAGCACAATCTTCTCGCAGTTCACCACAACCACATGGTCGCCCATATCGATGTAGGGCGTGTACAGCACATTGTTCTTTCCGGCCAGGATCGATGCCGCCTGTGTCGAAAGCCGGCCCAGCGTCTTGCCCTCGGCGTCCAGCAGATACCACTTGCGCTGAATATCTTTGCCGCTCGGTATGGTTGTCGTGTTATTCATAGTGCTCGTGTTGCTCCCTGGTTCTGCCGTCTTCCTTCTCCAGCCCGGCTTGGTACGGAAGAATTAGCTGCCGTGGTGCGTTCAACTCCCATGCGTGCCGCCAAGCCCATCGACGGAACGCCAATCTGATTGCTCCAAACAAAGCCGCACAGCGAAACGCAGCCCTGAGCCAAATTTCAGCTCCCTGCGCAAATGCTGAGAACCCAACCCGCCTGGAAGTCGCGCATTGCCTGTGTTGGCATTGCCTGTGGTTGTGGGTGCGTTCAGGGCAGCCTTCTTGCACGCTGCTCTCGGCCAATCTGCTCCCGGCGAATCCACGATCTGCCCCATCCTGCTGCATCGCCACAACATGCCGCGCCCTGATAAGGACACGACCTACCGCACACGTGCAGACATGGGGCTGCGCGAGCTTCCAGAATATCCCACCTGCCCACCCCGAGTCAACGCAGACCGTTCAAAGGATATACCGTACAGTGCGTGCCTAAAACAAATCCGGGTAGCACCCAATCGCAAGCGCCCTTGCAATCCCTTCCGAAAGGGGATGAGAATCGACCCATGCACCTCTGGTCTCCCAACAAGACACTGCACTGCGCGATCATCCTTGCTCTGCTCGCTCCCTTCGCCCCGCTCTCCGTCGCCCAGTCCTCCGAATCAGATCTGAAGGCGCGCCTGGTCAATAAGCCTCTCTACCTGCGCAGCTTCTTGAAGGAAGATAACCTGAAGTTTGACCTCGCGGGCAAACTAACCGTACCCTCCGCGCACGCTCCCTTTCCTCTGTGCGGAATCTACATCGATGGCGTCAAATTGCAGAAGGACAAGCTGTTGCTCAGTGGGGGACGGATGGGCCTGGAGTTCAAACCAACCCTGGATCGAATCCACATTCCCGAGACAGTGCAGATTGAGATAGCCGGCGCGCCCGGAGCAGACTATGGCCCCGCGCTCGACAAAATATTCGCCGATGGGCTTACCGACCTCACGCCCTCGCTTCCAACCTATTGGCAGCCCTATGCGCAGAAAACATTCCTGCATACATCCGCGCCCGCCAGCCCGCAGCCATCCGCCAATCCACAGCAAGCCGGTACCAATGCCCAGCCCATCCCTGCCCCGCAGCCGCCCGATGAGACGATCCTGCGGGTCGGTAAAGGGATTACAGCTCCAGTACTGCTATCGCAAGTCCAGGCATCCTTCAATAACATGGCCCGGCAGATGAAATTGCGAGGCGACGTAACTCTCAGCTTTGTCGTGAAGAAGGACGGGGCTATCTCCAATGTAAGCATTCTCACGCCACTCGGCCTCGGGCTGGACGAGCAGGCGATCGGTGCGCTCTACCAGTATCGCTACAAGCCGGCCATGCAGGGCACCACGCCAGTCTCCGTCTATCAGGACATCATCATCAATTTCACGATCTACTAACGCGCCCGCCACAGTCATCGCAATGAGTCGGCGGTAACTTCGCATGCTCCTTCATCCATTACTTGCACTTCCCACCGCGCCAGCCCCCTCTACCGCCAGAGGAGGCACCACCGTTCCATCCTCCAGCACCTCCTGGCTCTCCACATAGAAGTGCCGCAGCTCGGCACTGCCGAACGAGGTGGTCATCGCCACGTCCGCTGCGTCGCGCCCGGTGGCCATCAGCACGCGCCCAGGACGCGCCTCGTTGTGCCGCGCGTCCATCGTCCACCATCTCCCCTCCAGCCAAACCTCGTACCACGCGCTGAAGTCTCCCGCTCCGGTGTACGGCCAGCGAATGTCCCCCAGGTAGCCTGTTACATAGCGCGCCGGTATGTTCTGGCATCTGGATAGCGTCACCGCCAGGTGCTGGAAGTCGCGGCACACGCCCACCCGCTCCGTGAACACATCCATGGCCGTCTTGGTCGGCCGCGCCGTCTGGTAGTCAAAACGCACCTTCTCGTGGACCCAGTCGCGGATCGCCGACGCCCGTTCCCATCCCGGCTTCATCCAACCGAAGAGATCTTGCGCCACCGGCGTAAAGCGGTCCACCTCGCAGTACCGGCTGGGCAGAAGAAACTGCAGCACCTCGCTCGGCAGCTCTGCGATCGGGGCCTGGCACGCATCCGCGCCCGCCTCTTCCGCCATTCCGTCTACATCAATCGTGCTTGTCCCACTCAGCCGCAACAACCCCTCAGGAGCTACAAACCGCGAGCAGCGGTTGCCGAAGCCGTCCTCATACTCCAGCGTCCCCAGCAGTTCCCCGAAGCCCGGCCCAACCTCTTCCTTCAGGTGCTCCACCACCAGCACATTGCCCGTCCTCACAAAACGCTCCAGCGACGGGTGCAGATGCAGCATCGCCACCATCGCCGTCGAGTGCGCAAAGTAAAACCTTATGTCGAACTCAGACTTGATCAGCATAGGTAGCCCCCGTACGGCAGTGGTGTATCCAGTAAGATGCAATTGCGACCGGTAGCATCAGTCTAGAGCTTTTTCACAGCTACTATGTTGCGGGAAGAGTGTGCAGAGCGGATTTCTTTAAGAGAAAACCGCACAATCTTCATTTGCCCCACTCTACACCTCCTGTGAAAATGCTCTACCCCGCCGCAAGCGCAATCTCCGTCTTCCTGCCCGCGCCCATCCTGCGCATGACCACCAGCAGCACCGTCCCCACTGCCACGCTCATCGTTGCATCCACCGCAAGCATTCCCACCAGCCCATGTGTTGTATGAAAGTGGCCATCCACCGCAGTCATATAACTGATTGGCAGGTTCGCACTGGCCGCCAGCAGCGCCATCTGGGTCGAAGCCAGCGGATTGTCCGATCCTACTATCTCGTAGCAGAGCGAGGAAAATGCTGTGTAGTTGATCCCCTGGAAGAAGTTGTACGCCAGCAAGCCCGCCGCAAACCACAGCAGCGTATGCGGCGTGAGGATCAGTAACAGAGCCGCGGTCGCACCGCCGAATCCGGTCAGGACATACACCATCCGCCGCGGATACCGGCTACAGAACCATATCCCCACCAGGCACCCGACCGAACACACAATCGCCACCGCCGTCCCATTCAGCGCCGTCACCCAGCTCTCCGGAGTATGGAAGTCCGCACCCATCCCCGAGAACAGATTGGTCAGCGCAAAACACGCCGTCGGCGAAAGAAAACAGAGCATGCCCAGAATGCATCCGGGGCGTTTGCAGACGACATACAGATCGTGAAAGAACGTCGCAAACGTCTCCGCGGCGTTTCGCGTCAGCTTGGCCGGCAGGGGAATAAAGAACAGCAGAGCGGTTGGTGCCAGCACTGCCAACCCCAGCAACCCCGCCGCCAGCGGAGCATGCAGCGTCCGCACCAGCACTATGGTAAGCGTGGCGAAGAGTCCCGCCGCACCCAGATTGGCCACATTGGTGGTCGCCCCCACATGCGAATAGTGCTGGTCCTGGATTACGTCCGGCATCCAGCCCTGGTGGGCATTGCCGAACATCACCGCCGCTGCACACCCCGCGGTCAGCACCGTCGTAAACGCCGCCAGGTTCGCCGTCAACAACGTCGAAATGCCCAGGCACAGCGCCGACAAGGCTGCGAAGAACAACGCGTACGTACGCTTGCTGAATCGAACATCCAGCACCGGACATAGCATAAATGCCCAGAAGGTCGGCGAAAATGCGATCGCGGATACCTCGGAGATCCTGCCCACGGAGATGCCATGCGCCGCCAGAAGAATCGGCGTCGCCGTCGACACAAACCCGTAGTAGAACCCCAGAGGCGCGATCGCCAGTCCCATCGCCCAGGGTGGCAACCGCCGCCGCATCCCCGCTGCTCCGCCCATTCTTCCACCATACCGTATCCCGCGACCGGAACAGCCCACTCGATCCTGTCCATGAAAAAACGGGCGAACCCGAAAGAGTCCGCCCGTCGATCTGCCGCGAAAATTCCTACTTGGCTGCGACCGCCTTGGCAACGCCTGCCTTCAGTGCTGCCGCCTTGTCCGTTGCCTCCCAGGTGAAGTCCTTGCCCTCGCGCCCGAAGTGCCCGTAGGCCGCGGTTGCCTTGTAGATGGGCCGCCGTAGCTTCAGGCTCTCGATGATGCCTTTGGGGGTCAGCGAGAAGTTGGCCCGCACCAGCGCCTCCAGTTTGTCCTCATCCACCGTGCCTGTGCCGAAGGTGTCCACCAGTACGCTCACCGGCTCGGCCACACCGATCGCGTAGGCCAGTTGCACCTCGCAACGGTCCGCCAGCCCCGCCGCAACGATGTTCTTGGCCACATAGCGTGCCATGTAGGCCGCCGAACGGTCCACCTTGGTTGGGTCCTTGCCGCTGAACGCGCCTCCACCATGACGGCCCATGCCGCCATAGGTATCGACGATGATCTTGCGCCCGGTCAACCCCGTGTCTCCCATGGGGCCGCCGATCACAAACCGCCCCGTCGGATTGATGTGGTACTTGGTCCCCGCGTCCAGCAAGTTCGCCGGAATTACCGCCTGAATCACATGCTTCAGAATGTCGGCGCGCAGCTCCTCGTTACCTACGTTGTCTGCGTGCTGGGTCGAGATAACGACTGCATCCACCCGCACCGGTCTCTGGTTCGCGTCGTACTCCACCGTCACCTGGCTCTTGCCGTCGGGACGCAGGTACGACATCAGCCCGCTCTTGCGCACCTCAGAAAGCCTATGCGTCAGCTTGTGGGCCAGCGAGATAGGCACCGGCATCAACTCCGGCGTCTCGTTGCTGGCATAGCCGAACATCATTCCCTGATCGCCCGCGCCGCCCGTGTCCACGCCCATCGCAATGTCGCCCGACTGTTTGTTGATCGTCGAGATCACCGCGCATGTGTTCGAATCGAAGCCATACAGCGCATTGTTGTAGCCAATCGCGGCAACCGTACCGCGCACCACGCTCTGAAAGTCCACATACGCCTGGGTGGTGATCTCGCCGGCAATCACCACCAGCCCGGTGCAGGTCAGCGTCTCACACGCTACCCGGCTGTATGGGTCCTGTTCCAGACAGGCATCCAGAATCGCATCCGATATCTGATCGATCTTGTCCGGGTGACCCTCGGTCACGGATTCACTGGTAAACAAAAAACGGTCGCGCTTCGCCAAATCTTTCCCCCAAATATATCTCGCAGTGGAATTACTACAACCAGTCCATTTTACCCGTGTACCCCTGGGTACGGCAAAGCTCCTAAGACGAAACCGCGAAAGCTGCATTGGGCCGCGAGACTATGCATTGGCTGGCTTTGGTTTCAACCCACAACCGGATCTGGTCAGAGGACATTTCGCGAATATTTAAATAAAAACGGCGCCTGCCGCTATGGACAGGCGCCGTTCCTTTGCTTTGGGTTAGAAGTTGAACTTGCCGCCTATCTGCAGCACGCGCGGGTCACGCGTTGCTGTAACACGGCCAAACGTGCTGCTGGTTGCCGAGGTTCCCACCGTTCCCCAGTTGACGTGGTTCAGGACATTGAATCCCTCGCCGCGTATCGTGAAGCTAGTCCCGTGGGGGAGCTTGATGGTGCGGAAGATCCCAAAATCCAGCTTGCAGAAGCCGGGTCCAGTGATCGCTCCCACCTTCTCGTTGCCCACCTGGAATGAGGTGGCCGATGGTGCCATGAACGCTGTTGGGTTGAACCAGAACCCCGAAGGCCCCATGGTCTTGAGATTCACGTTGCCGTAGCCGTTGCTCGGGCTCAGTACCTGGTTAGGACGCAGACTCGCCAAACTCGGCCCTAGGATCCCCAGGCCTGCCGCATCGGATGTTGGGCCTCCGTTGGTTGCGCCGTTGTAGGTGCTTGTCAATCCCCCGTAGTTCACTGTGCCTCCGGCGGACATGGTGGCAGTAAGTGGAAGGCCGGAGTCCATGGAATAGATGCCGGAAAGCTCCCATCCGCCGAGGATTTCGCTCATCACATCGTTTTGATCTTTCATCCACGGAAGCTCCCACACTCCGTCGACGCTAAGAACACTGTTGCGGTTATAAATGCTGGGACCGTACTGGGCCGCCAGGTTGTAGGTGTTTTGCGGCGCCGTAGCTGAGTCGTACTGTGAGTTTGTCAGTCCTCGGCTCCATGTATAGTTCACATCGATCAAGGATTTGCCGCTGAGCCTCTTCGTCAACTTGGTTTGCAGCGCGTTGTAGTTCGAATTGAAGACGTTCTGCATATCGTTGATCGCGGTGTAGCCGTGATACGGACGTATCTGGTTCAAAGGCGCTTCGCATGCCTGGCTAGTGAACGAGGTGCATCCACCGCCCCCCTGTGCGTAGCCGATGCTGGTTTGGGTAAATGCGCCGGGTCGAATCTCGTTGATGTCAATTGCACCCTGCAGATGCGTCCCATGGTCCCCGAAGTAGCCCACGTCCAACGTCGTTGTAGGATTGATCGCAGCTTGCACATCCAGTGAGTACTGCTGAACATACGGAGTCTTGTAGATCACGGGCGAAGCATACAGCGCTGGCGGAGCCAGATTTGGGGCAGAAGTACTGCTCACAGCATCCAGTACGGCTGACGTATAGGTATTCACCTGGACATACGGAGGATTGTTGAAAATCTCTTCTTCATACTGGTGAACCGATGAATCGTCGTACGCCATTCCGTAACCGCCGCGCAACACCGTCTTGCCATCCCCGAACAGGTCATAAGCAAAGCCCAGACGTGGAGCCCAATCATGCTTCTCCGCCTGCCCTACTGCCTGACCGAAGGGGGAACCATGGGCCTCAATCGGTTGCGCCTCGTTTGGTACGGATGTGCTCACAGGCTCCTGGAACGGGTAGTTCAGATTGCCTACGGCCTGCTCGGTTTTGATATAGTCCGGGTCGCCGAGAATAATGCCATTCAAAGGATCGGCTACCACGTTCGGCTGATACCCGTTCAAACCATTCACGTTAGGGCAGTTGGCGAGTGTGTAAGTAACCGACACTCCGGTGGAGGAATAGGAGTAGGACGGCGTCACCTGCCCGGCAATTGTGCACAGGCTTCCCGTGCTGGCTACCGTCTCCGCGAAGGTAGGGTTGTAGGTGGCGGGGTCGAAGTTGCTCAGTTCCTTGCCATTGTCAGATGGCTGAGCGAAGTAGCTGTAGCGCACGCCGAGATTCACAGTCAAACGCGGCGATACTCTCCAATCGTCCTGCCCATAAAATTCGATCAGGTTCTCATTGATGTTCGCCACCGGATCCAGACTCGCCTGCGAAAAGCCGCCAGACGCATTGCCAATCAGGAAATCTGCCCACTCAGAATCATAAGTGCTGGGTGCCACTGCGCTCAGCGCACTCAGTTGTCCCGCCGTGGGAGCGGCCGCGGTAGTAAACGTGAAATTGCCCTGGGCATTCGTGCCCGTGGCATTTTCCAGTTTCTGATAGTGGTTGTAACTGAGGCCGAACTTCAGCGTATGTTGTCCTTTGATCTTGGTGATATTGCCAAACCCGTTGTGATCGTAATTGTGGTCGTTATAAAGGCCGTTGCTCGTGACTCCCGAGATGTTTCCCACAGCGAACGAAACCGACGGAACTACGCCGAGCGAGGAGGGAAAAGGAAGACTGGGAGCGATCGACGGCGAGTTGCTGCTTGCCACATACCCGAAGGGAGTGCTGACAATTTGACCGGCACTGTAGGCATAACCCAAATCCACTAGCAAGGTAGGATGAATAGCTATCGTGGCATGACCCAGTTCCTCCGTACCCGGCGACTTGGTATGCGTAGTCGATACCCCCGGCAAACCGCCGCCTACAAAGAGTCCCCCGCCTTCAACCGTAGGCAGGCTGTCATGCACAATGCGGTAGAAGATATTGGTCTTGGCGTTAAGTGCATGGTCGAGACGCACAACCTGCTGTGAGTCGTCGAACAGGTTACGAATGTTATTTACCTCAGTATGAGGGTCGAGATTGTTCTGGATGTCTAAAGCACTGTTAGGTACCGGAACATTGTCATAAATGCTATTGATGTAGCCCTGTGCCGTAGGAGATAGAATTCCGGTGGTGCCCGCGAAATTCGTGGTGTAGGTTGTGCATGCTCCCTGGTTGGGACCTTCGCACACAGCCACCGGGGCGGTCGTCCAGGTACCGCCCGATTGAACATAGGAGTTGGTAAAATTGCCAGCCCGTTCCGCTAACGTCGGGGCATACCCGGTCACGGACGCGTACTGAACCACCCGCCGGAACTCCTGCGAGAAGAAGAAGAACGTCTTGTCCTTGCCGTTGTAGTGATGCGGAATCATCACCGGCCCGCCCAGCGTAAAGCCAAAGTCGTTGTAGCGCAGCGGGGGCCGCGCCACACCAGACAGATTGTTGAAATACGTATTGGCGTTGAGCGCGTCGTTGCGAAGGAACTCATAAGCGTCCCCATGAAAGGCATTGGTGCCTGATTTGATCTCCACATTGACCTGTCCGCTGGCGCTCCGGCCATACTCCGCCTCGTAGGTGCCGCGCAGGGTTACGAACTCTGAGATGGCATCCACGCTGGGGTAGGTCAGAAGCGTCAGGTTTGCCCCGCGGTCCACGTTGTCCGCGCCATCAATCGTCCAGTTGTTGGCCGTCGGCCGATCGCCATTGATGGAAAAGGCAACCTGGTTGGAAGTGCCCGTCGGCAGCACAGCGCCGACATAGAGTTGGTCGTTGGTGGCGCTGCCGTAGGATACGCCAGGCTGCAGTGTCAGCAACTGCTCATAGTTCCGGCTGTTCAGCACCAGCTCGCGCACTTGGGTGCCCGTGACCAGTCCTTCGCTCATGCCGTTTTCCAGGTTTACTTGAGCCTCAGTTGCGACTACCGTAACCGTCTCGGTGGCGCTGCCAACCGCCAGCTTCCCGTCAACCTTCAGAGCATCATTGGCATTCAAAACAATGCCCGTCTCGGTAAACGTCTTAAAGCCCTGCATGGCGACGGTCACGGAGTAGTTGCCCAGTGGAAGAGAACCAGCCGTGTAGAAGCCGGCCTTGTTGGTCTTCAAAGTTCGCTCGACGTACGCCCGGTCGGTGTTCGTCAAAGTCACGACAGCACCGCTCACGCTGGCCCCCGTGGCATCTACGACGGTCCCGCTGATGCTTCCAGAGACCTCCTGCGCACGGGCCAGAACCGAACCCACCATCAACAGTACAACCCACACAGCACCGCGAACCCAGCGTCTAGACAGCGTCATCATCATCTCCTGAAAAACCTACTTACATACATCCGACGGGCTTTGCCGGCCTTATTTACCTACGTTTACCTTGAGCTCGCCGGCCTTCGATACGCACAAATGCCGAAGAGCGGTCATGCCGTAAATGCAACGCGCGTTAGCAAATTAATTCTCAGCGCGCGCTAACAGATAATTTCAATCGAGGAAACAGTAAATTACCTGGAGGGGGCATTGTCAACAGAAGACTTCAAAACCCTCCAAATCGGTATCGTGGGAAGCAGCCCCCTATGGGTGGCCAGTCTCCAGCCGCACCACCCCCCCAGGGCCAATGCAGCCAGTATTACCCCCGCTGCCGCCCACCGTATCCCCATGTGGCGACGCCGCACAATCCGGCTGTTTTTTACGTTTTCAGCAAATTCCGCCCACTCTGTCGCCGCCGGTTCACTGACCCCGCTCAGCCTGCAACTCTCCTCGAATCGCCGCATCCAGGGCGCTTCCTCCAGCCTCAGCGCTCCCAGGTAGCTGCGCACAAATCCCCGCCGAAAGACTCCCCCCGGCAGCTCCCCCAGCGCTCCCGCCTCCAACGCGCGAATATTCCGGGCCGACACCTTGGTCGCGTCGCAGATGGCTTCCACAGACAAACCACGCTCCTCGCGTGCCCGCCGCAACTCTTCGCCGAACGCCTCTACTCCGCCCTCTTGCGCCATAAGTATGCTCATTGCATCACAAAATTGTTCCTTTCGAACAATATGCGATTGCACGCACCAAATCAAAAGAAATTGCCCGTAGCCCATTGCAGGTGCGTCTGTCGGAGCCTCCCACCCGCCCCTCGTGTGCTAGCCTTCCTTATCGGCTGGCCTCCCCAGCGCATCCCGGGTCACTCCAAGTTCGGCTGAATGGACGGTATCGATGGGCATTCTCAGCCCTCCAGATCACACCACGGAGTTCTCCCCGCCACCAGCGACGCCCTACCACAGTCCCTTGCTGAAGCGCGAGATGCCGGGGCTTGACGCGCTGCGTGGAGTCGCGGTTCTCTCCGTGGTCTTATACCACGGCCTTCACTGGTGGCTTCCCCCGTCGATCTCGATCTCCCCCGGCGCCAGGCTCTTGTCCTTGATTGCCTCCCCAGGCTGGCTGGGAGTTAACCTCTTCTTCGTGCTCTCCGGATTCCTCATTACGGGTATCCTCCTCGACACCCGTACCCGCCCCAA
Organism: Acidobacteriaceae bacterium; assembly: GCA_035510935.1. Lineage (GTDB taxonomy): Bacteria > Acidobacteriota > Terriglobia > Terriglobales > Acidobacteriaceae > Edaphobacter. Next base: position 21,366 of record DATKGA010000171.1, read on the forward strand.
CTACTGGAAGAGCTTCTACACCCGCCGCGTCCTGCGCATTCTTCCGCTCTACCTGGTCATTTTATTAATCCTTCGATTCTATAGCGGCGTCAGTTGGATCTATTTTGTCCTCTGCCTCTTCTACATGGCCAACTTCGCCTCGGCACGGTTCGGCCTGGGCTATGGTCCGCTATGGTCTCTCGCGGTGGAGGAGCAGTTCTATCTGGTTTGGCCGTTTCTGGTGCGCCGTTTGCGTCCTCGCTGGCTGGCCATCGTTTGCCTGGGAAGCCTCTTTCTATCGCCCCTGCTTCGATATCTCTCCGTCAGCAGGATTGTCCCCATGGGAAACCCCTATTCGGCCACATGGCTGGTGACCGACAATCTGGCCGCCGGAGCCCTGATCGCCATCCTGCTGCGAACTCCCCTCGCTACCCTCTCCCGAGTGCGTAGCTTGACCCTGGGAGTTGGTCTGCTCAGCATGGCTCTGCTCATCGGGGGATTTCGTCTGCATATCATGAACAAAACCACTGCCCTCGGTGCGGCCTTTCAGCCCGAGCCTTTTATCCTTCTCTTCTCCGCCCTGCTCCTGCTCTCGTTGCAATACGGCAATCACCCCCGTATATTCCGCCTCACCCGGCCGCTGCGCTTTTATGGATACATAAGTTACGGCCTGTATCTCTTCCATGTCCTCGGATTCAGCGTCTACCAGGACCTCTTCTCGGACTTCAACCATCCCCTGCCGGTGCTCACCGCCGGCCTTCTGCTTCTGCGTCTCTGCGGCGTGCTTGCCGCGGTCACCGTGTTCTGCTTCCTCTCGCGCCGCTATTTCGAGGAGTACTTCCTGCGACTAAAAGATCGCCTCGTCCCCTACACCTCGTCCAAACCCGCCTCGCCGTAAATTTCCCTGATTAAAATAGACTTGGCGCAATCCTTAAATGAAGACGTTTGGAGGCGAGATCCGCAATGAAGTTTTCCCGCAGCCCGGGCACGGCGGTTGGCCACCCGCAAGGGTCCCTGCCGCGCGAGCTTGTGATTTTTCTCTTTGCCGCCTTCCTGCTATGGACCATCAGCCTTATCAACCTCTCGTATCCAGTCGGCCCAATCCATCTGAATGAACGATTGATCGGACTCTTGCGCTGGAACCCTCAGGGAGATCTCCTCTGTTGCAGGACGAACTTCTCAGTACTGCATACAACGCAGTTCTTCAGCAAAGGGTTTTCCTGGAATTATCCCGCGCCTTGCGTCCTGGTCTATCGATTCTTCTATCTGTTCCAATCCTGGGGCAGCGGCGCGGTGGTAGCTGCCTACTTCACCGCGGTCGTGTTGCCGATTGTCCTCTCCGTCAGCCTGCTGCAAGCCGCGTTGTATCGAAGAGGACTCACGCGGGCGCGCGCTATCTTCTTTGTATGTACAGCCGCACTTCTCTCCTGGCCGATCTGCTATTCGTTGGATCGAGGAAATATTGAAGCTCTCCTCTGGCTGGGCTTGGCGCTCGCCTCTGTCTTCTACTTCCGCGGACAATGGATGGCTGCGGCGCTCCTGATCGGCTTCATGGCCGCCTTTAAAATCTACCCGGTTCTCTTCTTCGCTCTCTTCATTTGTACACGCCGATACCGCGAGTTGGCTGTGGGCCTTGCGGTTACATCCTTGACCACGATCAGCGCCTTGTTTTATTTGGGCCCGACCTTCGCTGGCGCAGCATGGTACACCCTGCGCGGAATCCATTTCCTGATCAAGGGTTTCGCCACCCACTATGACCCGAATGCCCTGCCTGTCGATCACTCCGCCTTTGTTCTGGTAAAACTGCTCAGCGCCAACCACCCTCAGTCCCTGGCCGTCTACCTGCCTCGCTATGAACTGCTCGCCGGAATCATGGCGCTAACCATATTCTTCGCCCACTCCAGGAAGATGCCTCGCCTGAACCGGATTTTGCTGCTCTCTGTATTCATGGTCCTGCTGCCTTCCACATCGTTCGATTACACCCTGCAGAACCTATATATTCCGTGGGCGTGGCTTTGCCTGCTCATCGTCTCCGCGCATCGCGGCGGAAAGAAGATTCCAGGAGCGATGCTTGCCATGCTCTGCTTTGCCGTTTTGCTCGCTCCCGAAATGTTCCTCGTCTTCGGTCAACGAATCCTCGCGGGTCCGTTAAAAGCTCTCACTTTAATCGCGCTGATCGTCATCTCCATGGTGTTCCCATTTGCCGACGAGGACCTGTCCCCCGTCGAGACGCCTGCCGGAACGACTTAAGGGCCGTTCGCCGCATCGCTCCCCCCCATCCGGGATAGGCCATGCGTGCCATGCCGCCTGTCGCATATAACGCCGGTCTGCAAGCTGACCGCTCCCGGCTCCCCTGCTACACTGGGGCCAACCGCGTGCGCATCCCCTTCCCAGAACGCGTCCCTATCGACAGAGTCGCCGTCTTTGCCGCGGTGCTCTTCGCCATCCAGAGCTATGAGGGTACAGCCATCTACTTCAGCATCGGCTGCGTCGCCTTCATCCTGCTCGCCGCCGTTGCCTTCAACACCGCCGGAGGACTCAGCCGTACCGCCGGCGTATACGTCTTCTTCTACTCCCTTCTGGTCTTTATCATCGGCGTTACCTATAAGGCCTGTCTTGGTGAGCCGGCAGACTCCAACCTGGTCGACCCGCAATCAGACATCGAGGCATACGTCGGATGTATCTTCTCCTTGCTGATTGCTGTCCTCATCGCGCGCCGCTTCTCGCGCAGAACAGGCCTGCTGCAAAACCTGATGAAGGATTCCCAAATGCATCGTTCGTCGATCGGATGCATGGCCTTCGGCGTCAGCGGCGGTTTCCTGATCGCTCTGCTGGGCGAAGCCGCGGCCAAGCTGAACAGCGCCTTCACCCAACTCGATCAGTTGATTCCGCTGGGCATCATCATCGGCGTCATGTATGAGATCCGCCGCAGCGGAGGCACGCGCAGCATCAACACCCCCACCGCGATCTTCGCCGCATTTTACTTCTTCAATTGGGGGCTGCTTAACTTCTCCAAGCAGGGCATCCTGTTGCCTCTCCTCTGCTGGGCGCTGCCCGTATGCGCTATGCGATACCGGCTCACTGGGGTGCAGGTGATCACTGGCCTTATGGCTGCATTCCTTATCTTTTACTATCTGTTTCCTTTTGCGCAGTACGGACGTGACTTCAGGCAGGACAACGCGTCTTTCAGCCAAAACGTGACCGTTGCAGTCCCGCTCCTCGAACACCTCCAGGATACCCGGCAAAAGTATCTAGAAGCCACTGAGGGAGACGTCGGCAAATATTACAACACGTCGCAAGGGTTCATGGACCGCCTGCAGTTCATCTCTGTCGACGACGGCCTCATCAATGCCACCGATCAGGGCAAGGTCTTCGGCCTGTGGCCCATCAAAGCGGTTTTTTTGAACGCGGTCCCCCATGTCATCTGGCCCAACAAGCCGGACTTACGACTCGGCAACACGTATGCCCACGAGTTCACAAATATTCCCGCAGACGATACCACCACCGGCATCTCCTTCAGCCCCACCTCAGAGGTCTATCACTGGGCTAAATGGGTTGGCGTCCTGGTGGTTGCTCCGCTCCTCTGGTTGATGCTGTTCCTGGTGTACGACACTCTCTTCGGCGACCTGCGTGCCAGTCCCTGGGGCCTCCTGGTGATGGCGCAGATCAGCCATTCCGCACCTGAAGGAGGCATCAACGCCACCATTGTTGCGGTCACCTTTGGAGTGGAGACATTCGTCTTCTGCGCCTTCTTTGCTACCTATCTTGCCCCATACTTCGCCATTCCCATCCTTGGCCCGGATCGCCGAGTGTCCGCGCCTCAGTCCTCCTTCCGAAGCCTGCCCCATCCCACCAGGGAGGCTCCGTGACTCTGCCCCCCAGGTCTCCGGCGCAACACATGATCGGAGCCGGTTTCCTGATAGCGATTGCTCTCTACGTTTCCGTCGTCATCGTCAAGCCGGGTGTCTTCTTTGCCGACGACAGTTACTTCTACTTCCAGGTTGCGTGGAACTTCGCACACGGCATGGGCAGCACCTTCAATGGTGTGATGAACACCAATGGTTATCATCCGCTCTGGATGCTGATATGCACCCTCGTCTGCAAGCTGCTTCCCAGCAGGACCGCGGCCGTTCATGGGTTCGCCGCGGCTCTCTGCCTATGCGATCTCTTTATGCTGTTGCTGGTGCGCCGCATCCTGGGCAGAGTCGCTGACAACCTCTGGCCGATCGCCTTCGCCCTGCTTGTGCCCTTCAGCTTTCTCTCCCAACTCGGCACGGAAGGCGCTCTCAGCGGATGCATGCTGGCTGCATCCATCCTTACTGTCTATCGCTTTGTCTGCAGGCCCACACCCGGGCGCGCTCTTCTGTTCAACCTTGTCGCCGCTCTCGCCGTGCTCGCCCGCCTGGACAACATCTTCATCATCGGCTTCCTCTGGCTCGCGGTTTGGCTGGCTGCGCCTCGCTCTCAACGCGTAACGCTATTCAAGCTACAGCTCTATTGCATCCCCGTTTATTTGGTTCTGTGGGGCGGCTATCTCGCTTCCAACCTCTATTACTTCGGCATCCTCCAGCCCATCAGCGGCCTGGTCAAGAGTCATTCCGCAGTACATCTCCGCCTCGGAAGCAATCTTCCCCACACCGCATGGCTCATGCTAGCCATCATCCTGCCATGTATGGCTGTGCTGGGATGGATGAGGCGCGATCTGTTCTTTCGCGCAGTCGAATTGCCCTTCGCTCTGGGTGTACTCTGCCATGCCTGCTACATCCTCTTCCGCATGTCGGACGAGACCCGGTGGAGCTGGTACTACACAAGCTGGGTACTCCTGGCGTCACTGCTTCTGGCGCGCGTTACTGCGCTTCTTCTGCCATATCTCACAGGTCTGCTCGGACGTTCCCGCTCTGCCCTGGCCATGGGCCTGGCCTGGGCCTGTCTGCTGGTTCTTTTTGCCGCCTGGGTCAAGGTGTCCTTTCTCCACTTCTATCGCGCTCCTGACACCGGAGAACCGCTCTTTCTGGAGCAGGTGGCGCAGTCCAGGGGTCTCCATATCGCCTTCTCCTTCGACAAGCCCGGCCAGATCGCCTACTACACCACCATTCGCGTCATCCCGCTCGATGACCTCATGGGCAACATGGACTTTCAGCGACAGTTGATCGCCATGGGAATCAACCGCTACGCTGCCGGCCATGGAGTCGATACCTTTATCGGGCCGCCGGTTCCCCTGAACCGCGAAGGGTTTAAGGATTTCTGCCAGGTGATCTACCTGGACTCCATGCTCTTTCACTGCGTCCAGACCGGCCCCGAAACGTGGATGCCGGTCCGTGTCGACGTATTCTCCCGCGTCCCGCACTCCTACGTCGGAAGTCTGCGACTGGACCTGAAGCAGTTGCTTTGGACCCAACAGGGCCAGGTCAGTTTCTGGCGAATCCAGCCCGCGGACCAGTAGCACCTTCGTCTAGCGGTTAATTGCGGCAGCCGTGGCAACCGCGGCATCCGGACTGCGCATAAACGGGAACGGCCGTATATGCCGTCCGTCCAGCATCCCCCCGCCCGAAGCCATATTCAGCAGCATCACCAACAGGCATGTTCGCCGCAACCACACAGGGAGCCGAACCGGCTCACCGCCCGCCAACCTCGAGACCAGCAGCAGCAGCAAAAACGCGTTCAGGCACAGGATCTCATTCCAGCGGTTCTTGTCCCACCCCACCAGGTGCAGGCTCAACGGCGCAAGCGTTGCCAGCAACACTCCCGTGTAGAGCCAGCGCTGCTTCCCCGGCTTCCATCGCCGCAGCAGCAGCAGCGTCGCCCAGGAGAGCACTACGGTCGTCGGGCCAAACAGCAACAGGCTCTCCACCTGCGCCGGCAGGTAGGTAGACCGTCTCCACACCGACTGCATAATCCCCAGGTTTTCCTGAGGCGTCAAAGAACCCTCTTTGAATACCTCTGTGTTGAGCGCGCCATCGGCCCTGAGCGTGATCGTCTGACGCATCTGCTCGCTCTGTGCCTCAGAGATCGGGCCCTGACGCGCGAAGTTCATCATCAAACCCAGACCCAGCAATGCCAGCAGGGCCCCGCCGACCCAGGCCAGCCGCCGTTCTGCTGCCGTCCTGGCTGTGGCCGCTCCAAACAGGATGCTGATCATCAACAAGGGAAGAAATGCGAAGAAGAACTGCTCGTGGATGAGTATGCCCACCACAGTGCAACAAGCCGCCGCCGCCAGACGCCAGCCGGTTCGTCGTACAAACAGCGGTCCGGCGCACAGCAGAGCCAGCGGAATGTCGAGGTACCCGTTAAGATGCGCCAGATAGCTCACGCTGTAACTGGAGGCGTACACCGCCAGCAGCTCGCCCGGAGGCATTCGCTCGGACAGCTTCGAGCTGCGCGCCAGCAACGCCAGTACCGCAAACAGCAACAGCAGCAGTACGGTTGAGGCCACTACGAAGTGGCCGTACAGATTCAGTTGCAGCAGATGCCCAAGTGTGCTCCCGAAGAGGCCGCGGCGAGTAAATCCTGCGCCGTAGTCCATCTGGGCCTGCGTGTAAGCCCACGAGTTCGGCAGACGAATCCCTTTGACGAAGGCAAGGATTCCCAGCCCCAGCGCGGTCCAGTTCCAGAAACGTTGCTCTGCCTTCGCCTGCGCTGCGCTCGCCGCGGTCGTCTCGCAGTCCGCAACTCCGTCCGGGCAATGAAGGCAAGCTGAGGGCGCGTCGTTCATCGTCTCCTTTGGCTGCACAAGGGGGCCTGTACCCGGCAAGTTCGTCTCAATCCCCTCGTTATAGTACCGCGTCCTCGACCGCGGCAAACCGCTCCATCGCGCACACACAGGTCAGCGGGATCACGGCCACTGCATAAGGCAGAAAGATGCGCACCTCATCCAGGCTGCCCACAATCACCCACAGGACCACATAGATCGCCGAGCCCGCAACCAGGGCCAGTCCAGGGGCCTGGGCCGTCGAGCGTCTTCGCGCCAGCATCGTCACCACCCACGCCCACGGCATCATAAAAAGCGCGAATGGAATCCAGCGCAAAGGGTGCGTCAAATTCAACAGCAGTTGGAACATGGGCGTCGTTCCGTAGCCTGCATGGGGATACGCCACATGCATCAGATAAAACTGGATGCCGCCGGCAATCAGCATTGCCAGAACACTGGTGGCCGCCTGCACTCCGCGGGGAAGAGCAAACCCTTCGTCGGCGCGCGTCAGGCACACCAGTAGAATCCCTAGATGCATTGCAAAGACAACATCGGGGCGAATGAACCCCTGCATTGCAGCCAGCGCCAGCATCGCAAGTGATGGCACCGCGATCGAAGCAGTCCTGGCAAGCGGCAGCCGCACCGTCAGCAGCCATAGCGTCGCCGCCAGCACAGCCACGCTGGCCATCGTCTCCGGTCTCTGATACCACGTGATCCACGCAAAGTAGTACTGCGTCAAAAAAACGAAACAAGCCGCGCCAAACCAGCGCGTTCGTTCGTCCATCGCGCGATACGCCGCCGAGCGCTCAAACAGTGAGAAAAGAAGAAACACCGCAAACGCGGCGCAGAAGAGATCAATCAGCGTGAAGCCGTGGCGCAGACCCATGGGCCCATGCCGCCGCATCAGGTCCGCCGCCCACGCCACTCCAATGCGGTACTGTTGCGGAGCGTCCGCCGTCCCGCGCACCACATCCATCCATGTCTCCGGATTGACGTGGTACTGCCTGCTGTACTCCCAGTAGTCGGAATAAATCGTCGAGCAGACAACAAACGCAAGCAGGAGTCGAGCTACTTTGTGCGGGCTTCGCATCTCTCTGCCTATTCCTTTCCTCGCTGCTCGCAGGTCCACGGTGATCGCGCGGTCCAGCAACTCTTGAGCGGTTCGTATCCATATCTTACGCAAGAACCAACCGCGCACCATGTTATGATCCACCTAGTTTTGCCAGCCTGATCTATGACTGACTCCAAGTCGTCGCTTAAGTCGACTTCCTCCCTGGACCGCATTCGAGAGTGGCTTGCGCTGGTACGTCTTTCCCTGGCGGACGCCGGCAACCGCGACTTTTCCGATCTTCAGGCCTCCTACCTCCAGCACGACCAAGCCGCGCAAAAGGTTCTGGGCCGCTCTCTTACCGCATGCAAGGTGATTGAGATCGGCTACGGAGCGCGCCCCAACCGGCTCATCTGGTTCTTCGGGCAGGGCGTGGACATCACAGGAATCGACCTCGACCAGCCCATCCTGCGCGGCACTCCGGGGGAGTTCCTGCGCGTCTATCGAAAGAACGGCTGGGAGCGCGCCCTCAAAACCGTCACTCGCTGGTTCATCAACGAACGCCAACTGCGCCGCGCATTGCTTGCCGATCTCTCCCGGCAACGCGGCAAGACCGTGCAGCTTGCTCCCCAACGCCTCGTTGTGGGCAATGCCGCAAGCGAGGACTTCTGGGCCCGGCATCATGGCGCAAATTACATCTTCTCCGAGGACGTCTTCGAGCATATTCCACCCGGCGCCCTGCAACGCATCCTCCCCATCATGGCCGCCAGTATGGACCCCAATGGCGTGGCTTATGTCAAACCAATGGTCTACACCGGCATCTGCGGAGGCCATCACATCGAGTGGTATCCCCACACCCTCAACCAACAGAGGAATCGCCTCACCGAGCCCTGGGAGCACCTGCGCAAAAATCGGCACCCCGCCAATACCTATCTGAATAAACTGAGCCTCGCCGACTATCGCAAACTCTTCTCCATGCATTTCGACATACTCCAGGAGACCTGCGTCCGCCCCAACCTGGGTAGTCAGTTCATGACGCCGGAGATACGTCAGGACTTGATCCAATATCCGGATGAGGAACTCTTCTCGAACGGAGTGGTCTTCCTGCTGCGTCCCCGACGCAACTCGCCCGGCTCGGCGGGGAACCATGGACCCTATCTGGATATGCCTTCGGATCCGGCCCGCCAGCAAGTTCTCTGAACATTGCGGAGTGTCGCGCGAAGTGGCATGAGAGACGATACTGGTAGGAGAGCGCAGATCATGCCCCACCCACAGCACAGCAGCAATGCGGCGCAGAACCAACCCAGCCACGGGAATGCGTCCGCCCAGCCGTCGAATCCTGCCCCCCCATTGGTTGTGCCAAGTTTTTTCCCCGGCCGCCAGTGGCAGCAGGTGCTGGCGCGCGATGCCAGCGCCGACGGACAGTTCTTCTATGCCGTCCAATCCACCGGGATTTATTGCCGTCCAAGCTGCCCCAGCCGTCGTCCCGCGCGCAGGAACGTTCGCTTCTTCTCCACCGCCGCCGCCGCGGAGCTCGCCGGATTTCGCGCCTGCAAGCGCTGCCAGCCAGACCGCGCCACGGCTCGTCCCGACCCCCAGGCCGCCGTCATCGCCGCCGCCAGCGAGTACCTGGCGGAACACGCCACGGAACGCACCCGCCTGGCCGACCTGGCCCGCGCCACCGGCGTCGGCCGTCTCACCCTGTTGCGCGGATTTCGCCGCGTCCTCGGTGTCAGCCCCGGCGAGTTTGCTCGCGCACAGCGCGTCGCCCATTTCAAAGACGCCCTGCGCCCGTCCGCATCATTAATTAAGCCAACCGTCCGGCCTACTGGCGCATCCGCTAACAAACCGCAGCAAGCCGCCAAGCGCATCACCGATGCTATCTACGAGGCAGGCTTCGGCTCCTCCAGCCGACTCTACGAGTCCAGCCAGGACTCCCTGGGAATGACTCCGCGCACGCTGCGCGCGGGCGGAGCAGGTCTCCTGATCCGTTACACCACCGCTCCCAGCCCGCTGGGCCGAATGCTGGCCGCTGCCACCGATGCCGGCATCTGCGCCATACTCTTCGGACGCAATGACACCGAGCTCCTCGCCGACCTGCGACAGCGCTTCAACAAGGCTCAGCTCGTCCCCGCCAAGGGCAACACCGGCTGGCTCTCAGAGGCTCTCGCCTTCGTCCTTAGCCAGACCACCGAGCATCCCCTGGCCGCCACCTTCCCGCTCGACATCCGCGCCACCGCCTTCCAACAGCGGGTTTGGCGCGCGCTGCAACAGGTGCCGCGAGGTCAGACGCGCAGCTACTCCGCCCTGGCCCGCGAGCTGGGCAAGCCCACCGCCGCCCGCGCCGTCGCCGCAGCCTGCGCCGCCAACCCCGTCGCACTCGCAGTCCCCTGCCACCGCGCCGTCGCAGCCGACGGCAGCCTCACCGGTTACCGCTGGGGCCTCCAGCGCAAACAAAAAATCCTCGCCGCCGAGGCCCACACCACCTAGTTCGTCATTCTGGCGAAGCCAGAATCTCCGTATTTGCCCTTGCTGTCTTGCTTGTCATTCTGACCCTGAGCGAAGCCGAAGGGGAAGAATCCCCGCATTGGCCCTTGTTCTTTTGTTCGTCAATCCGCGGCGCTATTATTTGTCATTCCGCAGCGAAGCGGAGGAATCTGCTTCTGCTTTTGCCTCTGCTTCTGCTTTTGCCTCTGCTTTTGCTGTTGCCTGGCAAGCGCCAAAGGCGCGTCCGATAATAGCCTGGGCCGTAGGCCTAGGTAGACGGCAGACCAGCCCCAAGAGGGCTGAAGGCCCGATCTATAGCTCCAGCCCGACGCAACTCATCCTGGCGGTTGCCCCAGGTCTGAAATAGTTCACAAAATCGGGTGCCCCACATCTCGCTTTTGAGATGTGGGTTTGTGTACACAGCTCACCGCCGCACTTTCTTTCTCCAAGAACCTTAGCAACTTTCCGTGTCAAGCCCCTCAACTCTCCAAATTCCCCCTAACCCCTATCCAACCAATCACTTAAAAACTAGAAATACTTGGCATAGTAGTTTCCCTCCAAACCGTACAATTAAATCAGTAAGCAAAACCAAGCTGAGACCCGGCCAACCGCCGGGCCTTCGCATTTAATACGTCTCGCGCGCTTAGCACGAGCTTAAACAACATTTTCTGAATACTTTACGCTACCGCCCCGGGGGGGGGTACCATGACGAACGCAACGGAAACCGCACCAGCCAACCCAGCTCCGACCGCCGAACCCCGCGCCTCGAAACTCGAACCTGTACATTAATCCCATGGAAGTTCTCACGGAGCCGGCCGACTCCGCGCCCATTGACCCGCGCGCGCTCTACCGGCGCATCACCCGCCGTCTCATCCCCTACATGTTTGTGCTCTACATCGCTGCCTATGTGGACCGCGTGAACGTAGGATTCGCGGCCATGGACATTCAGCGTCAACTGCACTTCAGCAACACGGTCTACGGCACTGGCGCGGGTATTTTTTTTCTCGGCTACGCGCTCTGCGACCTGCCCAGCACTCTGCTCCTACGCCGCGTGGGTACGCGCCTCTGGATTGCCCGCATCATGATCTCGTGGGGCTTTATCTCCGCCAGTATGGTGTTTATGGCAACGCCGCACTCTTTCTATCTGCTGCGTCTGCTGCTGGGCGTGGCCGAGGCAGGCTTTGTGCCGGGGATGCTGCTATACCTCACCTTCTGGCTCCCTTCGCATGAACGCGCACGCGCCGTCGCTCTGTTTATGACCGCGACCTCGCTGGCCGGAGTGGTCGGCGCGCCCCTGGCTAGCGCACTGCTTAAGCTCGACGGCTTCCACGGACTCAGCGGCTGGCAGTGGCTCTTTCTGATGGAAGGAGTGCCCACCGTCCTGCTGGGCATCTCCGTGCTCTTCATCCTGAAGGACTCGCCCGATAAAGTCTCGTGGTTGTCGCCTGAAGAGAAGCGCTGGCTCAAGGGTGAGCTTGCGCAAGACCAGGCCCGATACGGCGCAACCGAGCAGCATCGTCTGCTGGATGCCTTCCGTATGCCCGCCGTATGGCTTCTGGCCGGCGTCTACATCATCATTCAGATCGGCGTTTACATCGTCAATCTCTGGATGCCTCTCATTCTTAGCAGCCTCTCGCAGAAGGGAGCCGCGGTCGCCAGTGCCAGCCTCATCGCACGCTACGCCACCTTGCCGTATCTGCTGGCAGCCATCTTCACCGTCGTCATCGGCCGCACTTCAGACCGCACCAATGAACGCCGCTGGCATATCGCCGGATGCATGACGCTGGCCGCCGCCGGCTTCGTGTGGGCCGCGCGCGCAGGTAACATTCCCATCGCGCTGGTCGCCATGTCGCTGGTCGCCATCGGCCTGTGGAGCACCATGGGCCCGTTCTGGGCACTGACCACACGCATGGTGGGTGGCGCAGCCGCAGCCGGCGCGGTCGCCACCATCACCACCATCGGAGGCTTTGGCGGGTTCCTCGGCCCATACCTCACCGGCCTCCTGCGCGACATGACCCACAGCTTCGCCGGCGGACTCTACGCCATCGGTGCGCTCGCCCTCGGCGCCGCGCTGCTCGCCCTCACCGCCCCATCCGGCCCCGCGCAAACCGCCGCAACTGTACCTAGATGAGAAGCGGGTGCCCCATCCATCGCGGTTATATTGCGATGGGTGGGATATCGCGCGTAAGCGCGACACGGAGGGAACATGGGGCTTCAGCCCCATGAATAACGGCGTAAATTGCGAGGGCTTTAGCCGCGGACCTGATCTTTGAAATGCAGATTTTGCTCGGGAGAAACTACGAATTTATTCTGTCTACTCTCGCGCCCACGCATCCACCGCCACGAATCGCGTCCCCGTTCCCCGTCTATCAGCATCCAGCCGCGCAGAGAGCAGTCGATCCACCGCTCTCACTGTATCCATCCGCGCCGCGCCCATCCCACGATGCCCACCATCGTGCAGCAAAAGATTCGACCCTCGCCCACGCAGCCGGTTCCTCGCAATTCCCTGGTCCAGATTGGCCAGTACCCCATCAACACCAATGGGATTCCAATCGTACCCCGTCACATTCCACAGGACCGGTGTCAGCCCCAGCTCCCGCGCCGCGCGCAACACATACGGCCGCCGAGCCCCAAACGGCGGTCGAAAGAACGTCACCGCCGAGCCGGTAATGTCCTCGATCACGGCATTGCAATCCGCTAGCTCCCGCCGTATCCGTGAAGCACTCTCGGTCGACAGTCGCGGATGGCTCATGGTGTGGTTGCCCAGAATGTGTCCGGCAGAGACCACATCGCGCACAATCTCCGGCCTCGCGCGCGCAAAATCTCCCATCGCGAAAAATGTCGCGCGCACGCCGTGCCGCGCCAGCACGTCGAGCAACTGCGGTGTGGCCGCATCGTTCGGCCCATCGTCGAAGGTCAATGCAACCTCGTCTGCATCGTGCCCTGCGATCAGCGTCCGTCCAAAGATCTGCGACGTAGGCGACAGCGACGCATACGTGAAGCCGCCAACGGCCAGACCTAGCGCCGCCGCACCCGCAGCAACCTCCCCAATCATGAGGACTTCTTCCTTGTCGCAGCACTCGATTTCAGCAATGCCCCGTTTTGTTTCAACAGATCAAAGACTTCCTCCGCGTGCCCCGCCGGAGTCACCTTGGGAAACACATGCAGCAGCCGCTGTCCCTTCCCCGTGTCCGGCCCGATCACATACGTCGTCCGCTCCACGCCCGTCACCGGCTTGCCATACATGGTCTTCTGCTTCAGCAGGTCGTAGCGTTTGATCAGTACCATCTCCGGATCGGCCAGCAAATCGTATGGCAGATCGTATTTCTCCTTGAATTTCTTCTGCGCCCTAACCGTATCGCGCGAGATGCCCAGCACCACGATCCCGGCCTTCTTGAACTTCGCAAAAATGTCGCGGAACCCGCACGACTCCAGCGTGCAGCCCGGCGTATCGGCCCGCGGATAGAAGAACAGCACCACCGGGCTAGCCTTCAAATCCCGCAGCGAAACCTCAACCCCATCCTGGTTCTGCAACGTAAAATTCTCCACCACATCGCCAGCCTGCATCTGCATCCTCCTTGAGACTTGTCATTCTGAGCAGAGCGAAAAATCCCCGTATTTCGTACTTGTTGTTGCATGTTCTACGCTGTGGATCACGCACGTTGAGATCGTGTGCATTCTCACTTTTGCTCAAGATGCATTCCCACGAGTTCGTCAGGTCGAGGGACTTTGTCTTCGACATGCAACGTATCAACGGCCCTGGCCAGGAAATAGAGGTTAAAAATCACCATAAATAGGAAGCAGTAACCAAGAATGCGATAAGCAATGTCAGCATCGTGCGGACGAATATACAGTGATGCCAATAGACCGAACATCACTGTCATGGCCGCACGAAGGTAGGGTTGATTGATGAAAGCAGCGGTGATGCGGTCAACTAACTTTGTCCTTGGTTGCTTCATGCCCTGGCCCTCTTCTCTCCAATCTACGCGATCCCAGGTTGCGTCAGTTTGCCGAGGGCTGTTCCGCGTGGTCAATCACCAGCACATCCACTGGCGCCTTTACCACTTCCAGTTTCATTCCAAGCTGTTGCTGTAGTGCGTCCAGCAGGTTGGGCGCTGCATTGTCTGGCAGTTGCGTCATGCCGAGCGACAGTGCGTCTTCGCGGGTGAATTCAATCTGAATATTGAACTTTCCAGTGAGTCCCGTGCGATCAACCACGGGCCGATCCAGCACAATGCGCTGCAACTCGCCAATGAAGTCGGCGATGGATGCGTTTACCCCGTTCCCATACATCGTTTGCCCAACCCCTCCACTGAAGCCCATCCTTTGCAAATGTTCGGGATCGTCATCGCCCTTGGCCAGCTTTGGCCCTCCCTTGGCGACTATCAGGGCGTAGGCAGACATCTCCCTGGTCTCGTGATGCGACTGAATCTGGAAACGCTCCACGAGCAACTTCTGCATTGCGACCTTCCATTGGCGGTCGATCGGCGTCTGCGTACCATCTATCTCGCCGACAATATCGAATCGGTCCTGGTCCATCCATACAGGACCTCCAACGACCTGCTTGGTCTGGAGGTTAAATGCCCACTGTATGAGGTATCTCAGATTCGAGTTGGTCGTGGCAAAGTGCCGCCCGTCGCGGCCCCAAGTCCGTGCGCAGCACGCATCCGGATCGCTGGGCTTGACGGTTGCCACCTCAAACTCCGGAGCAGCCTCCACCGGCGTGCCCAGCGAAACTCCCGCGACCTCTTGTGCACGCTCGCCTGCCTGCTGCGGCGCGATAGATGTTTGCGCCGCTGCTACTCCACAGGTCGCAACCACTGCTCCTAGGAGGACCACAATTGAAACAGAACCGGCAACCCTCATTGATTGACCTTTAACAGCCTTGCCAAAGAACCATAGCAGATTAATCGCGAGTCTAGCTTCCTTCAAGCCCCGCCAGTGTCTTCTCCAGCGACGTCGAATCCTCCACATTGAGCGCGGGCGCGGCGTCCTTGCCCACGATCTGCTTCAACAGCCCGCTCAGCACGCGTCCCGGCCCAACCTCGATGAACTGCGTCACTCCCTGCGCGGTCAGCAGCTCAATGCACTCCACCCAGCGCACGGCCCCGGTCACCTGTGCCACCAGCGCGTCGCGCGCGGCACTGCCTGAAGTGATTAGCGCGGCACTCACATTTGCCGCTACCGGAAACGCTGGATCGCGGAACTCCACGCCTGCCAGATCTTTCGCCAGCGCTTCCTGCGCCGGCTGCATCAGCTTGCAGTGGAAGGGCGCGCTGACTGGAAGCATTACTGCGCGCTTGGCCCCAGCCTGCTTGCACAACTCCGCTGCGCGCTCCACCGCGGCCACTGCGCCTGAGATCACCGTCTGACCCGGCGAGTTCAGATTGGCGGGCGATACCACAGCGCTTCCCGGCACAAACTTCAAGGCCTCCGGATCGCCCGGCAGCGGAGTCAACTGGTCCTCTACCTGCTCGCAGATCACCCGAATCAGCCCCGGATCAAGCCCCAGGATCGCAGCCATCGCACCCTCGCCCGCCGGTACCGCCTGCTGCATGTATCGTCCGCGCAGGCGCACCGCGCGCACCGCATCGGCAAAGGTCAGCGTCCCCGCCGCCACATGCGCAGAGTACTCGCCCAGCGAGTGTCCCGCCGCAAACTTCGGCGCAAAACCCAGCGCCTCGGTCAATACGCGCACCGCAGCCGTGGACACGGTCAGGATCGCTGGCTGGGTGTGCTCCGTCAGGCGCAGCGTCTCCTCCGGTCCTTCGAAGACGATCTGCGACAGAGCGAAGCCCAGCGCCTCGTCGGCCTCGTCGAAGACCGCGCGCGCCGCGGCAAAGTTGGCGTAGAGGTCGCGGCCCATGCCCACGGACTGCGAGCCCTGGCCGGGAAAGAGGTAGGCAATTACGGAGTGTTGAGGCATCCGAACCATCTTAACTCATGCGCCCCGCAACACACCGCAGTGATACACTATTACTTCAAGTTCCGAGGTCATTCAAAGTCACCAATGCTCATTCTTCTGGTTGTCATTCATGTCATCATCTGTCTGTTTCTGATCGGAGTTGTGCTGCTGCAGCAGGGCAAGTCCGCCGACCTCGCCGGCGCATTCGGCGGACAGGGTTCGCAAACGGCATTTGGCCCGCGCGGCGCGGCCAACCTGCTCACCAAGCTCACCACGTGGGGCGCGGTCCTGTTCATGATCATCTCCATCTCGCTCACCGTACTGCTTTCTCGCTCCAGCGCCGACCACTCCGTTCTCTCAGGGACGCCCACCCAGCAGTCCACGCCGAAGAAGTAGCCTCGGCCGCCTCCCTGCTCATCGCAGGCCCATCATGATCCACGAAATTCTTCCCGTCGGCGCGCTACAGTGCAACTGCTCCATCCTGGGCGACGAAGCCTCCGGCGAGGCCATCGTCGTCGATCCCGGAGACGAGATTCCACGTATCCTCGCCGTCCTGCAGCGCCACAAACTCACCGTCAAACAGATCCTCATCACTCACGCGCACATCGACCACATCGCCGGTGCCGCGCGCCTCCAGACACTCACCGGCGCTCCCGTCCTCTACAACCAGAACGACCTTCCGCTGGTCAAAATGATGGCCGTCCAGGCAGGATGGCTTGGAATCCAAACGCCCGAAGTTCGCCCACCGGACGACACCCTCGACGAGGGCAAGGTCATCTCCATCGGGGCCGTCAGCAACGGACCGCCAGCTCTCTCCGGCAGCATCCTGCACACCCCCGGCCATACCCAGGGCAGTGTCTGTCTTTACCTTCCAACCCAAAGCCTGCTGCTGGCAGGCGATACTCTCTTCGCCGGCTCCATCGGACGCACCGACCTGCCCGGCGGCGATGGCCCCATGCTCCTCCGCTCCATCCACAGCAAGCTGCTTCCACTGCCCGATGAGACCGTAGTGCTTCCCGGCCACGGGCCAAAGACGACGATTGGCGACGAACGATTGTCCAATCCATTCTTGACTTAGCTATCAATAAAACAATTATTTATAAAGTTTATTGAAATCAGAAAACGAACTATTACACGCTACCGTTTATTATTTATGTTCATGCGAAACATGAGCTTTTCCACATGTGGAAAACTCACGCAATGGCTCGTTGAATGCTGGCTTCAAAGTCCGCGCTTGGGCCGATCAGGCTGACCACAACCCGATCAGCATCGGCCATCCCATAGAACGAGCCGGGGTGCACGATCACTCCCCGCTCGCGCGCCAACCGCTCCGCGCACTCCGCCTCACCGACGCAGCCGGGTAAGCGCAGCACCGCACTCCATCCGGCATCCACCTGCATCACTTGCAGCCGCCCCGGAGACTCCGTCGCGATGCGCCTCAGCTTGGCCAGGTTCCCGCGAGCCCTCTCCAGAATCTGCCCCTGAATCGCAGCCCTTCCCCCCAGCCACGACGGCATTGCCAACTGCACCGGCGCATTCATCGATAGAAATGTGTCCGCCACAATCTCCAGCCGTGCCAGTGCCTCGGCCCGCTCGCGCTCCGGCCCCAGCGCAGCGATCCAGGCTGCCTTCATCTGCGGCAGCCCTGCAATCTTGCTCAGGCCGCTGAGCACGAAGGTCAGCGCCGGATGCGCTCCGCAGGCAAAGCTGCTTGGCGGCGGCGTCAACTCGCGCAACGGGTAATCGAGGAAGACCTCGTCCACAATCAGCGCGATTCCATGCCGCGCGCAGATCGCCTCCAACCGTTCCCTCTCGCTGGCGCCGGTCCAGTGGCCGGTCGGATTATTGGGATGGACGATCAGAATCGCGCGCGTGCGCGGAGTGATGGCCCGCTCCAGCTCACTGAAGTCGATCCACCACCCGTGGTCGTAAAACAGCGGGTAGGGGCGCAGGCGCACGTCATCCAGGTCGGCGAGGAAGTCGAATACCGGGTAACTGGGCTGCGCCACCAGCACCTCGTCGCCGGGGTTGCAGAGCAGGCGGAAGAGGAAACTGTAGCTCTCGCTGGTGCTGGTGGTCAGGACTAAATCATCCACCGAAATACGCGCACCATGCCCCAGGTAGTAGCCCGCAACTGCCCTGCGGGCGCTCACCATGCCGCGCGGATCGGGATCGTAAACCAGCGCGTGCATATCTCGCAACGGACCGAGCAGTGCTTCCGCATCGTAATGAAAGCCGCACCGCGTGGGGTTCGACACCGTCAGGTCGTAGACCCGTCGCCCCGGCGCGCGCGCCTCACGCACCGCTGCGGCGTAGCTGCTCTCAGCGGAGTCCCATGCAGTGCGTGTAGAGAATCGGCTCACAGCTTCCATGGTAGGGTATCGACGCACCTGCCTACGCGCTCAGGTCAATTTCCATGGGTCGGAGGCATCTTCAGAAAATCCTGCACTGCAAGCGCCCGCGACGTAAACCGGGCCTCCAGAATCGCTCCCTTGAAGTGGTCTTGCAGATTGGCCCGCGCGCCGGCCGAGGAGTGGCCAGCCGTCTGCGGCGTAAGCGTCAGCGCAGCCCCGCCCTGCTCTTCGTCGCCAACGTAGTTCTTAAACGTCGTCCCGTCGTACACCGCCGTCACGCGAAACCACTGGCCCAGAGGATGCAGCTTATCGCAGTTCAGCAGCGTGGCACCGTGCCCTGCCGAGGTGGCGAAGCTGTCCAGGCACCATTGTCCCTTCACAATCCGAATCTCGAAGAGCATCCGGTCATTCGTATCCACCCCCGTCGCCGGGTCTCTTGCCTGTAGATGAAAGACGCGCTGCGCCGCCGCTCCATCCGCGTCCGGACGGAAGATCATCTCCCACGTCCACGTCGCCGCGCCCGCCAACGGATGCACATCGACCTGCAATGCATCGTCCACGCCGTTGAAGGCGACCGCGTTGCCATACTCCGTCGCAATCACCTGCGGATGGCCAAGCACATGCGTCGCATGACCGCCCAGCGCCGCCGTCTGGTCGAAGCGCCAAATCTCCTGCGCCGTCGCCGGTAGAGCGAGCGCAGTCCCCAACACCAGCACCAGAGACGCTCTCTCGATGGTCCGCACCCGGCAGCCCGTTGCACGCATCAGGCCGCGGCAACCAACCGCGCCTGTCGTGCGCTCTCGATGCCGTCCAGGGTTGCCCACAGCGCGCGTGCCGCATCCTCACCCGCAGCCAATGCGGCCTCGGTCTCTTCCGGATGCGCGGCAAGCTCGGCCGCCAGCGCATTACGCCACACCCGCGCATGATGCACATCCGCCGTTCTGTGCACGGTGAAGTAGCGTCGCGCCTCGTCGTCCGCGCCATAGTGCCGCTCCAGTCCCTCGGCCTTGGTCTTCGCAATCGCCGGCACTCGTGATTCGTACGCATAGAGCGCGGTCAGCGCAGCGGCAGGCGTTCCCATCATGGCCTTGCGGAATTGCTCCAGCAGGGCACGCGTCTGCGGCCCGATCTCACGCGCCCGCACACCGGCTTCCTGCGCGTCCATTCCACGGGCGAAGTCCATCCACAGATCGCTGTGCGGGATGCCATCGTGCAGACCCTCTTCCTCGGCCAGGTTGCCCAGCACCACGCGGCGCAGCTTGCCGTCCGGCAGTTGCGAGTGCAGCGCGCTCAGATACGCCGGGAACGCCGATACATGGTGCCAGTACTCTGCGGCATACTCGCGCAGGTCCTCACGCGTCAGTTCACCCTTCGACCAGGCCTGGTAGAAGGGATGCTGCAGCAGGTCGTAGCGGTCGAGCCGGCCATCGAGGGCCAGAAAGAAATCCGCGGAAGCGTCAGTCATGGAAGTTCTCCGTCTTTGATTTGTTGGGGGCCCTGTTTCAACGATTGTAACGGAGAATTTGCAACCGTGCTCTTGAAGGTGTCCCCCTCCTCGCGGCAGTGTGATTGCCGCAGGGTGGGTTGCTTCGCCCCATCCATTTCGCAGGCTACGCGGAATGAGCGGAGCACAACCTCGCTTAGTCCTTCTTCCTCGAATTCATGCTCGTACCGGCGCCCAACCCGTCCTTACCGGTGCGTTGACCCGCCGTTATTCGAGGACGCAGGCGGCGACGAGTAAGACGGCGCAGGAGGCGGCGAGTACGAACGTGCAGGCGCGGAATAACTTTGTGCAGGCGCAGAGTACGATGGCGGAGGGGTGTATGTCCTCGTCGAGCTGCCATTATTCGTGTTGCTCCCCATCGTGGTCGTCGGTCTGCTCTGCGTGCCGTTATAGCTCTGCGTGCTGCCGGATCTCTGCGTTCCGCCATAGCTCTGCGCGCCGTTGTTGACGGATGGTCGCATCGTCGTCATGCCATTGCCGCCCGCCTGGACGCTGCCAACCCGTCCGCCCACTGGCACTTCCACTGTGCTCGTCCTGCCGCTTTGTGTCTCCGGCTGGGCCACCACAAAGCTCTGCGTCTTGCGATCGAAGGTCATGGGTGCCCCTGGCCCCTTCATCGCAAAACTTGTTCCGCTCTCATAGCTGTTCTTCACCTTGCTCTTTGTGGCCGGCACAGACTTCCACCCAAGTGCCGAGAATGCAGAATAGGCTTCCTCCTGCGGTGCGTCCGCAATCTTCAGCAATGCCACCTCCGTATCGCGAAACTCCTTCGGCCCCTCTGCCAGCAGCTCGACCGGCTTACCCTGCTGCAAGTCGGCATGCTTCAGGCCGATGGCATCTCCCTTCTTGGTTGGCAGGATGATCCCATCCTTCATGTTGATCGGCAGTTTGCCCGCCACATCCTTGGGATGGAGTGGCACAAAGCCCACCTGTCGTCCGCTCTTTACCCAGCGCACGGGAGGTTTATGGTGCCGTTTGGTCCCCGCCACCCACGCATAGTGGTGCTGCCAGCGGACCCAGCTGCCGTCATGGCAGACCGCCCAATCCCATGGGGATCCAAACGTATTGCCATAACCTGCAAAGAGGTACGCGCCTCCCACACCGAAGCTACGACCGAGTCGCGCATATCCAGCAAATCTTGGATATAGGATGGAAGTGTCAATCATGCTATCGACCTCCACCTCCTTGCCGGTAACAGGATCGATTGCCTTCAGATCGGCAATCGGATAATCCATGCACGGCATCGTGTAATCCTCGGTCCACATCGTTGCTCCCGGATGGCTCGCCAGATAAGCCTGCCCCTTCTGCGATTGCTCAAAGGGTGTCGGCACAGCGAATACATTGCCCGCGACTGGAGGAGTCTGCTGGTCGTCGCTCGGTGCTACGCGTTCGACCGGTGCAGCGGGCTGTGTAGCATTCTGCTCGGCTGGATACTGGTAACCCTGCGCAGAGGGCTGCGCCGCACCCTGCGCAACAGGCTGCGACACAACCTTAGCCTCCTCCGCCTGTCCATTCCATCCCTCGGTCGGTTCCCAGCAGGTTCCATACGGCGCGCACGCAAAGAACTTCCCTTGCCCATTCAGATCCACCAGTCCGGGGATCGGTTCCGTCACGCCTGCGTCCTTCATCGCGGATGCGAGCTGTGCGTCGCGGGCAGACACTCGCGCGGCAACCCACTTGTCCCACTCCGCCATGACAGCCGTATCCATCTCCGGAGTCGATACCTGCCGTTCATTGTGTACCGTTATCGTCTTGCCCACGGAATTATTCAGCGGAGCGTCCCAGGGCACATTCTTCTGCGGAGTTACTGCGATGGCGTCCAGGAAGCTGTTGACACGCAGGTAGGCCTTCTGCGGATATTGCAGTGTGAAGTTATCACTGGGTGTGTTCAGTTGAAAGCGTTCGCCCGGGAACAGGGTCTCCACATTCATGGTCGCCGTGCCGGATAGAAGCTCGATCTCCGTGGTCGGAACGCCGTCGGTTGTGCTGATCTCGTAGAACTCAAGCACCGAGTTGTCCGCCAGGTAGACAACCGATGCATCCTCGAACTCGATCTCTGCCCGCCCTGTGCCGGTGGCCACGCTATAGCCCGTCGCCATTGGCAGATTGGCCACGGCCTGCTCCCACCCGGTGGTCTCGCCGGGAACTCTTTCCAACTGCTTCTCGGCTTCTTTGCCGCGCGCAACGCGCACATCCCCCTCCACATAGCTCAGGCGAACGATCTGCGGATAGGTGACGGGAGAGCTGGCACCCGGCTGCGCTGGCTTGGCAGCGGCTTGCGTAGTTTGAACGGTGGTAAATAGTCCGAACAGAACCAGAACCGGCAGATAAGTACAGCCGTTGATTCGCATGGCAGCCCTCCACGGGACTTGGAGTAGATTCTACTCCGGGTCGTCCCGCAGAAAGCTCAGAGAACAGATCAAAGCCTTACAACGGACTGACAGCCCCTTGGGTCTCTCGTCCGCGGCTGCCGCGGCTGTTGGTCGCTCAGGGGATTTACCCCGGGCAACCTCGCAACGCGGCACTGTGAAGCGATCCAATCCAGTTGACTACACAAGGGGATAATAAGTAGCGGTCTTGCAAAACTTTATTTTCCGCGTCCTCCGAGTTGATACGTTCAACCGTAGACCGGACAGCCCTAAATCTTCGTAGAAAAATCCGTCAACTGCAGGAAGGTCGATTCGACCGTCTCCACCAGTTTGCCGTTCACTTCGCTGGCTGTACTCACCTGCTTCCACTCAGGGTCGTCGTGGAACGCGGCCCAGTTGGCAGTAGCCGCCGCGCGGCTGGGATGGCGCAGCACATAGAACAGCGTCTTGCCCGCCAGCGGCGCATCGGTCGGCGTCCAGTAGACCACGCTATGGATTCCATGCCGATTGAAGATCGTCCTCGTATGGTTCCGAAAGCGCGCCAGCAGGTCGTTCAGCTTTCCCTCGAAGGTGTGATACACGCGCAGCTCATACACCACGCCAGTGCTGGAGTTCGTGCTGGGTTTGGCATCGGTTTGTGCCAGCGCCTCCATACCAGCCATCGCGGAGGCCATCGCTCCCGCGCCCATCCCCTTCAATACGGTTCGCCTTTTCATAGAGCGATATTCTAAACCACCCTTGCCGCCTGGGCGAATCCCCTTCCTTATGGGCAGGTGGCCCAGGTCCGAAATCCACCACGAAGCGGGTGCCCCGCATATCGCTTTTGAGACATGGGTTTTGGCAGCCGTACTGCACTCCACCACTCCATCAAAAAAATGATTCGCGGATTTGCTCAGCAAATCCGCTTGTCAATCCCATCGAACCCCCAAAATCCACCTAAATAATTGAAAACAAAGTATATAAAACTATAAAATAGCTGGCATACTAGGTATGCCCGAAGGCGTAGAATTAAAGTAGTTAGTAAGGATGAGACGGTGAGACCCGGCCAACCGCCGGGCCTTCGCTTTTTATACGTCTCACGCGCTTAGCACGAGCTTAACCAACAATTTTTGAACACTTTACGCTACCTGCACCGGGGGGGTACAAGCAATGACCGGCGCAACCGCTCTATCTACTCGGCTCCAGCTCCCGCTCTGTACTATGCCGGGTCCCCCTTCGGTAGACCGCCATCCCCACCAGGTTCATTATCAAAGCAGTACCCGCCACCTTCGCAGCAAACAGCCATTTGCTGGCCACGTCCACGATTGGGACAACAAGGAATCCCATCGCCAGCAGCGTGACCGCAAGCCCGCTGACAGCAGCTATCTTCAGCCACAACCCCGCCCGAACACCGAACCGGTCGCCGATCAACAGGGGGATGGCGAACATCATGAGGTAGTAAATTCCGTAGCCGACGTTGGCGACGGAGTTGATCACTTGGAACGCCTCCTGCGCTCCGGTTCCGTAGGTTGCCAACAAACCCATCCCAATTGCCAGCAACACAATAACGGCGATGGAACGTGTCGGTGTCTTCCAGCGCGGATCAAGCCGCGTAAACCACGCCGGAATCATCTTGTCCCAGCCTGCCACCATCGGCAGCCGACTCGCCTCGGCCACCATTACGGCGTACTGCGCCACCAGCGCGACCGCCAACACCAGGATCGTCGCCCGGCCAAGAATCAACCCCCACTCGAGCACGCCGGTTCCAGTGCCGCCCTCGAACGCTGCGGCCAGAATCTGCGGAATCGGTCCGGTAAGATCGACCTTCGCGGCTGGAATATACGCCAGCATCGAACCCGTCATCAGGATATAAATCACCGCGATGATCGGGGCCGCGATCCATGCTGACCGCATGATGGCCCGTCCAGGGTTGCGCGTCTCGCCAGCAAAGACCGCGACTTGCTCCAACCCGGATAGCGCGTTGAAAGCAATCTTTGTGAACAGGTTCAAACTCATCAGCGTCAGCACCGGCATGCCCAGACTGAACGGTGCCTGCGGATTCACATGCGGATGGATCGTGCTGGCATGGGGATGGACGAACAAAAGCCCCATCAGCAGTACCGTCACCAGCACCGTTACCGCGGTGCCAAAGTGCGACACCCACCTGCCAATGCCAAACCCTGGGAGGTTCACAAAGAGAATGACGAGGAATAACGCGATCGTCAGTCCAGCTATCAGTGGGTGGTTGTCCTCGATCCAGGCCGCCCGTGGTCCCAAACCATAGCTGAGACTGGTCGCCGTCAGTATCCCAATGTTCGACACCGCGAGCAGCGCCCACACTCCGAAGTTCCATGCACTCATGAAACCGGCAAACGGCCCCAACGCGAACTTTGTCCACTGGTAAACTCCGCCTTCGAGCGGCCACACCTGGGCACACCAACCGGTCACTGCCGCAAGCGGCACGAACAGTGTGAGAATCGCGGCGAGCCAAAACCATACGTGCGTTCCGCCCTGCCGTGCCGCAATCCCCGCCCATGTGACCCCCACCACCAGTAGGATCTGCATCGGCACCAGGTCGCGCAGCCCAAGCGTCCGCCGCAGCGCATGGCTCTGCGTCTGCTCATCGCCCGGCCCCTTACCGATACCCTCCGCTGCCAGTTCTTCCGCACTATTGTTCAAGCCATAGCTCCGTCGGGGATTGGCGAACCTCTACACCAGATCTTCCTGCCGCATTTCAATTCGCTGCATGGCTCCCTGCTCTAAAACAGTACACTGATCCCCAGCCTCCATGAACCTCTACGCCGACACGCTCGCCGTCATCGTCCTCACTCTGCTCACCGTCTCACTCACCCGCCTGGGCAAGGTCCACACCCGCGCCGACTATCTCATCGCCGGACGCTCGCTGCCTGCCTTCGTCCTGGTCTTCACGTTGCTCTCCAGTTGGATCGGCTCCGGCTCGCTGCTTGGCGGCGCCGAGAACGCCTATCGCCACGGCTTCGCCGCCCTTTGGCAGGCTGCCGGAGGATGGGCCGGCCTGGCTCTCATTTATTTCATCGCCCCGCGTGCCCGCCGCTTCGCCCAGTACACTATCCCCGACCTGCTGGAAACGCGCTACAACCAGACTGCGCGTGTCCTGGGCGTTCTCGCTATCCTCTTCACCTACACCGCCATCACCAGCTACCAGTTCATCGGCGGCGGAGACATCCTTCACCTCATCTTTCCCGCCTACCTCACCGCCATCCATGGCCGCTATCTTATCGCCGCATTCGTGATCCTGTTCACCGCCATCGCCGGAATGTCCTCGGTCGCTTACATGGATGTCGCCATCGGCCTGCTCGCTACCTTTACCCTCTGCACC
This sequence comes from Acidobacteriaceae bacterium, assembly GCA_035510935.1. Lineage (GTDB taxonomy): Bacteria > Acidobacteriota > Terriglobia > Terriglobales > Acidobacteriaceae > Edaphobacter. Next base: position 47,037 of record DATKGA010000171.1, read on the forward strand.
GCACTGCCTGTTCTGCTGCATAACTTTGGCGGATGGTCCGCCGTCCGCGCTGCCCTTCCCGCCTCACACTTTCAAATCTTCGGCGACCTTCACCCCTTCAACAGCTACGTCGACCCCAACCTGCTTCCCGACGGCACGCACGAGCGCATCTCTTCCGCGCTGGAGATCTTTCTCCCCACCTGCCTGCTGATGCTGGGCAACCAGTCCATGTACCAGAAATTCTTCTCGGCAAAGTCCGAAAAAGACGCCACGCGCGCCGTCGCCGGATGGATCGTCGGCACTGTGATTCTTGAGGTTGTCATCGTCGCCCTCGCCGTCGCAGGCTCCGCCATCTTCCCCACCGGTGAGGTCCACGTCCACCCCCGCGAGGTGCTCGCCTACACTGGCCTGCACGCCTTCAGCGGGTCGCAACCTCTCATGCTTCTGGGTGCACTGCTGGTCGGTGCCATCTTCGCCAAGATCATCTCGACTGCCAACAACTACCTCTTCTCGCCCGCCGCCAACCTGGTCAACGACCTCTTCGTGCGCTACCTCAAACCACAAGCCACAAACAAGCAGGTTCTCCTCGTCTCCCGCCTTATGGTCGTCCTGCTGGGCCTCTGGGCGCTCTACCAGGGCCTGCACACAGAGTCCATCCTGAAGAAAGCCCTCTACGCCTACACCATCTACTCTGCCGCGCTCACACCCGTCATTCTCGCTGCGTTCTACTGGCGACGCGCCACCGCCTCCGCCGCTGTCGCTTCCATCTTCACCGGCACCTTCGTCACCGTCTTCTGGGATAGCGCCTTCATCCACACGCACTTGCCGGCCATTATTAGCGACCGCGACGCCATCTTCCCCGCGCTGCTCGCCAGCCTGCTCTGCCTGGTGCTGGTCAGCCTGCTCACACCGCGCCCCACCGAATCCCACCTCCGCGCCTTCGAACAAAACTAGCCAGTTATCCATTGACTTTCGGCCGCATCGGCGTAACGTGTTGACCATGTCCACGTGGGTCTTATGTCTCGTCCTGGTTTTCGCCTCCACCCTCCCCATCTATGCAGGGTGTGCTGCCACGCCAACCATCAACTCTGCATACGACTCCGCTCCGCTCGTCTTCCGCGCCCTCGTCCTCCAAATCACCCCTGTCGCTCTTGACCAGCCCTCACCGACTTGGGGAATCCGGCCCCGGGGATATGGAACTGACGCTGAACCCATGGATCACCTCCGGCTCCAGGTCCTAGAAGTCTTCAAAGGCGATCCCGGCACCGAGATCACGGTCCTCGGCGGTGATCCGCTCTTTGGAAAAGGCGGCGAATTTCTCGTCTTCACTACACCCAACACGAAGACCAGTGATCTTGTCGCTTACTCTTGCTCACGTACCGGCCTCGTCACTAGCCCCCGGACCGTCGCCGATCTCGCCTGGCTCCGCGCTCGTCTCGCCGCCCCACCTACCTCCGCGCCTTCGCCGAAGACGCTCAAGCCTCATAGTTGAATCCGATGCTCACACTCCCCATTCGCCGCAACAAGCACCGCCCGCTGCTTGGCCCTCAGTGGTATATCTGCTTATAGTGAGCAGAATTAAAGTCTGCCAAAGGAGCGCGATGCCGCGGTCACGCCGGGAGTTTCTCGCAAACACTTCGTTGGGATTGATGAGTGTAGCAATCGCTGCCAGCACAGGTTGCAACAGGAAGACGCCGGGCGCGCCTCCTGCGTTTGGAACGTCACCGCCGGTTGGTCCAGCCGTCTCGCCGCGGACCTTCTCCGAAGCGGAAAAGCTGGTGCAGGTCGAGATGACGCCCAAGGACATTGCGCAGGCTGCCGGAAACTGGCAGCAATCGCTTGCGTCCGTCTACGAGCGCCGCACCGGCCCACGGAAACTTCTTCTCGATGAATCCATCGCTCCCGCCACGGTGTGGAATCCCACACTTCTGGGATCGGCCAGTGGGCCTACAAAGGATATCTTTGCAATGCGCGCCTCACGCGCGCCCGCTCTCCCAGCCAGCGAGGAGGACATCGCCTTCGCTCCCGTCTCGTGGCTCGCAGAGTGGATCAAGTCGCGGCAGATCACCTCCGAGCGCCTCACCAATATCTACCTCAAGCGACTGGAGGCCTTCGATCCGACGCTGCACTGCGTCATTACCTTGACGCGCGATCACGCGCTTGAGCAGGCGCGCGCCGCGGACAAGGAGATCGCAGAGGGAAAATATCGCGGACCGCTGCATGGCATTCCCTGGGGCGCGAAAGACCTGCTCGATACTGCCGGCATTCCCACCACCTACGGCGCCGAGCCGTATCGCAATCGCGTGCCCGGCAAAGATGCCACGGTGACTGCGCGGTTGAACGATGCTGGCGCGGTGCTTGTAGCCAAACTCAGCCTGGGCGCGCTGGCGTTGAACGATATTTGGTTTGGCGGACAGACCAAAAATCCATGGCTGTTAGAAGAGGGATCCTCCGGCTCCAGCGCGGGCCCCGGAGCTGCGGTCGCCGCAGGACTCGTGGGCTTTGCCATCGGCAGCGAGACGCAGGGCAGCATTGTGAGCCCGTCGATGCGTTGCGGCGTCACCGGCCTGCGCCCCACCTTCGGGCGTGTCCCGCGCACCGGAGCGATGACGCTGAGCTGGAGTTGCGACAAGCTAGGCCCGATGGCACGTTCCGTAGAAGACACCCTGCTGGTGTTGCACGCTATCAGCGGCCCGGATCCGGCGGACGTGGCCAGCGTTCCCAGCAAGCTGGCGTTTGATTCCGCCGCCGACATTACCCGCCTGTGCGTTGGCTACATCCCCGCGTGGATGCACACCGATCCTGCAACCGATGTGGACCGCGCCGCGCTCGACACCGTGAAAAAGCTTGGCATGAAGACGGTGGAAGTCTCGCTGCCCGACTGGCCCTACGACTCGCTGAATATCATCCTGTTCGCAGAGGCAGCAGCGTCGTTTGAAGAACTCACGCTCAGTCATCAGGCCGACCAGTTGAAGATGCAGGTGCCCGATGCGTGGCCCAATACATTCCGCCAATCACGCTTCCTCTCGGCCGTGGACTTTGTGCAGGCAGACCGTCTACGGCGCAAGGTCGCACTGGAGATGGAGAGGGTCTTCTCGGAGGTCGATCTGCTGCTGGTTCCCTCCCTGCGCGACGAGTTTCTTGTGATCACCAACTTCACTGGTCATCCGTCGCTCACTCTGCGCGCGGGGTTCGTTGAAGTCTCCGAAGCGCGCAGCGATTGGGCGCCCGACCCAAAGAACCCGCTGCCAAAATTCTCTCCGCCGCGCCGCGTGCCCTACGGAGTCACCCTCGTGGGTCGGCTCTTTGAGGAAGGGATCCTCGCCGAGGCTGGCATCGCGCTGGAGCAGGCCTTCGCCGTCGCCACGCAACGTCCGCCCGGCTTTTAGCGCCGTGGTAATTGACGGTTCCTCATCCATTGTGTGTTTGTAATACGTGATCGGTGAGAATTGTGCGCATCCCGGCAATGCGCTTCGTAACGCGCTGTACTTTAGCGCTAAAGTTCAGTTATCGTAACTGGATCAGGCCCCCTTATTGCACCTTCTGGAGGATCTATGAACCGGCGCGACTTCACCAAGCTCTCCACTCTTACCGCAGCCTCGCTGCGACTACCGCATGCCCTGGCCCAGAACGCGGCTCCGCTTCAGAAGCCCATTGGCTTTGCCGCGGTCGGCATCGGCGGCATCTCCACCGCCTTCATGGATTCGGTCGCCAACTCCAAGACGGTCAAGATCACAGCCCTGGTCACCGGCCATCCCGACACCAAGGGCGTGCAGTTCTCCCAGATGTACGGCATCCCCAAGAGCTCCGTCTACACCTATGAGACCTTCGACAAAATCCGCGACAACCCCGACATTGACGCGATCTACATTGGCCTGCCCAACAGCATGCACTGCGAGTACACGGTGCGCGGCGCGCAGGCCGGTAAGCATGTGCTGTGCGAGAAGCCCATGGCCATCTCCAGCGCGGAGTGCCGCACCATGATCGATGCCTGCCGCAAGGCCGATCGAAAATTGATGATCGCCTACCGCATGCAGTACGACCCCACCTGGCAGCAAGCCGCCGACATCATCCGCTCCGGAGCGCTGGGAAAGATTCAATCCTTTCGCGGATGCATGCTTCAGTCCCAGACGATGGGGTGGAGACAGACGAAGCAATATGGTGGAGGCGGACCGATGATGGATCTGGGCATCTATCCGCTGAACGGGATTCGCTACTTCACTCAGGAGGAGCCATCGGAGTTTACCGCGGTGCTGGCCACGCGCGACAAGGATGATCCGCGCTTCAAGGAGGTGGAGCAGTCGGTGGAATGGACCATGAAGTTTCCCTCTGGCATCATCGCCTCCTGCGGATGCTCCTATGGGCAGTTTGGCCCCACCACGCTCAGCATCCACGGCGACCTGGGCTACATCGCCCTCAACCCGGCCTTCGGCGGCGGCGGCATCCAACTCTCGGGCAGCGCGGGCACCCAGCGATTCGACCAGACTGGCACCGGAAAGGGCCACTTCCAACTGGCGCTGGAAGGCGAGCACTTCGCCGCATGCATCCGCAACAACACCGAGCCGCACTCCCCTGGCGAAGAGGGATTGAAGGACCTGATTGCCATCGAGCGCATCTACCAGGCGGCCGGCTCACCCATTGCCTAAATGCGACTACGCTAATCCTCCACTGGCCGCTCAATGTGGTCGATGACGATGACGGTCGTGTCTGCCTTACCCGATTCCAGCCTTAGGCCAAGGTTCTTGACCCCTTCGATGATCCCGCCGAAGTCTGTATTCTCTACGTTGGATGTCTTGGGATCGTAGTGTGCACTTGGCAGCGGCTTCACGTGGAAATCATATCTGCCGGTGAGGCCGGTTTTGTTGATGACATCGCGGTCGAGCCGTGCGGCCAGCGCATCGGCGAGGTCATCCATGGTGCAGTTCGTGTAGGCAGCCTCTTCGATGCCGACCGATACCACACTCCCTCTTACAGGCGCCTTTGAGTCGGTTGGTGCATTCGGGTCAGGCTTCGACACACTGAATGTAGGACCGCTCTTGGCAACCACAAGATTGTAAACAGGGCGAGTCTGAATCTCGACGCGCACCTTGAGGTTGAGGGCATCAAAGAGCGCGGCGCGGACCATCAGTCTCTTCGTGGGGTCACCCAGCTTCTGCCATACGGGTACGTCCTCGGGCGCAACCTTCGCCTGAAAGTCATACGGATCGTTGTCCACCCATTCAGGCTCTCCCTTCACCAGGTAAGTGGAACCGCCGCCATACGCGATGTTGAGCAGACTCTTGATTGGCTGACAGTGTTTCTCCCACGAATCGCCCGTCGCGATCGTCCGGGTGATGCCGTAGTTGCCCGGTGCGCAGCGCTTGAGCACGAGCACATCGAATTTGATGGTGGGTGGAGTAGGTACTCCCGCTACAGCCTTGGGCGGTATAGCAGCGGGCGGCGTAGCGCTGCTAGCCTGCGCAATAAGTCTCGGAGCGAATAGGCACGATGCGAACAGTAGCGCGGCCATGACAAGCTGCTTCATAGGATCACCTCTTCCGTGCGTCGAATGTGCTGAAGCGTTTGACCCACGCAACAAGCTGAAATTACGGTAACATCTCCCCAAGCGGCTCTACGAAATCTAATTATCCGACGGTCGCTCCATGTGGTCGATCACCAGTGTCTCCACCTGCCCCTTCTCCGACTCCAGCTTCAGCCCAAGCTGGTCCTGCAACAACGACGTGATCGAAGCCCCGGGATCGTTAGCAGCGGCCGGCCCTCCCTGCTGCTCACCCTGCTGGGGGCCCATCATCATCTCCCCTAACTTCAAGGTGATGTCGTAATTGTCCGTGAGTCCGGTCTTGTCCTGGATTGGGCGCCCCCCATTTCCCGAGCCCGAAATGATCGACGCGAAAGAAGCCATCGTGGCTCCGTAGAAACTCATGGTGCCACTTCCCTTGGAGAAATCCATCACCATGGTCCCTCCCCACGGCAGCTTCATTCCGTTCGGATGCTCCACCGTTGGGTCCGTCACTTTGAACTTCGGCCCGCCCTTGGCAACCACCAACCAACTCACCCCTGCATCCTTCACCTCGCGATGCACGGTCAGCTTGCACCGTTCCGCAAACATCGCCTGCAGCATCAACCGTAACATCACTTTTTGCGACTCCGGCTTCTGCCACTCCGCCCTGTCTTCTTCGCCAATCCGCGCGTCAATATCGTAGCGCTCGCTCATAAACCAGTCCGGAAGTCCCTTGATCTGGTCTTGCGGATTGAAGAACGCCGTTCCGCCCGCCTGCGGGACATAGGCCGTCAGCAGTGGGATCAGCAGCCCCTGGTTCGCCATGTGATAGCCGTCCCCGGTCGGCCCGAACTGCGGAGGCCCCGACTGCGGCCCCATCATCATCCCGTGCATTGGCGTATTGTTCTCGCGGATTGAAATCACATCGAACGTATACGCCTTCGCCGGTACAGCAACCGCCGCAGTTGTAGCAGTCGTCGCCGTCGGAGCTGCTGTAGCACCCGCCGCCGGGACCTTCCCCGTCTGCCCTATAGCCTTCCCCACCGCCGTCCCCGCACAAACAAATCCCACTGCCAGCATCTTGCCAATCATGTAAGGCCCTCGTCTCAAATCCTACTCCCGTCCACACTCTCCTTCTCCAGTCATCGATTCGTGCTTCTATCGCTGTCATCGGTGTTGCGTCGTTGCCTATACCTTCACCAGTGCGGACCAAACCAGGTTGACAGCCCACGGCCAAAGGCGAAGACTTGAAGTGAACCCCAAGGAAAATAAGTACCCCCCATGACGACCACACAGGCCCCAGCTCCCCCTACCTCGAATGTTCACCTCATCCGCTGGGTCGAAAAGATGGCCGAACTCACCCAGCCGGCGCGCATCCACTGGGTCACCGGCTCGCAGGACGAGTACGAGATGCTCTGCGACAAGCTGGTGGAGGCCGGCACCTTCTTTCCACTCGACGACAAGAAGTGGCCCGGCTGTTTCTACGCCCGCTCCGTTCCCACCGACGTCGCCCGCGTGGAGGACCGCACCTTCATCTGTTCCCTATCCAAGGACAACGCAGGCCCCACTAACAACTGGGAAGACCCCTTCGTCATGCGCAAACGACTCAAGCAGCTCTTTACCGGCTCCATGCGCGGACGCACCATGTATGTACTTCCCTTCTCCATGGGCCCGATCAGGTCGCCCATGTCGCAGATCGGCGTCCAGCTCACCGACTCCGCGTACGTCGTCGTCAGCATGCGAATCATGGCCCGCATCGGCACGCCCGTCTTCGCCGAGATCGACAAGGACGAGAAACGCGTCGTCCCGTGCTTGCACTCCGTCGGAGCGCCGCTGGAGCCTGGGCAGAAGGATGTTCCATGGCCCTGTAACGACACCAAGTACATCGTCCACTTCCCGGAGACGCGTGAGATCTGGTCCTACGGTTCGGGCTACGGCGGTAATGCCCTGCTTGGCAAAAAGTGCTTCGCCCTGCGCATTGCCTCCAACATGGCGCGCGACCAGGGATGGATGGCCGAGCACATGCTCATCGTCGGCATTGAAACTCCGCCCGACGCCAGCGGACGCACTGAGAAGACCTATCTCGCCGCGGCCTTCCCCTCCGCCTGCGGCAAAACCAACCTCGCCATGCTCATCCCCCCCGCCGGATTCGAGGGATGGAAGGTATGGACAGTGGGCGACGATATTGCATGGATCAAGCCCGATGCCGGCGGCCAGTTGCGCGCCATCAATCCCGAGGCAGGCTTCTTCGGCGTCGCTCCCGGAACCTCGCTCAAGACCAATCCCAACGCCATGGCGACGCTTAGCCGAAACTCCATCTTCACCAACGTCGCCCTCACTGTCGGGGCAGACGGCAAGCCCGACGGCGGCATCTGGTGGGAGGGCATGACCGACACTCCGCCCGACCAGCTCATCGACTGGCGCGGCAATCCTTGGTTTGCCAGCGACCAGAACCCAGCCAGCCCCACCCCCGCCTCCCATCCCAACGGCCGCTTCACCACTCCCGCCAGCCAGTGCCCCGTCATCGACCCCGACTGGGAGAACCCGCAGGGCGTTCCCATCGCCGCCTTCATCTTCGGAGGCCGTCGCTCCACCACCATCCCGCTCATCTACCAGGCCTTCAACTGGTCGGCCGGCGTCTACACCGGGGCCACCATGGGCTCCGAGACCACCGCCGCCGCTGGCGCGCCCGTGGGCAAGGTGCGCCGCGATCCCATGGCCATGCTCCCCTTCTGCGGATACCATATGGCCGATTACTTCCGCCATTGGCTCAGGATGAAGCGCTTGATCTCCATCACGCCGCGCATCTTCCACGTCAACTGGTTCCGCAAGGACGCCGACGGACGGTTCCTCTGGCCCGGCTACGGCGAGAACATGCGCGTGCTCAAGTGGATCGTCGACCGCGTGCATGGCCGCGCCCAGGGCAAGGAGACCCCTATCGGCTGGGTCCCATACTTCGAAGACATGCACTGGAAGGGCTTGGACAAGCCCGAATCAGAACTGCGCGCCACCTTCGATCAGTTGCTGCAGGTCGACAGTGAAGCATGGAAGCACGAAGTCCTGGACCACGAAGAACTCTTCATCGCCCTGCACGACCACCTGCCCGCCGAGATGATCTTCCAGCGCGAACTCCTCATCTGCCGGCTGTAGCTGTAACCGGCTCAGTGCAGCAAATCAACGAAACCTGCGCTCCGCCTCGGCTAAATCCTCAACCGTATCGATGTCCAACTCGCCGTCCGCCAGTTCCACGCAACGGGCCTGTGCGAGCAGACTACGTGCTCCGGCATCCCCGCGCAGCTCCATCAACTGAGCGAACGCCGTCGAAGGTAGATATGCCGGGACACCGCGCCGTCCCGCATAGGCTGACGCCGTCGTCTCGCCTGCCTTCATCAGCGTGCGCAGATGCTCCGCCGTCACTGCCGGCTGGTCGCAGGTCATCAACACAACCCCGTCGGCATCTTTCGCGGCTGCACCGAGCGTTCGCAGGCCAAGCCGGATCGACGAAGCCATCCCCTCGCTCCACACATCGTTGATCGCAACCACCGCGTCGCTCAGGTCGCACTGCGCGGCAATCAACTCCGCGTCCGCGCCCAATACCACCACCACTGGAGAGCAGCCCGCTTCGCGTGCCGTGCGCACCGCGCGCTCTAACAACTTCTCGCCCGCCAGTTGCACCAACTGCTTCGGCTCGCCCAGCCGCACAGAGGCTCCCGCCGCCAGCACCACCGCCGCTGTCATCACCCGGCCGCGCCCATGGCGCACTGTGTCTGTAGATAACGCGAAGCGCCGCCTTGTTCGATCTGCCGGGCAACTTCCTCGGCCGTCAACCTCCGCGACACGCCCAGCTTGCCCTGTCGCCATGCCTGTACCTCGGCCACAACTGCCAGCGCAATCGCCTCCGCGCCATCGCCGCCCAGGTCCATCCCCACCGGCGCCCACACCCGCTCACAGCACTCCGCCACGCTGCTTCCCAATTGTGCCGCCGCCTCGCCGATCAGCAGGCTGCTTCGATGCGCCGCGCCCAATAGTCCAGTGTATCCCGCCGCTCCCGCCAGCAACTCCGCAAGGTAAGCGCGATCCTGCTCGTAGCTGTGCGTCATCACCACCACTGCGTCCTTCGCAGTTACTTCCAACTCCGCGACCGACGCGCTCGCCAGCACGCACTCTGCCTCGGGGAACCGCTCCGCCCGCGCCAACTGCGCGCGTCCATCGACTACCGTAACACTCCAACCGAGGAGCGAGGCCATCGTCACCACTGGCTTCGCGTCCTCGCCCGCCCCCAGCACAAACAACCGCTGCGGAGCGGAGAGTGCTTCAACGTAGACCTCGGAGTCACAATCGACCGGAGCTACAAAATGATCTGCAATAGCATCCAGATCAGCGGCGTCCAGCCCTTCGCTATGAAAGACCACAGCCCCATCCGCACCGATTACTGCGCGGCGCAGTGGCCTTCCATTCACCGGCAACCAGGTCGCCAAGTGTGACTCGTATCCGCGTAGCGAAGCCTCCATCGCGGCAATCAACGCGCGGCACTCCGGCGTATCCGCAGGCTCCAGCAGCAGGTCCACAACGCCACCGCAGCCAAGTCCGAAGGGCAGTTCCGTTGTGTCGTCGAAGAGCGTGGTATAGCGTTCCACCACCGCGCCTGCGCGCACCATCCACAGTGCCCGGCGCACCACCTCCGCCTCCAGGCAGCCGCCGCTGATCATTCCCGCGCACTCACCCGCTGCTCTGATCAGCAGATGCGCCCCCGGCCTGCGGTACGATGAACCCTCCACGCGTATCAGCGTCACCAGCGCACGCGCTCCGCCCGCGTCCCACAGCCGAACAATCCGTCTTCTGTCTACCATCGCAGCCCCGTTCTCGCTTCCACCTGCGAGAGGAGTGTATTACATCTTGTCTGAAAACGTATGGATGCCGCACTCCAACTTCTTACCGCCCCAGCGTCCCGCGCGCGGGTTGGCCGGATCGTCCGGAATCGCCGTGCAAGGCTCGCATCCGATGCTGGTATATCCACGCGCGTACAGCTCCAGCTTCGGGATGGCGTGCGTCTCGGCGTATGCATCCACTTGAGCCATCGTCCAGTCGGCCAGTACGCTCACCTTCTTCATCCGCTTGCCGGTCGGCGTCTTATGATCTTCCACTTTTTTCAGCCCTGCTCGCGTCGGCGACTGCTCCCGCCGCAGCCCGGTGAACCACCAGTCAAATGGCTCTAGATGGCGCATTAGTGGCTCGACCTTGCGAATCGCGCAGCACTGTGTCGGCTGCACGATGTGCAAAAGTCCAAACTGAGCTTCGTGCTCCGCCAGTGTCGTCAGCGGCAGCGCGTTGATCAGGTTCAGCCCCCACTCCGCGGTCATGCGGTCGCGATACGCAAGCAGTTCCTTGAAGTGGTATCCGGTCTCCAGAAAGATCACGGGAATATTGGGCAGATGCCGGCGCAGCATGTGCAGTACTACCATGTCCTCGGTCTGAAAACTGCTGGTCAGGCAGAGCGGCGCTCCCGCGGCTTCGCGCACCACCTGTGCGATCAGTTCCCCGGCTGTCAGTTCCTCGTAATTTGTAACCGTTTCAGTTCTACTCATAAAGTCACCGCGAGGGCCTTCAGAATTGCCTCTTCGTCCGCTCCATCCTGCGGGCGTGCAATACCTGCGAAGGATTCAATTTCGGTGAGGGTTGCGGGCGAAAGCGCGCGTGTGGAGACAGCAATCACGCCCGCCAGATCCAGCGCGCGTACCGCAGCAGCCACCGCTGATTCCGGGATCAGAGGATCGTCGATCACGACAGCCCGCCCGCCGTGCGCAACCAACGCATCGCGAACTCGAGCAGCGAGTTCCGCCCTGCCGGGCAGCAGGATCAACCCAGATAGCCGCGCTGCGCCCACAGGCGAATTCGCGGTCTTAGTCGACACAGTCGATGCGTCCGGCCCCACAATCATCGCCGCGCCCACTGTGGCATTGCTCAACGCATCAATCAGAATCAGCGATCCCGTCCAGCGGCACGCACTGTAACTATCGAAGAAGAGCGGAAGATTGGTCTCGAACTCTACCTCTGCAATCTCGTTCATCGCAATCGCATCCGATGCCGCCTCGTCCAGATTATTCACATCGACGCGATGGTGAATTGCGCGCACCGTAGCACGGACCGTCCGCGTCGTATGCTTTGCGAAGTAGGTCCGCCCAACCACCAGCGGCTCCTCGTGCATCCATACCACCATTGCGCGGAACCGGTTGCTCACATCGGGCAACGTATCGCCAGCATCGGCCTCCACCAGCATCTCGCCGCGGCTCAGGTCGATCTCGTCCTCCAACTCCACCGTCACGCTCTGCGGATAACTCGCCGCCGCAAGGTCGCCGTCGTAGGTCACGATGCGCTTCACCGTCGTTTCGCGCCGCGAGGGCAACGCCATCACGCGGTCTCCGGCGCGCAGCGTGCCGCGCGCAACCTGTCCCGCGAAACCGCGAAAGTTTGCGTCCGGCCGCAACACAAGCTGCACTGGAAAGCGCATCGGCCCGGACGTCTCAGCCAGCGCCAGCGGCACAGTCTCCAGATACTCCAGCAGAGTTGGCCCCGTGTACCACGGCATGTTCGCGCTGGCCGTCACCACGTTGTCGCCCTCCAGAGCGCTCACTGGAATCGTCACCTCGTCCGCCAGTCCAAGCTGCGCGCAGAGCGCTTCAAACTCCTGCCGAATGGCCGTGAAGCTCTCCTGCGAGTAGCCCACCAGGTCCATCTTGTTCACCGCGGCCACAACATGCGGAATCCCCAGCAGCGCCGCAATGTAGGTATGCCTGCGCGACTGCGGCAGCAGTCCGCCCGCCTTGGCGAATGCATTTGCATCGATCAAAATAATCGCCACGTCCGCGGTGGAAGCGCCGGTCGCCATGTTGCGCGTGTACTGCTCGTGGCCCGGCGTATCCGCAATAATGAACTTGCGCCGCGCGGTCGAGAAGTAGCGATATGCCACATCGATCGTAATCCCCTGCTCTCGCTCCGCCTTCAACCCATCGGTCAGCAGCGAGAAGTCCACATGCCCATTCGCGGCACGGTTCACCCGGCTCTGCTTCACCGCTGCAAGCTGGTCCTCATACACGCTCTTGGTGTCGTGCAGCAGCCGTCCAATCAGCGTCGATTTGCCGTCGTCCACACTTCCCGCCGTGGTAAAGCGCAGCATCTCCTGGCCCAGGTGGGACTCCAGGAACTCCTCGAATGTCCGCGCCGGTCCAGCTACCGCAACCGGCCCGATCTTTTCCACCAACGTCTCAATCTGTGCGCTCATTAGAAGTATCCCTCCCGCTTCTTCACTTCCATCGAGCCCTCTTCATCGTGATCGATGACGCGGTTCTCGCGCTCGCTGCGGCGAAACGTAATCAACTCTTCTATGATCTTGGGCAGCGTGTCGGCCTCGCTCCGGATCGCGCCGGTGCAGGGCATGCATCCCAGCGAGCGCATGCGGACCTTGATCTGCTTCACCTTCTCGCCCGGCATCAGGTCCATGCCCTCATGCACCAGGGTGAGCGCGCCGCCGCGCACCACAATCGGCCGCTCCTCGGCAAAGTACAGCGGCACAATTGGAATCTTCTCTGCGTACAGGTACAGCCACACATCCAGCTCCGTCCAGTTAGAAAGCGGAAATACCCGGATGCTCTCGCCCTTGCGCAACCGCGAGTTATACAAACTCCACAACTCGGGCCGCTGACTCTTCGGGTCCCACTGCCCCGCCCCGTCACGGAAAGAATACACACGCTCCTTGGCGCGGCTCTTCTCCTCATCGCGCCGCGCCCCGCCGAAGGCAGCGTCGAAGCCGCCCTCCTCCAGCGCATCCAGCAGGCTGCGCGTCTTCAGCAGTCCGCAGCAGTTCTGTGTGCCCAGCTTATAGGGGCTGGCGCCCCCCGCAATCGCCTCCTCGTTGCGATGCACTATCAGATCCGCGCCAATCTCGCGCGTATACTCATCGCGAAATTTAATCATCTCGGGGAACTTGTAGCTGGTGTCCACATGCAATAGGGGGAACGGAATCCTCCCCGGATAAAATGCCTTCTGCGCTAGACGCAGCATCACCGACGAGTCCTTGCCGATGGAGTACAGCATCACCGGCCGGGCAAACTCCGCCACCGCCTCCCTCAGAATGGAGATGCTCTCTGCCTCCAGTGTTTGCAGGTGGTTCAAATGCGCCGCATGAATCTGCTGCGTCTCGTCTTCGGTCTGTGCCAGCATGGTCATTCAGGAAGGGTCTCCACAGCGTCCAGATCGGCGCGTCTTGTAGATACAGATGCGGCTCGTGATCGCTAAGAATCAAAAGCTGAGTGGTACGGGGCTTAAGAGAGATGAGATCGCCAGCGTCGACAGCGACCGTGGAGGGGCCGTCCGGTAGCAAGGCGCGCATTTGGGTAATAACTCATCATTCTTCCATTGTATTCGCCCTCATACCCTGCCGCAACGCCGTCGCCCACCGCATCGCAGTAGCCCGGTAGTGTCTCAGTTTGACTTGCGGAACCAGAGAACCAGTACCACGATGGCGGGGATTGCGTAGAGAAAGGCTTTGCTAGCACCGATGAGCAGCCATACAAATGATAGACATATAATCATTGGCGCTATCCTAGCATGGCAATCTGCTAAACTGCTTATGCTGGCACTGCGGTCCTATGCGCCTCTTGGCCGACGGATCGCATCCCACACACCGGCATCCACTCGGCCACATGCGTGGCAGTTTGACCCATAGCTTTACGCTTGGCATTTTGAGTGGCTCTTGGCAATATGTTCGGGGCGTAGCGCAGTCTGGTAGCGCACCTGGTTCGGGACCAGGGGGTCGGAGGTTCGAATCCTCTCGCCCCGACCATTCCTTTCAAACAATCCATCGAAAAATCCCTTCAAGTAACTGGTGCGCCAACCTAGTTTTCTGCATCGCTCCTTCATCCTCCAGCATCCATAGAAGGTCAGTCGCAAAGCGCATTGGGGCCACGCAATCGCCATTTCCATGCATTCGAGGTTGCTCCGGCGCTCCCTGCGCCGCACTCGCCAGCATGGCCCAAACATCACTATCCACGGGAGAGTTATGCAGCGTAGAGAATTTCTCAAGACGGCTGCCGTAGCCGGAGTGGCTGCCGCAACAAGCTCCAACATGCTCGGTCAGGCTAAGGCATCAGCTTCACCCTCTTCTTCACAGATGCAGTATCGCCAGCTGGGCCGTACCGGAGAAAAGGTCTCCGCCATCGGTATGGGCGGCTATCACATCGGCGTGCAACCCGACCCCGCGGACAGCGTGCGCCTTATTCGCACCGCCATCGATCGCGGAATCAACTTTCTGGACAACAGTTGGGACTATAACAATGGCGACAGCGAATCGCGCATGGGCGACGCGTTGAAGGATGGCTATCGTAATAAAGTCCTGCTGATGACCAAGATCGACGGCCGCACCAAGCAGGCCTATCAGCAGCAACTGGAGCAGTCGCTGAGCCGGCTCAAAGTGGACACCATCGATCTGGTGCAGTTCCACGAGATCATTCGCATGGAAGACCCCGACCGCATCTTCGCCGCGGGAGGCGCACTGGAGGCGGCACTGGCAGCCAGGCAGGCGGGCAAGATACGCTATATCGGATTCACCGGTCATAAAGACCCTGCCGTTCACCTGCGCATGTTCGAGGTCGCGCAGCAACATGGCTTCCGCTTCGATACGGTACAGATGCCCATCAATGTGTTCGACGCGCAGTTTCGCTCATTCGCCAAACAGGTATTGCCTGTAGCCCAGGCACAAGGTTTAGGCGTACTTGCCATGAAGACGCTGGGGGGAGGAGGAGGCATGATTCTCCAAAGCAATACGGTCAGCGCCATCGAAGCGCTGCACTATGTGCTCTCGCAGCCCGTCTCTGTTTTGATCGCAGGCATCGACTCCACGCAGATTCTGGACCAGGCCTTCTCTGCAATTCAGACCTTCAAGCCGATGACGCAGGACGAAATCGCCGCGCTGCTCGCTCGCACCCACGATGCCTCGCTGACCGGTCAGTATGAACTCTTCAAGACCACCACACGCTTCGATGGCACGGCCCGCACTCCCGACTGGCTCGGATAGTTATAAATCTCTGGATGGCAGCGCCGCCGCTCGCAATCCCGGTCAGAATCGCTTGATCTCGATGCCATGCTTGCGCAGCGCGTAGCCCATCTGGCGCGGCGTCAGGGTAAGCAGCCGCGCAGCCTTAGCCTGTACCCATCCGGCCCGCTCCATGGCATCCACCAGCCGCTCTCGCTCGCTGAACTCTCCTTCGCCTGCGGCCTCAGCGGATTGTGCTTCCTCCCTCACTCCCCTGCCCGGCTGTGCGGCGGTCCACTCCGCCCCATTCGAGGTCAAAGCCGGAAACACTCTCGTTCCTCCGCCTGCAAGCCGCTTCCCGCTCATCGACTTGTCCAGCCCCATCGAACTGCTTTCGTTGCCCAGGCTAAAGTCCTCCGCCTGCAGCATCGGGGTCTTGGTCAACGCCGCTGTGCGCCGCACGCAGCTCTCCAGTTCGCGAACATTGCCGGGATAGTCGTACGCAGTCAGCACCTCCATGGCGTGTGGCGAGATGCTCAGTGTTACGCCATGCTCCTTATTGAAGCGTTTCAGAAACTCACGCGCCAGTAGAGGTACGTCCTCCCGCCTCTCGCGCAGGGGTGGAAGAAAGATCGGCACCACGCTGACGCGGTAGTACAGGTCGGAGCGGAAGTCGCCGGAGATCACGGCCGCCTCCAGGTTGCGGTTGGTCGCCGTCACCAGGCGCACATCGACCTTGATGGTGTGATTGCCACCCACGCGCTCGAACTCCCCCTCCTGTAGCACGCGCAACAGCTTGGCCTGGAAGCTGGTCGAAATCTCGCCAATCTCGTCCAAAAACAGCGTCCCCCCATCCGCCATCTCGAAGCGTCCTTTGCGCATTCCGATGGCGCCGGTAAACGCTCCGCGATCGTGCCCGAAGAGCTCCGACTCCAGCACGGACTCAGACAGTGCGGCGCAGTTCAAGCGAATATACGGCTGCTCCTTGCGCGGAGAGTACTCATGGATCGCGCGCGCAAACAGCTCCTTGCCGGTTCCCGACTCACCGCACAGCAGCACCGGCAGATTGCAGCGCGCCACCAGCTGCACCTTCTCCGTGACTTCCTGGATCGCGCGACTCTTCCCAATGATCCACGAGATTCCCTCATGCTTGCTCGCAGTCCGTTGTTCCAGTTCCTGCTCCAGCCGGTTGCGTTCGGCCATCAGACGCTCGCGGTCGCGTTCCACCATGCTCTGTAGAGCCACCGTCTGGCCCACCAGGTTGGCGATCATGGTCAGATAGCGAACGTCCTCGTCCAGCGTTCCTGGCGACGACTGACTTCCCATGCGCTCAATCGTCAGCGTGCCGATGGTGCGGTTCTCGCCCTTGATCGGGACCCCGACAAACGATCGCACCGCTGTCGCGTCCCCAGTCTTCAACTCGCTCCACTGCGCGAACAGTGGGCTCCGCGCAACGTCGCGAACCACCAGCGGCATCCCGGAGACCACAATCTGCCCCACAGCCTGTTCCGGAAGCCTTTCAAAGTGGTCCCTGGCCTTGGCCTCGTTCCATCCTGCGCCCACCACCATGGTCGCCCGGTCCGATTCATCCAGCAGGGCAATCAACCCACGGCTCATATCCAAAAAACTATCCAGCAGGTTCACCACCCCGGAGAGCGCCGTCTCCAGGCGCGCCGGCCGAGTCAGCACCTTGGATATCTCGTAGATGCCCATCAGCGCGGCGTGTGTGCGCACCGACGCCGGCTCAATCGCTTCCTGGTGTACGCTGGACTCGGTTCCGCTTAACACATGCCCCTGCCTTCCGGCTCCTGCGCAAAACGAACTTGAGCAATGGTTTGCAATTACCCCGGCCGAAGTGGCCTGCGACTTCCGCTGCTATCAGACGATCGCGATAGGCGAGTGATAGCCAGGCAAGCGCCTTCCGATGGATGAGTAAAAAAATGCAGCCGGGTTAGTGCTATCTTGGCAGAATTATCCACAGGAATCAACCGCATGACTCTACATCTCGCGCTCCACGATTCCGTAAATGAGCCCCGAGGCATCTACCCCTCCAGCAGAAGCAGTCGCGACGGGGCCAGACTCACCGCCCACGGCTGAGGCCGCTCCATCAGCGCGCGCGCCGCGTCTTTAGGCAAGTCCACCTGCAGATGGGCAGGCTCCCCGGCCTGCGCCGGCGCATGAAGACGCAGATACAGCGTCATCTCGTGCGGCGCTTCGCTGGCGCCCACCAGCCAGCCGGGAAAGCTGTTTGCGACCGGCACACTCTCAATTTCATTCTCTGCCACAAACGTAATCTGGTGCGAACGCACGCCAACATGGGTCAACCCATCAGGAACCGTACCATCCGTGCTCAGTTCGCACTGCCACGCATCCACGGCAATCCGGTCTGCTGCAACACGTCGCGCCGCGACAATGTTCTTGCATCCGGTCAATCGCGCCGCCGCTACATTGCGCGGCCGGTCAAAAAGCTCGTTCCTCGGCCCGCTGGCAATCACTTGTCCACCGTCCAGCACCACCAGCTCACTGCAAAATCGGAACGCCTCCTCCATGTCGTGGGTCACAAACAGCACCGCACCCTTGTACTCGGCCAGAGTCTCGCGAAGCTGCTCCTCGGTCTGGCGTCGCAGGTGCGGGTCCAGCGCCGCGAAGGGCTCATCCAGCAGCAGCGCATCCGGCTCCATCGCCATGCAACGCGCAATCGCTACTCGCTGCCGTTGCCCACCCGAGATCTCTCCCGGAGTGCGCTCGGCCAACTCCTCAATATGCATTCGTTGCAGATGCCGCGCCACCACCTGTCGACGCTCCTGCTCCCCCATCGCGCTCAGTCCGAATCCCACATTCTCCGTAACCGTCATGTGAGGAAACAGCGCGTAGTCCTGAAACACAATCCCGATCCTGCGCCGCGCGCAGCGCACATTCTCTCCCCTAACGCTGTCGAAGAGCACGCGGCCATTCAGCACAATGCGCCCGCGGTCCGGCACAACCACCCCTGCAATCAGGCGCAGCGTCATCGACTTGCCCGCGCCCGATGCTCCCAGAATCCCCACCGCTCCCCGCCCCGCGCCGAGCTGCACCTTTAGCGTGAAACGCTCCAGCCGTTTCTCCAGATCGATCTCCAACGCGGAGGATAGCGCGCGCTCCCCATCCCAAAGCCTTACCTCGCGAAGCACCGTGGGAAGCGAGCCTGTGTCGCGCTGCATGGATGACGCAACCTCCGCCTGCACCCTCTTGCGCACAGCTTTGCCCTGCCGGTTCAGCAGCCGGATCATCCCCAGCGAGATCGCCACGATCAGCGCGACCCACACCGCGGCCAGCCGCGTATTGCCACCCTCCACCGCGGAGAAGATCGCAATCGGCATGGTCTGCGTGCGTCCCGGAATGTTGCCGGCAAGCATCAGGGTTGCGCCGAACTCGCCCATCGCACGTGCAAATGCCAGCACCGTTCCGGCCACCACCCCCGGCGCCGCCAGAGGAAACAGCACCCTACGAAAGACTCTCCATTCGGAGGCGCCCAACGTACGCGCAGCCTGCAGCAAGGTAGGATTTACCTGCTCGAACGCGCCCAGCGCCGTACGGTACATCAGCGGGAACGCGACCACCGTCGCGGCAATCACCGTGGCCGGCCAGGAGAAGACAATCGTAATCCCCACACGCTCCAGCGCATGGCCCAGAAGGCTACGCCTTCCGAAGAGAAGCAGCAGAAAGAACCCCACCACAGTCGGCGGCAGCACCAGCGGAAGCGTCAGGATGCCATCGATCCACCCCTTCAGACTCAGGGCCTGCAAACCCCATCCCCACAGACTCAACGCCGGCGCGTCTTCCTGCGCCAGCTCGCGGTACATCCACCTCGCCGCCAGCAGTCCCAGAAAGAATGTCGCAATGGTCGCCGCGCAGGTTGTTGCGATGGAGATAAGCAGCGGCGAAGCGTCGATCGGCAGACTCACCATGCAGCCATGGTAAATCCATGCTTCACGAAGACCGCCGTCGCCGCGGGACTCTTTAGGTACTCCACAAACTGTTGCGCGGCCCCGCTCTCGCGGCCCGCTCCCACCACAGCCACCGGATAGATGATCGGATCATGCGTCCCCTCCGGCGCAGTCGCCACGATGCGCACACGCGCGTCGCCCTGCGCGTCCGTCGCATACACCAGTCCCGCATCGGCGTTGCCGGTCTCAACATAAGTCAGCACCTGGCGAACGTCCTTTGCCAACACGATCTTCCCCTTTAGCTGGTCATATAGATTCAGTGAGGACAGCGTCTGCTTGCCATACTGTCCGGCCGGTACGCTGCCCGGGTCGCCCAGCGCAATCTGCCGGACCGCCTTGCTGGTCAGTCCAGCAAAGCCCTGCAACCCAGAGCCGCTGGGTGCGATCAACACCAGCGTGTTGCGCAACAGATCGTGCCTTGTCGCCGGCTCGATCAGCCCCTTAGCCTGCAGTTCGTCCATGGGCACGGAGGCTGCGGACAGAAACACATCCACCGGAGCGCCTTGCTCAATCTCCCGCGCCAGCGTTCCCGATCCACCAAAGTTGTTGCGGAAGCCGAAGTTGGTATGGGTCTGCTGGTACTGCGTCTCAATCTCTCCGATCGTCTCCGTCAGACTGGCCGCAACCGACAACGTCAACGTGGTTCGAACAGGCGCACGGCATGCGCCGAGCGCAAGCACACCTAGAGACACTCCCACCCACACTCGTTGTGACGTATGACCCACAGACCAACTCCTTCAGCCAACATCCGTCCATCAGCAACTACTTCTTCTCTGGCTTGCCCCCCGCCAGCTTGTAGACCTCGCTCCCGGCCAGCAGGTATCCACCCACCCCGTAGTTCCAGCTATACCCTGGCTTGATCTGGGCCGGTCCCGAGCCGGTCTGCTGGATGTCTCCCAGCCGTCCGTCCGCATAGATGTGCTGCAATATTCCCGCCCACGCCTTCTTCACCACCGGGGTATACACCTTGCGATCGAGAAGGCCGGTGTTGATACCCCACGCAATGGCGTACGTCATCAGCGACGAGCCGGAGATCTCCGGCTGGTCGTAGGATGCCGGATCGAGCATTCCCGAGCGCCAAAGCCCATCCGGTCCCTGAATCTTGGCCACCGCGGCGGCCATCTCCTTCAGTTGCGTCTCATACATCGTGCGAGCGGGATCGTCCTTGGGCAGATACTGCAGCGTCCGTACCAGCCCCGCCATCACCCATCCTTCGCCGCGAGACCAGAAGACCTTCTGCCCATTCTTCTCCTTGGCCGTAATAAAGGTCGTATCGCGGAAATAAAGGTGCGATTCCGGGTCCCACAGCTCCTTCGAGGTCTTGGCCCACTCCTCGTCAAGATAGGTAATGTACTTCTTGTCCCCAGTCGCCGCATACAGCCGCGCCCACGATGGCGGGCCCATGAAAAGCGCATCGCACCACCACCATTCGATCCTTCGCGTCGAACCCACTTCTACCCGCGGCCCCGTCAGGATCGCATCGTACCTCTTCTGCGTAGGCACCAGCTCCTCGGGCTTCTTGTCCATCATGTATAGCTCCAGGTAGGTCTGCGCCATGCTCTGCTGGTTCGCGTCTCCCTCCGTCTTGCTCAGCTCCCAGTTGTAGGCCTTACCCGTCTCCCGCATCACGTTGCTGTACTTGGGATCGCCCAGCGACTCTGACGCCGCCATCAGCCCGGCGTACAGCGCGCCCCATGTCCAGATCGTGCCATCGAGCTGCTTTGAACGGTCGAATGCCGCGAAGTACTGCTGCGACTGGGCAAGCTGCCAGTCCGCCACTTTGTGCATTGCCGCGGAGATCGCCTTCGGCTTCAACTTCGGCGAGAGCCCCTTGGCCAGCGGTCCCGGATCGTCCGGCGCGCTGCCGAACTTTCTCGTAATCCCACCCGTCACCGCTCCATTCCCTCTCGCTGTAGGGCTGGCCGCGGCCCCCGGAGCGCCGCTCGCCTGGGATGGTGTCGCCGGTGCTGCCTGCGGTGAAGCCGCCGGCTGCGCCCAGGCACCCTGTTGTCCCGTTACGATGAGACATAAACCCGCCGCCATGGCGAGCAACCCCAGCTTCCGGCCAAATGCCATTTCCATACCTCGCTTCTTGAACCCTATGGTTGATGAGGGCCGTAGACATGAAATAAATCATGCATTCGGCAGAAGGATCATACCCGAACCGCCAAACGAAAGTTAACTGCGCCCGTGCGAATCAGTCAGTGAGGCTGGGTTCACCGTCCTCAATTCCCCCTTCCTCGCGCCAACCCACAACCAGCAACCGGCAACTATTTCGTTCTACTGCCTGCCATCTTCAGCATCTCGCTGCCTGCCATCAGAAATCCGCCAACGCCATAGTTGTAACTCGCCGAAGCCTTGAACGTCGTGGGCTCTGCCCCGGTCTGCTGAATGTCTCCCAACCGCCCATCCGCGTAGATATGTTGCAGCATTCCGTCCCACGCCTTTGTCACCACAGCCCCGTAAGTCTTGCGGTCCAGAATGCCGTTATTAATGCCCCAAGCCATGCCGAAGGTAATCAGTCCCGACCCCGATAGCTCCGGTTGATCGTACTCTGCCGGATCTAACAGCCCCGCGCGCCACAATCCATCCGGCCCCTGGATCCTGGCCAGCGCCGCTGCCATATCTTTCAACTGCGTTACGTACTTCGCGCGTGCCGGATCGTCCTTCGGCAGATACTCCAGCGTCCGCGCCAGCCCGCCCATCACCCAGCCCTCGCCGCGCGACCAGAACATCTTCTGCCTATTCTTCTCTGTCTTCGCAATATACGTCGCGTCACGCGAGTAGAGGTGTGCCTGCGTGTCATACAGCAACTGCGAGGTCTTTGCCCACTCCTCATCCAGATACGTGATGTACTTCCTGTCGCCGGTGGCCGCATACATCCGGGCCCACACCGGCGGAGACATAAACAGGGCGTCGCACCACCACCATGTAATCCTGTGCTGTGGCCCCATCTCGCCGCGCGGTGCGGCAAGAATCCCGTCCAGCGCCGTCTGGATCGTCGCAATCTGTTCCGGCTTCCTGTCCTTGAAATAAAGTTCCAGGTACATCTGCGCGATGCTCTGGTCGTCGCCGCTGGGCATCTGTGTCGAACGCAGACCCCATTTGTAGCTTGTACCCACTTGCTCCATCGCCTCGTGGTACTTCGGCTCATGCAGCGACTCCGCCGCTGCCATGTATCCGGCGTAGAGAACGCTCCACGTCCATATCCGCCCATCCAGATTGCGCGTCGGGTCCACCATGGTGAAATATTGCTGCGACTGTGCAAGCTGCCAGTCGGCCACCATACGCATCGCCGCTCCCACCGCCGCCGGTGTAATGGCCGGCGACAGGTTCTTGGCCAGAGGACCCGGATCGTCCGGAGAGGAGCCAAACTGGCGCGAGTTATCTTTCGCAATTCCAGCCAGACGCATCGCTTCCGTGTTCGGCGGAGCCACCGGTGTGTCCGTCAACTGCGATGGAAACTGCTGTGCAGCAGCCGCCTGCGGCGTACTTCCCTGTGCAGCCTGTGGCGTTGTTGCCTGCTGCGCACAGCACACGTGTTGCATGGTCCCCAACAGACAAACACCCGCCGCTATGACGAGCAACCCCATCTTCCGCACAACGTACATCACACTACCTCGCTCATTGAATCCTAAAATATTGAAATGAGACCTGCCTTACTCCTCACGTAGAACCTCAAGCGGCTTCTGCTGCAGGATCCGGTGACTCGCAATCCATCCCGTCGCCACGGTCAGCGCAGCCACTCCCGCCAGCGCGCTGAAGTTCAGCAGCAACTGTGCCTTGTACGCCAGGTTCATCTGGTGCAGTAGCGTGTGCGTAATCAGGTTGGCAAAGCCAATCCCCACCACGCCCGCCACCAGTCCCAACACGGCAAACTCAATGGAGAAGATCGTCGCAATTCGCCCGCGCGTCGCGCCCAGTGTCTTCAGCACCACCACCTCGCGGATGCGACGGTACTTGGTTCCCGCAATCGACGACGCCAGAATCACCACTCCAGCGAAGATGGAGAATGCCGCCAGGAACTGGATCACGTAGGTAATCTGGATCACCACCGCCCGCACTGTCTCCAGCGCCTGCGCTACGTTGATCACCGTCACCGTGGGATACGCCACATATAGCGCGCGCTGGAGCTCGCTCACGTGCTCCGGCTGCACATGCACGCCGCCGCTCCATACCACCGGAAGCCCGTCCAGCGCGGCCTTGGGCAGAGTGTACTCCGCGCGCGAAAACACATGTTGTCCATTGGCCTTGGTCAACGCCACCACGGTCGCCGCAATCTGCTGGTCCTGCACAGCGAATGTGATCGTCGATCCCAGCTTCGCACCCATCCGCTGTGCCTGCTGCTGCGCAATCGCCACCTGCGGCCTGCGCTCGCCAGCCTGCCACCACGCACCCTCCACTACCGTCGTCCCCGGTGGTAGTTCCTCCGCCCAGGTCAGGCTCACTGTGCGCTGCATCCGGCGCCCAGGCCCCCGCGCTCTCCCCTCGTCCGGCCCCCTTCTCTGCTCTGGCTCGCTCCCCGCTTCGTCTGCCCTCGCCGCAGCCTCTGCCCTTGCCTCTTCTGTCGTCTTTCCATCGATCGTCAGCACCCGTGCCGAGACCAGCGGCAGCAGCTCCGGCTGCGTGGTCACTCCCGGCTGTGCCTTCAGCAGCGCGCGCATTCCGTCAATCTCCGTGTTCGCAATGTCCACCAGAAACACATTGGGCAGATTCGGCGCGGACGAGATATGCAGCTCATTCACTACTGCTCGCTGCACCAGATACACCGTCATGATCTGCATTACCCCCATGCCCAGCGCAGCCAGCAGAGCCGCCGATGGATTGCCCGGACGATACAGGTTCGCCAGACCATGGCGCAGCGCCGACGGCAGATGCAGACGCGTGCGATTGAGAAAGAACTTCAGCCCTCGCAGCACAGCAGCCGATGCCGCCAGCAGAACCAGCAGCACTCCCACCAACCCCTCGGAAAACCTCTGACCCACCACCACCGAGTCGGAGAGCGTCATCGCGATCAACACCAAACCCGCCAGGATCAACCCCGTCGCCAGAATCTGCGCCATGTTCTTGTTGATCTTCTTCCACAGCGCCGCAATAAACGGATCGTCGATCTCCTCCACCGCGCGGCGCAGAATCAGGATCGGCCTCACGCTGCGAATGTCCAGCAGCGGAGGCAGAGTAAACAGCAGCGTGGTCAGCATGCCCGCGCCTAGTCCGGCGAAGATCGCTCTCGGCTGAATGTGGTACTGGGTCGGAACATTAATCAATTTGCCCAGCACCAGTGGAAACGCAAGCTGCACCGCAACCCCCAGCAGCACGCCCAGTACTCCCCCGGCCAGCCCAAGCACAAGCGTCTGTAGCAGGTAGATTTTCATGATCTGCCCGCTGCGCGCTCCCAGCGACTTCATGATCGCGATGGTGTCCAGCTTCAGTTGCAGGTGTGCGCGCATCGCCATCGCCACGCCCACCGCGCCCAGCACCAGCGCCACCAGGCTCATCAGCGACAGCAGGCTGGTCGCGCGGTCCAGACCCTCGGTCAACGATGGATTAGTCTCGCGGTAGTCCGTAATCTGCGCCTCCGGTAGCAGCGCAGTAAGCTTCGTCTTCAAATCCGCAACCGCCGCATCCGACACGGGCCGCCCATCGCCCGGCGGCGGCAGCTTGAACAGCAGACGCTCCGTCGCATGATTCCCAGGCCCCAGCAACCCGGTTGCATCCAGCGCCTCGCGCGAGATCAGCACCCGAGGCCCCGCTTCAAAGTTCCCCGACAACCGGTCCGGCTCGTCGACCACTGTCGCAGCAATGCGAAAGGTCTGCCCACCCAACTTCAATGCATCGCCTACATGCAGACCAAGCCGCAGCAGCAGATCGTCTCCCACCACCACCGATTCAGGCCCCAGCGCCGTCTTCAGCCCCATCGCCGGCGCCAGTGTAATCTCCCCATAGAACGGATAAAGAGCAGGATCGACCGCCTTCAGGCTCACCAGCACCGGCATCATTGCGCTGGGCGACGCGGCCATCGACATCATCTCCGTCACCGCCGTCCTCTGCACGCCGCTCGCGGAAATCTCCTCCAGTCCCTTCCTCTCTTCTGATGTCGGCTGCTCATTCGTTCTGGCGGCAATGTCCGCAGCCAAAATGGATCGCGCGCGGTCCAGCAGCGAAAAGCGGAACGACGCCGAAAACCCACGCACACCGGTCAGCGCGGCCACGCCAATGGCAACCGAAAGAATGACAAACAGAAATTTGCCCCGCGAGCTCCGCATCTCGCGCGATGCAATCTTCGCCGCAGAACTCCATGCCAGCCCGTGGGCCATCTATGCGTCCGCCGTGTTCCCAGTCGTCGTAGGAAGGACTGGCCTCTGTGGATCGGCATTCATCTCATCGGAAACAATCAGCCCGTCGCGCAGCACAATCCGCCGGTCGGCGCACGCTGCCAGCGTCGCATCATGGGTCACCAGCACAAGAGTTGTTCCCTCCGTGCGGTTCAGCTCCAGCAACAGCTCCAGCACATGCGCGCCGTTGGTGGTATCCAGGTTCCCCGTCGGCTCGTCCGCCAGCACAATCGGAGGCCGCAGCACGAATGCCCTCGCCAACGCCACCCGCTGCTGTTCGCCGCCCGATAGCTGCACCGGGTAGTGGTCCATCCGGTCGCCCAGCCCCACGCTGGCCAGCAACTGCCGCGCCCTTGGCTGGCCATCGCCCTCCGCGTTCAGCTCATGCACCAGTAGCACATTCTCCAGTGCCGTCAGTGTCGGTATCAACTGGTACGACTGAAACACGAAGCCCACCGTCCGTCCGCGCACCTGCGCAAGACTGTCCTCCGGCAGGTAGCTGATCGCCGTCCCGTTCAGCAGCACTCCGCCTCCGCTCGGCGTATCCAGGCCGGCCAGCAGTCCCAGCAATGTCGACTTGCCGCTGCCCGACGCCCCCATGATCGCTACAAACTGGCCCTTGGGTACCCTGAAGTTCAGCCCGCGCAGAATCTCTACCGTCCGCGGCCCGTTGCGGATCGACTTCCGCAAACCATTCACAACAATCATCTCCTGCACCGTGCCTGCGTCTTCGCTCACCGCTCAATTCCCCCTCTGCGTCGCGAAAAAGGCCGCAGAAACTCTCCCCGCTGAACACTCATGTCGTTCATGCACTGGTATCGCGGTTCATGCACTCGTGTATTTGATACGTTGGAACGATGCGTAAAGTTTATCCTGTCGCGGTCCTTGCGTGTTGCCTGCTCGCCGTCTTCGGCTGCCACACACACAGCGGCGCCGCCAACTCGACCCCGCAACCTGCATCTTCCGCCAAGCCCACCGAAGCCCAGACAGCCCCCGCAGGCACATCCCGCGCCCAGGACGATCAGGAAGCTTCCGCCAGTCAGTCCAAAGCCCAGCCCCCCTCCTCGTCCAACGACCATCGCCCCCTCCTCGTCTGTTTCGGCGATAGCTTGACCGCTGGCCCCGGAGTCGATGCCGGCCAGAGCTATCCGGACTACCTGCAGACCGACCTAGACAAACTCCACATCCGCTATCGCGTCGACAACCAGGGCATCAGCGGCAATACCACCAAGGACGGCGTCGAGCGCCTCCCCGAGCTCCTCGCCCTGCACCCCGCCGTGGTTGTCGTCGAGTTCGGCGGCAACGACGGTCTGCGCGGCCTGCCCATCGCAGACACCCGCGCCAACCTCGACCAGATTGTCTCCACCCTCCAGCGTTCCGGAACCAAAGTCGCCCTCGCCGGCATCACCCTGCCGCCCGACTACGGCCCCGACTACATCCGCCAGTTCAACCAGACCTATACCCTGCTGGCCCGCAAGTACCGCGTCCCCATGCTTCCCTTCCTGCTCAAGGACGTCTACGGCGTCCCCGGAATGATGCAGAGCGATCGCACCCACGCCACCGCCAACGGCAACCAGGTCGTCGCACGCAACGTCCTCGCTCTCGTCCTTCCCCTCCTCAAAAAGTAGTCGGGCACCCCATCCTCGATTTGAGATGTGGGCTCTCCTCCGGCTACCCAATCACCACAATTGGCTGCATCAGAGTGCCCGCAATGCGCTTGGCAATCCCCAGTAACTCCGCCGGACCAGTAAAAACCTTTACCAGTGCTGCGCCGGAGTACTCCGGCAGGTTCACCTGCATCCCATTGCGCAGCCGTCCCGCCGCCTCTTCGTCCACTGTCACCGACGGCATCTCCGGCAGCAGCGTTCGCGGATGCGGCATCCGCCGCTCAATCTCTAGCTGCAGGCCCGCCAGCGCCTTCAACTCGTCGAGCCCGATCGCCTGGGCCAGATTAAATGCTCCGGCTTGCGTGCGCCGCAGCGAGGCCAGATGCGCCCCGCATCCCGCCAGTTCACCAAGCTCCTGCGCCACCGACCGCACATATCCACCCGCCGACACCTGCATCTCAAAGCGCGCCTCCATCTCCGTCGGCGATGGGCCCTCCAGCGACAGCAGCTCAAAGCGGTGGATCACAATCCGCGCCAGCTTCATCTCCACCGGCTTGCCCGCCCGCGCCAGCTTGTGCGCGGGAACTCCGCCAATCTTCTTCGCCGAAAACACCGGCGGCATCTGCTCCATCTCGCCGTGGAAGCGCTCGGCCAGTCCGCGCAGTTCTCCCAGCGACAGCGTCAGCGGCCGAGCTTCCCCCGCTGCCGTTCCTTCCGCGTCGAAGGTGTCAGTGGCAAATCCAAACCGGATCGTTCCCTCGTATCCCTTGTCCGCCGTGGCGAAAAACTGCGCCAGCCGCGTGTACTTGCCCAGCAGCAGCGGCAGCACTCCGGTTGCCATCGGGTCCAGTGTTCCCAAGTGCCCCACCGAGCGCTCCCCCGTGGCCCTGCGCACAATCTCCACCACATCGTGCGAGGTCATCCCCGCGGGCTTGTCCACTACCAGCAATCCATTCATCGCCTAACCAGACTACGCGGTCTTGCTGCACACACCTAACGCTCGCAGCCGCCGTGCCGCACCAGCGAGAGAAACTCATTGCGCGTCTGCATTTGCGTCTTGAAGACGCCGCGCATCGCCGAGGTCACGGTTGCCGAATGCTGCTTCTCCACGCCGCGCATCATCATGCACAGGTGCTGTGCCTCCACGATCACACCCACTCCCTGGGGAGCGATCACCTGCGCAATCGCGTCCGCGATATCGGTCGTCAACCGCTCCTGCACCTGCAGCCGCCGCGAGAACATCTCCACCAGCCGCGGTATCTTGGACAGTCCGATCACCCGGCCATTCGGGACATACGCCACATGCACCTTGCCGAAGAAGGGCAACATATGGTGCTCGCACAACGAATAGAACTCGACGTCTTTCACCATCACCATCTCGTCGTAGTCCACCTCGAATAGCGCGCCGTTCAGCACCGTTGCCACGTCCATCGAGTAGCCCTGGGTCAAAAACGCCATCGCCTTCTCCACACGCTCCGGAGTCTCAGCCAACCCTTCCCGCGACGGGTCCTCGCCGATCCGCAGCAGAAGCTCGCGATAGATCTCCTGCGTCGACAGCATGGCTACGGAACCTGTTTCCAACACTGTGTGTTCGCTCATATCGATTCAGTCCTTCCTCAACGCTTCCCCGTATTCAAACGAATTGTTCGTCGTCTCTTGGATCCGTATCCGCACAACCCGCGCCCCGCGAAACCCCTGAAAGATGCGGTAGACCTCTCGCGTTAAGTTCTCCGTCGTCGGCACCGTCTGGCCAAACTCATCCAGCGTATTAAGGTTCCTCTTGTCGAACCGCTGCAGTAAATTTATTTTTGCGAATCCATCCAATTCGCTCAGGTCGCAGACCATTCCGGTCCGTGCATTCACAGACCCGCCCACGGTCACCTCAATGCCATAGTTGTGCCCATGACCATGCGGGTTGTTGCACTTGCCATAGACATCGCGGTTCTCTTCCTCTGAATAAGCCTCCGTGTGCAGTCGATGCGATGCGCTCAGCCGGTACCTCCGCGACAGATACACCATCGGACCCGCGCTCTGCTTCTCTTGTTGCGACAACTCCGCCATCAACGCTCCCCGTAGTAGTCCGCAAATAAATCCGCCATCTCGTATACGCGCACCCGGTGCAGCTTCGCCCCGGGAATCTTTCCCTCCAGCCTCTGCCAGATTGCGATCGCGATGTTCTCCGTCGTCGGAATCGTTCCCGTGACCGCCGCAAACTCCGGCACCTCCAGGTTGAGATGCCGATGGTCGTACACGCTCACCACCTCGCGTTGCAGAATCTCCTTCAACTCCTTCAGGTCCACCACGAACCCCGACACCGGATCCACCTCGCCCGCAACCGTCACCTCCAGCGTGTAGTTGTGCCCATGCCCGTTTTTATTGGCGCACCGACCAAAGATGCGCTCGTTCTCCTCCTTCGTCCACGCCTCGTTCCAGTAGTAGTGCGCCGAAGAAAACTCAGCCTTCCGGGTCAGAAGAATCATCTTGCCTCGCTCATCCATTCCATTAGATGTAACAACAACAGCATCGATGCTTCGCGCATCGGTCGCATCAAACCCTACCGCCCAACCTTGTATCGCCGTCCCTTCCAATCCACCGACCGCGTCACTCGATGATGGAGATGACTGCGTAGTAGAAGCCAGCAAAACATCGGCACTCCAAAGATCGAGATCGCAACATCCCCCGTCGCAAATTTCGACCGCGCTACCCTTCCGTAGAATCCCCACGAAGTCCGCAGCCATACCAGTAGAATCGCCCAGCGCTGCCATATCGCCAGCAACGGCATTCCCATCGCCAGCGCGGGCAGGCCGAAGAAGAGCAGGAACTGCAGCATCTGCATCCCGGCCACCAGCACGGCGCTGGGAAACAGCAGCGCCAGGTTCTTGGTCCAGCCCTCCACCATCTCTGGCAGCGAGCGGTACATACGCGCCGACAGCGCGTCCGGCGCATAGCGGAAGCGAATTGCGTGCCTCGTCCGCTTGATCTTGCGCGCCAGTGCCACATCCTCCAGAATCTCCTGCCCCACAACGCGATGCCCGCCAACGGCGAAGTACGCCTCGCGCTCCATCATTAAAAATTGCCCATTCGCAGCCGCCACGCGGTTCGCCGGATCGTTCACCTGCTTCGGTGGATACATACTCGCCAGTTCGGAAAACACCAGCGGCATCACCGCCCGCTGCCAGAACCCCGTCACAATCTGGCGTGGCGAGTAAGACAGCAATGCCACGCCATATTTTTTCGCCTCATGTAGCGCCCGCGACAGATCTCCCTGCTCATGCACCGTATCCGCATCAGTAAACAGCAGCCACGACCCACGCGCCCGCTGCGCCCCCGCCCAGCAGGCATTCGTCTTGCCGGTAAACCCTCCGCGCTCGCTCAGGTCCAGCCTGGGAGCATCGATCACCACCACCCCCTCGCGCACGACTGCCTCTGCAATCGCCCGCGTCCCATCGGTGGAATCGTCATCCACGACAATCAACTCCCAATCCACGTCCAGTTCAAACCCTGCCTCCGACTGCGCCACCAGCGACCGCAGACACTCTCCCAACACCGCCGCCTCGTTGCGCGCCGGCACTACCACCGACAGACGCAGGCGTGCCGCTGTCTCGGCATCGTTAGCCGAAGACGCAACCGGCGAAATTACTACGCTCTGCCCCATCCCTTCTCCCGCATCACCCACAGATTCGTATTATAGGAAGCAGGAGCCTTGCGTGCGTATTGCCAGACCGACTCTTCGATCCGGAGTTCTTCTCCTCGCACTCGGTGCGCTCTCCCTCACCGCCTGCGACCGCGGCGACCACCCCGCCCGCATCGGCTCACCCGCACCCCAGTTCACCCTCACCGACGGCGGCCAGACCGTCTCGCTCGCCAGCCTGCGCGGCCACACCGTCGTCCTCAACTTCTGGGCCACCTGGTGCGTGCCCTGCGTCGAAGAGCTGCCCAGCCTGCTGGTCCTGCATCACCGTCTGCCGCAGATCACCATCCTCGCCATCTGCCAGGACGAGGACCCCGCAGCCTACCGCCAGTTCCTGCTCGACAACCACGTCGACTTCCTCACCCTGCGCGATCCCTCCGCGCGCGTGCCCCACCTCTACGGCACCATCAAGATTCCCGAAACCTACATCATCGACCGCAAAGGAATCCTGCGCCGCAAGTTCGTCTCCGCGCAGGACTGGACCAGCCCCGAGGTCCTCGACTACCTCAGTAAGCTCTAGCCGCCGCTAGACCACGAAGTATTTTGCCTGCGGATGATGCACCACCAGCGCATTCGTGCTCTGCTCCGGTTCAATGTGATATCCCTCGGTCAGCCGCACGTTGATCTTCTCCTCCGGCTTCAGTAGCGAGAAGATCTTGGCCTGGTCCTCCAGATTGGGGCACGCCGGGTAGCCGAAGGAGTAGCGTGAGCCACGATACTTCTGGTGGAACAGATCGCGCACGTCAGGCGCGTCTTCACCGTCAATGCCAAGCTCCTTGCGCATCACAACGTGCATGTATTCCGCCAGCGCCTCGGCCGTCTCCACAGAGAGCCCATGCAGATACAGATACTTTGTAAAGTCGCCGGCCTCGAAGAGCTTCTGCGTTGCCTCGCTGGCGCGGCTGCCGATCGTTACCACCGAGAAGCCAATCACATCCATCCGCCCGGATGATTTGGGCGAGAAGAAGTCGGCAATCGACAGCAGCCGTCCCTCCCTCTGCCGTGGAAAATTAATCCGTAGCAACTCTGTTGCGTTCGCTTCGGGATCCCCGTTATTGCCTTCGGGATCATAGACAATCACCTCATTGCCCTCGCTCTGCGCGGGATACCAGCCATAGACCACCTTCGGATCGAACCAGTCGTTGGCGATCACCTCCTGCTCCAGCTCCTTCAGGATGGGACGGAATTTTTCGTCCACCAGCCGCACGTAATCGGTGGCCGAAGCAGTCTTCAGTTGCCACTGGTTCTTGAACAGCGCCGTCTCGTTGATGTACTTGTACAGCTCGTTCAGATCGAAGTCCCGCCGCGTGCGCACGCCGAAGAACGGCGGCACGGGAATCTTCTCCACATCCTTCACAATGGCCGAGCGCTCCGTGGTTGCTGGCGGCAGCGAAGCCAGATGCTCCGCAGCGCCCGGCCGGTTGAACTCGCGTCGCGTGGCCCCATCGCTAAGGCGGCCGGCTCGCACGCTCTCGTCGGCGTCGGTCAGGTCGCTCATCACATGCAGTCCTGCGAAGGCATCCTCCGCGTAGAAGACCGAGGAGCTGTACTCCTTGCGCAAATCGTCCTCCACGTACTTGCGGGTCAATGCCGCGCCGCCGCAGATCACCGGAATCTGCGACTGAATCAGTTGTAGGTCCTGGATCACATACTTCATCTCCAGCGTCGACTTCACCAGCAGGCCCGACAGCCCAATCGCATCTGCGCTATGCAGCTTGGCCGCCTCGATGATCGTCGCCGCGGGCTGCTTAATGCCCAGGTTCACCACCTTGTAGCCATTGTTGGAGAGGATAATGTCCACCAGGTTCTTGCCGATGTCGTGTACATCTCCCTTCACTGTCGCCAGCACGATCGTCCCCCGCTGGTTGCCCTCCGCCTTCTCCATCTTGGGCTCGAGATACGCCACGGCGGCCTTCATGGTCGCGGCTGAGTCCAACACCGACGGCAGCTGCATCTTGCGCGCGCCAAACAGCTCGCCCACCGTCTTCATCCCGTCCAGCAGCACCGTATTGATCAGATCCAGCGGCGTGTAGCGTAGCAGTGCGGATTCCAGAATCTCCTCCAGCGACTGCTTCTTATCGCCCTGTCCCAGTCCGCGCTCTCCGTTGATGATCAGGTGCTTCAGCTTCTCCTCGTCCGACATTTCGTCGGTCGAGGCCGCTGTCTCTTCTTCCGCTCCGGCACCCTTCGTCAGCCCGGTAAAGTACTGCATGTACACCTGCAACGGGTCCTGCTCCGTCTCCACATTACGGAAGATCAGGTTGCGTGCAAGTTCTACTTCAACTTCAGGAATCTTATACAAAGGATAGATTTTGCTGTAGTTGACAATTGCAGAATCCAACCCTCGGTCCACCGCCTCTTTCAGGAATACGCTGTTCAGCACGCGCCGCGCGTACGCGTTCAGCCCGAAGCTGATGTTCGAAACGCCCAGCGTCGTCCTGCACTCGGGTAGCTCCAGCTTGATCCGCCGCACCGCCTCCAGCGTCTCGATACCCGCCGTCCGGTAGTCTTCCTGACCGGTGGTAATGGGCAGGGTGAGCGCGTCGAAGATCAAATCCTGCGAGCGCAATCCATACTTCTCCGTCGCCAGCTTATGGATGCGGTGGGCAACGGCCAGCTTCTTGTCCGCGGTAAGCGCCATGCCATCCTCGTCGATGGTCAGCGCAATCACCGCCGCCCCATAGCGACGCGCCATCGGCAGCACCAGCGAGGTCCGCTTCTCGCCGTCCTCCAGGTTGATGGAGTTGATAATCGGCTTACCCGGAATGCGCTTTAGCGCCTCCTCGATGACGTTGGCCTCGGTCGAATCGATCAGGATGGGCGCGGGAACGCGCGTGGCAATCTTCTCCATCACGCCGTTCATGTACGCAACCTCGTCCTCACCCACCACCGCGCAGCAGATGTCCAGCAGTTGCGATCCTTCGCTCACCAGTCGCTTGGCCAGGGTAAAGATGCCGTCGTAGTCGCCCTTGCGCACCATGTCCTTGAAGTGGGCGACGCGCGTGGTGGCATTCATCTCCTCAGCGATAATCGCCGGCTGGCCATCCACCTCCAGCGGTACAGCGGAGAAGGCGCTGGCAGCCACTGACTGCGGCTTGTTGGCCCGCGCCAGCGGAACCAGCCCGGCGACAGCCTCCGCAGCGGCCTTGATGTGCGCGGGCGTGGTGCCGCAACATCCGCCCACCACCTGCACGCCATACTCCGACACAAAGCGGCGATGGTGCTCGGCAAACTCCGCGGGCGTCAGCCTATAAACGGCACGTCCGCCCACGTTCTGCGGCAGCCCCGCATTGGGCAACACGCTGATGGGCATGGTCGCGTTCTGGCACAGAAAGCGCACCGCATCGTTCATCTCAGCCGGACCGGTCGCGCAGTTCAGGCCGATCACATCGGGCCGGAAGCACTCCAGCACCGCCAGCGCCGCGCCAATCTCGCTGCCCAGCAGCATTGTGCCCGTCGCTTCCATGGTAATCTGCGCCTGGATCGGCAGCGTCACGCCAGTGTTCTTCATCGCATCGCTGCATGCCGCCAGCGCAATCTTCAGCTGCAGCAGGTCCTGGCTGGTCTCAATCAGCAGAATATCGACGCCGCCCTCGATCAGCGCCTCAGCCTGCTCCACGTAGCTGGCTAGCATTGCATCGTAGCCGATGTGGCCCAGCGACGGCAGCTTGGTGGTTGGCCCCATCGACCCCGCTACGAAACGCGGCTTCTCCACCGTCGAGTACTGGCGCGCTACATCCTTGGCCAGCCGTGCTGCTGCCACATTCAACTCGCGTGCGCGGTGGGCAATCCCGAACTCTGCCAACACCAGCGACGACCCGCCAAACGAGTCCGTCTCGATCACGTCGGCCCCGGCTTCGAGATAGCTGGCGTGGATCTCGCGGATCACATCCGGCCGCGTGACCACCAGGATCTCCGAGCAGTTCTCCTTACCCTCGAAGTCGCCCTCCACGGTGAGCGCGTAGTTCTGGATCGACGTGCCCATGGCACCGTCGTAGACCATGACGCGTTGCTGTAGCAGATCGAGGAATGGAAACGATGAATTCATAGATGGCTAAGTGGTTCGATGAAGCTACGTTAAGACCCTCCCTCTAGATTACAAGGTCAAAGGGCTTTTACCATCTCTTAGAACCGTAAGGAATTATTATTCAACGCAATGGAGCTTTCCCTGTTCCATCTGTGGGATAGGACGTATGCTGGAGATAACCCGACTCTGGAGATCCGTCGATGCACCGTTCCACCGTTTCGATTCTTGCACTCGCAGCTTGCCTGTTGGCTGTGAACTTTTCTGGTTACGCGCAGGCTCCAGCTACTCAACAACCTTCAGCACCTGCCGCGGCACCATCTTCCACACCCGTTTCGGTGGCTGACAAGGCCTGGGTTGTGCGCAGCAACCAGTACACTCAAATGCTTCTGGATGTGCAGAGGAAGCATTCGCCTGAGAGCAGCTCAGCGCAGGGGCTGGAGAATTACGACTCCTCAATCACCGATGCCACCAGGGCCGACGAGATCGCCCAGCGTAAGGAACTGGAGGACATTCTCGCACAACTGAAAAAAGTCGAAGCCAAGGAGCAGGATAGGAATGTGCGCGAGGATCTGGAGATTCTCCAGAATATCTACAGCCTGCAATTCCGCGAGGAAGACTATCGGCTCAACCACAGAGTGACGTTCCTCGACGCCAGCTCGGAGGTGTTTGTCGGACTCAGCTCGCTGTTGAACGATCAGGTCTCGCAGGAACGCAGGCCTGCGGCCCTCATCCGGCTGCGCAAGTACGCTGGCGAGGAGCCCGGATTCAAGCCCTTCACCGACGTCGTGAAGCAGCGCATGATGGAGCAGATGGCCAAGCCCGGAGTGATCTATCCCTCAATAAGTGAGATGGAGAGCCAACTCGAACGGAATACTTTCTACATCAACAACCTGCGATCGTTATTCGTAACCTGTAAGCTAACTGGCTGGCAAACTACCTTTATTAAATTGCAGCAGGAATTGGGGGATTACGATACTTGGGTCCGTGGCACGGTGATGCCCAAGGGCCGCACCGACTCCCGGTTATCGCCCGAAGAGTACGCTTTCAGCCTGCAGAGCTTCGACATCGATCAATCACCGGAACAGCTTGCTTCCCAGGCCCACGCGGCCTTTACCGGGATTCAGTCGGAGATGGCGCCCCTTGCCGCCGAGGTGGCAAAGCAGCACGGGTGGAGTGTTGTAGGCTATCGCGATGTGATCCGTCAACTCAAGTTGAAAGAGGTCACTGGAGACGATATCCTCCCGCTCTATAAGGCACGTCTCAAGGCGATTGAAGAGATCGTCACTACAAAAAATCTGGTGACACTGCCTGCTCGTCCGGTAGCACTTCGCCTGCTGACCACACCCGAGACTGAGTCCGAGCAGGTGCCCGCGGCTCACTTTGTTCCCCCTCCGTTAATTCACAACACTGGACAAACTGGAGAGTTCGTCCTGCCGCTGCACTACCATGCGGCCCTCGGTGGCTCGTACAGGATTGACGACTACACCTACGACGCAGTGACCTGGCCTATGACCGCGCATGAGGCGCGCCCGGGGGACGATCTTGAATTCAATGCAATACTGGAGCACGGTGTCAGTCTGGCACGCCTCCTGTATGCGTTTAACTCGACCAATACCGATAGCTGGGGACTCTACGCAGAGTGGCTGGTGCAACCCTACGAGCCGGCCGATGGCCAATTAATTACGCTGCAACTGCGCCTGCTGCGCGCTGCAAGAGCTTTCCTCGACTCAGAGCTGCAGTCCGGTAAGACCACCCCGCAGGACGCAACCAAACTGCTGGAGAACGACGTCGTCCTCAGCCCTGCATACGCCAGGCAAGAGGTCAGTCAGTTCGCCTCCCGCCCGCCGGGCCAGGCCAATAGCTACTTCTTCGGTTACACAACCATGCTACAACTGCGCAAGGACACCGAGGCAGCGCTCGGAGCGAAATTTGATGCCAGGCGATTCCACGACTTCCTGCTCGCGCAGGGACTGCTTACGCCTGACCTGTTGCGCAAAGCTGTGATGGAAGTCTTTGTCCCAGCGGAGAAGAAGAAAAAATAAGACCACCCTCGAATCCTCGCGGATAGAGACGCTGCGTGTAAGCCGGTTTTGCTTAAGGGCACCGGTTTACCCGTGCCCTTAAGTGCTGACTGGCGATGGGGCTTCAGCCCCTGAAGTCAGCTTTTTCCTTCAGCCGGAACTGCTCCTCGCCGCCACTTATTCCCGCTCCAGCACCACCGCGAAAAATCCATCGCAGCCATGCACGCCAGGCACCGTACGCAGCGCGCCATCCTTCACTGCCGTTCTCATCAGTCTCTCGCTAACCTCTCGCCGCAGCACACCCTCGTCCGCCAGCTTTGCGATCAGCGGCTCAACTGAAACTCGCCGCACTCCAACCCCCGATGCCTCGGCCTCCACCACAAGTTCGTTCTCCTCCGGCTCCAGCGAGCAGGTGGAGTACACCAGCCGCCCGCCCGGCCTCAGTCGCCGCAACGCTCCCCTGAGGATCGCGCGCTGCCGAACAGACTGACGTGTCGGGTCCTTCGGCTGCAATCGCTGACGTATCTCCGGATTGCGTGCCAGCGTTCCTGTCCCGCTGCACGGCACATCGCAAAGGATGAGATCGAACTTCACGTCTTGCGTGGATTCAACGGCCGCGGCATCAGCTATCGCGCAGCTTACGCGCTGGGCGTAGCTATACTGTCGAAGCCGTGCCTCCATCTGTCCCAATCGCTTCGCGCTTACGTCGGTCGCAAAAATCTCCGCGCCCGTCAATCGCAATGCCAGCATCAATGCCTTGCCACCCGGAGCGGCGCAGCAGTCCCACACCCGCGCGATGCGTCCTGCAGCAAGCGGCAGCGCGGCCGCCGCAATCTCCGCCACCAGCCGCGATCCATCGTCCATCTGCGGCACGGCCTCTCCAGCCAGCGCTGGAGCTGCACCATCCACCACGGTAAAGATCGCCCCGCGGCCCGGCTCATGCTGGTCGTACTCGCAGATCGTCTGCGCGGCCTCGTGCCCATATGCCGCCACCCAGCGCTCCACCAGCCAAAGCGGATGGCCCAATTTCTCGGCAAACGCCGCCGTCGATTCATGCGTCGGGTGCTCCGCATCTCGATTTTGAGCTGTGGATTGTTCCGCAGCCAGCTTGCGCAGCACTGCATTCACCATTCCCGCCGCATGGGGCTGCCCCGCTGCGCGACACAGCTCCACGCTCTCATGCAGCGCCGCATGGGCAGGAATGCGGTCCATATGCAGCAGTTGAAAAGCCCCCAGGCGCAGTGCCAGCGCCACCGGCTCCGCCAGCCTCTGATCGGGCCGCGCCAGCAACTTCGCTACGCGCGCATCCAGCGCAATCTGCCAACGCAGCACACCCATCACCAACGCCGTCGTCAGGTTGCGGTCTTCCGGCGACAGTGCCTCCATCCGCAGGCCAGAGCCTGTTCCGCACAGCAACTCATCGCTATGCCCCGTACCCGCGGCCACCAGGGTGAGAATCTCGAAGGCCGCGGCACGCGACGGAGAAATCTTCGCAATCGCCTCTGCCTCTGAAGCCGTCGGCCCGGCCGCCGCAGGCCTCCCCCGCACACCACGCTTCCCACGCAAACGCACGCCATCGCGCCGCGCTTCGCTCAAAGCCCAAGCCTCTCGCCGCTGCGTATCTGATACCCACGCATAAACTCAGCCGCGCTCATCCGCCGCTTGCCTTCCATCTGCACCTCGTCGAGCACCACCGAGCCGCGCCCTCCGCAACCCGCCGCCATCGCATCTCCTGCCACTCGCAACACTCCGGCTTCAATCCCGCTCTCCGACACCACATGCATGCGATGCACAATCAGCTTCTTCCCACGCAGAATGGTATGCGCTCCAGGCCACGGCTGAAATCCGCGCCAGCGATCATAGATCTGCCGCGCCGTCCGGGCGAAGTCGATCGCTCCATCCTCCCGCGTCAAAATCGGGGCCAGTGTCGCCTGCGCCTCGTCCTGCTTCCGCCCCTTCAGAGTTCCTGCCGCCAACCCAGCCAGCGTCTCCACCATCAACTCCGCACCCACCGCTGCCAGCGTGCGAAACACATCGACTGCCGTCTCGTCCGCACCAATTGCCAGCTCCCGCGCCAACAGCATCTCGCCGGTATCCAGCCCTTCGTCCAGCCGCATCGTGGTCACACCGGTCACCGCGTCGCCATTGGCCACCGCCCACTGCACCGGCGCAGCGCCTCTATACTTCGGCAACAGCGATCCGTGCAGGTTGATGCATCCCAGCGGTGGCAACTCCAGCATCCACGACGGAATGATCCGCCCATAGGCCACCACCACAATCGCGTCGGGCTGCACCTGTTCCAGCCGCTCGCGGAACTCCGCATTATTCCTGATCTTCTCCGGCTGAACCAGGGTAATTCCGTGCGCCACAGCCGTTCGCTTCACCGGCGGGGCCTGCATCTCCATCCCACGCCCCGCCGCGCGGTCCGGCTGCGACACCGCCAGCGCAACTTCGTGCCCAGCGGTGATCACCGCCTCCAGAGTACCCACCGCAAACTCAGGCGTCCCGCAAAACACCAGCTTCATGCGCACCTCAACGTGCGGTTCACGACAGCACGAAGTGCTACCACTCGCCGTTCTTCTGCATCTTCTTAATCTTGCGCAGTGTCAGTTCGCGCTTCAGCCGGCTGATGCGGTCGATGAACAGCACGCCGTTCAGGTGGTCGATCTCATGCAGCATCGCGCGCGCCAGCAGTTCCTCGCCCTCTACCTCGAACCATTCTCCGTGCTCGTTCTGCGCCTTCACCTTCACCCAGGCCGCACGTGCCACCTTCTCGCGAATATCCGGCAGGCTCAGGCATCCCTCTTCCTCCACCTGCTTGCCCCGGGTCTCCACCACCTCCGGATTGATGAATACAAGCTTCTCCTGCGCGTTCTTCTTGTAGCTGACGTCGATCACGGTAAGCCGCTTGGGTATGGCGATCTGCGGCGCCGCCAAACCGATCCCCTGCGCCGCATACATGCTCTCGAACATCTCTTCCACCAGCGTCCGCAGCGCCGCATCGAAGACCGTCACAGGCTCACACATCTTCGCCAGCACCGGGTCCGGATATTTCACGATCTCGTGAATCTTCAACGCTTCTTTGACTGCCATCTTCTTCCCAATTGAAACATTCTTGTCATTCCACAGCGCTATCATCGTTTGTCATTCCGCAGCGTAGCGGAGGAATCTGCTTCTGCCTTTGCCCTTGCTTGTACTAATAACCTGCAACAATCAACCAGTAACTGCTGTCAATACGCCCGTATCTGCTCGCAGTAACCCTTGTAATTCCGCAGCATCTCGCCCAGCGAGTCTCCGCCAAACTTCTCGATTGCCAGCCGCGCCACCGTCAGCGCAACCATCGCCTCCGCCGCAACCCCCGCCGCCGGCACCACGCACACATCGCTGCGCTCATACGCAGCCTTCACCGGCTCGCGGGTGGCAAAGCTCACCGATGCCAGCGGCCGGCGCAGGGTCGAGATTGGCTTCAGATAGCCACGCACTACTACATCCTCACCATTGGAGATCCCGCCTTCGATCCCGCCCGCATTATTTTGCTCGCGCGAGAACTTTGTGAAGTCACCGTCCATGCCATCGCCTGCGCCCTCGTACCCAATCGCATCATGCACGCTGCTGCCAAGCGACTCGGCCGCCGTCACTCCGCGCCCAATCTCTACCGCCTTCACCGCCTGCAGGCTCATCACCGCCTGCGCCAGCAGACCATCCAGCCGCTCGTCCCAGTTCACATGCGTGCCCACACCCGGAGGCAGTCCATGCACCACCACCTCGAAGACCCCGCCAATGGTATCGCCCGTCTTCAGCACCGCATCCACCTCGGCCTTCATGCGCTGCTCGGCTTCCTCGTCCACGCAGTTCAGCAGCACCTCGTCCTTCGTCTGTAGCGCTACAATCTCCTCCCAGCTCGCCGTCCGCCCCAGCTCTGCCTTGCCCACGCGCACCACATGGCTTGCCACCGCGACGTCCATCGTGTGCAGCAGCATCTTCGCCATCGCTCCGCATGCCACCCTCGCCGCACTCTCGCGCGCGCTCGACCGCTCCAGCACGTAGCGTGCATCGCCAAAATTGTACTTAAGGCTCCCTGCCAGGTCGGCGTGACCCGGCCGCGGCGATGCTACGGCCTTATGCTTGGCCGCATCGCCCGCCTCCACCGGCAGTATCTCCTCCCAGTTCTTCCAGTCCGCATTGGCAATCGTCATCGCCACCGGCGACCCAATCGTCTTGCCGTGCCGTACGCCGCTCAGAATATGCGCGCGGTCCTGCTCGATGCGCATCCTTCCGCCACGTCCATAGCCCTTCTGCCGTCGCCAAAGCTCACGGTCCAGCAGCGCCTGGTCCACCGGCACGCCCGCCGGCAGCCCGCTCACCAGTGCCACCAACGCCTCCCCGTGGCTCTCTCCTGCAGTCGAAAATCGCAGCATCTATCTCACTCGATCCAAACTCATTCTGCTCAAACTCTTTCTGCTCAAACTCAGATTGTAGCAACTACCTGGAGCCCCTCTGCCAAACAATTCTTAGCTAGGCTCCCGTTCGGCCCCAGTTCACCCCTCAACACAAAATGTGACCAGCCGCACTTTCCATCATCTATTGCGTGTAGACTATTTCCCGTACGGCCCGCGGGAGTCAGTACAGCTCCGCGCGAGAAGGGGAAGCCGGATGCCTCTGAAGTTAAAGATCAATAATGTTGTGACCTCCGTCGATCTACCGGTCGACACGCCGCTGCTGTGGGCGCTGCGCGACACACTCGACATGAAGGGCACAAAGTACGGCTGCGGAATCGGGGCCTGCGGAGCATGTACCGTCCTGCTGGATGGCAGCCCGGTACGCTCCTGCCTCACCTCCGTTGGCTCTGTCGGCAGCGGATCGATCACCACCATCGAGGGCCTCTCGCCCGACGGCACTCACCCTGTCCAGGTTGCGTGGGAGAAGCTTGATGTGCCCTCCTGCGGCTACTGCCAGGCCGGCCAGATCATGTCCGCAGCCGGCCTGCTGGCCCACACGCCCCGTCCCACGGACGACCAGATCGACACCGCAATGAACGGTAACATTTGCCGTTGCGGAACCTACTCGCGCATCCGTCAGGCTATCCACCACGCCGCAGCAGCCACAACCGCCAACAGAAAGCCGGAGTCACACTCATGAATCTCGCTCCCAATTCTCTCTCTCGGCGAAGTTTCCTACAGATCAGCGCACTGACCGGAGGAGGCCTTGCACTTGGCTTCTTCGATCTATCCCACACCGCTGCGCAATTCGGAGCGCCCAGGGCCGACCTCTCGCCCAACGCTTTCATCAAAATCGCCTCCGACGGCACCGTCACGGTGATGGCCAAGGCCCCCGAGATCGGCCAGGGCGTCAAGACCATGCTTCCCATGATGATTGTCGAGGAGCTCGATGCCGACTGGAGCCATGTGCGCGTCGAACAGGCCGACCTGGATGACTTGGCCTTCGGCGGACAATCGGCTGGTGGAAGCACCTCCACACAGACGAATTACCTGCCCATGCGCCGCGTGGGGGCCGCATGCCGACAGATGCTGGTCTCGGTCGCCGCATCGCGCTGGGCTGTCCCCGCATCCGAGTGCACCACCTCGCTGGGCCGTGTCCTGCACACCGCCTCTGGCCGTTCCTTCGGCTATGGCGAACTGGCCAGCGACGCCGCCAAGGTTCCTCCGCCCAGCCTCGACTCCATCAAGCTCAAGGACCCCAAGGACTTCCGCATCATCGGAAAGCCCCAGGCCAATGTCGACAACCACGCAATCGTCACAGGCAAACCGCTCTTCGGAATCGACGTCTCCGTCCCCGGAATGCTCTACGCCATCATCCAGAAGTGTCCCGTCTACGGCGGCAAGGTTAAGACCGCCAATCTCGACCAGATCAAGAAGCTCCCCGGCGTCCGCCACGTCCTCATCCTCGCGCCCTCCCCGTCCACCTCGGGCGGAGCAGTAGATACCACCACCGAACCCGGCACTGCCGTCGTGGCCGAAGGCATGGAGCCCGGCGTTGCCATCGTCGCCGACACCTGGTGGCAGGCCCAGTCCGCTCGCAGCGCCCTCAAGGTTGACTGGGACTACGGCGCCGGAGCTACCCAGAGCAGCGAGAAGCATGCCGCTCGCGCAGCCGAGTTGCTCAAGGCCCCTCCCACCGACACGCTGCGTACCTACGGCAATGTGGACGCCGCACTGTCCTCCGCGGCCAAGGTCATCGAAGCCACCTACGCAGTCCCCTTCATCGCCCACATGACCATGGAGCCGATGGATACCACCGCCTCCTTCAAGAATGGCAAGCTCGAAGTCTGGACTACCAGCCAGTCGCCCGGCGGAGGACGCACCCAGGCAGCCCGCGCCGTCGGCGTTCAGCCCAGTGACGTCACCGTTCACATGTGCCGTATCGGCGGCGGCTTTGGCCGGCGCCTGCAGAATGATTACCTGGTGGAAGCCGCGTGGCTGGCCAAGCAGATCAACGGAACCGTCAAGCTGCTCTGGGCACGCGAAGACGACGTCACCCACGACGCCTACCGCCCAGGAGGCACTCATTTGCTCCGTGCAGGCCTCGACGCTCAGGGCCATCTGGTCGCGTGGCGGCAACACCTCGCAACCTACGGCGAAGGTTCGCGTCTGGCCTCCTCCGCCGGCATGGACGCCACCGAATTTCCCTCCGGCCGCGTACCCAGCTACGGTCTGTATACCTCAGCCCAGCCACTGATTCTGCGCACAGGTGCGCTGCGCGCGCCAGGCCATAACGGCTACGCTTGGGTCATCGAGGCCTTCCTCGACGAGGTGGCCACCGCCGCCGGCCGAGACCCGCTCGATCTCCGAATGGAGATTCTCAATGCAACCCCCATCCCCATGGCAGCCAATGGTGGCCGCGGCGGCGACACCCTCAACGCCGACCGCCTCAAAGGTGTGCTGCAACTGGTTGCTGAAAAATCCGGGTGGGCGAAACTCAAATCAGGCAAAGGTCACGGCTATGGTCTCGCCTGCCACTACTGCCATGCCGGCTACTTCGCCGAGGTGGCAGAGGTCACCGTCGACTCCGCCAACAAAATCACCGTCAACCGCGTCTGGGCCGCCGGAGACGTGGGCAATCAGATCATCAATCCCTCCGGAGCGGAGGCGCAGGTCATCAGCTCCATCGTTGATGGCATGAGCCAGATGATGCATGAGATCACCCTCGTCGATGGCCGCGTTCAGCAGAGTAACTTCGCCGATCACCCGGTGCTCCGCTTCAAACAGGCCCCGCCCGTCGAACTCTCCTGGCGTCTCAGCGAGTTTGGCCCCACCGGCCTCGGCGAACCTGCCCTGCCGCCCGTCCTGCCCGCCATCGCCAACGCGGTCTTCGCAGCCACCGGCAAGCGAATCCGCACCCTCCCCATCGCCCGCAGCGGCTTCAGCTTCGCCTGAACCAGGCTTCGTTCAGCCTGGACTCGTAGAGCAACCCTGTTTGAATAG
Source organism: Acidobacteriaceae bacterium (assembly GCA_035510935.1). Taxonomy (GTDB): domain Bacteria; phylum Acidobacteriota; class Terriglobia; order Terriglobales; family Acidobacteriaceae; genus Edaphobacter. The sequence goes on from DATKGA010000171.1 coordinate 91,652, forward strand.
GAAGCAACCGGATTTAAGTTGCACGCATCACCTATTTTGCTCTACAGTCCATTTACGGTTCACGTCGTTTAGCGGGCCCTGCTCAAACTTCCAACCTTTAAGGAAAATGGGGAACTCCATGTCAAACGTCCGCCTATCCTCGCGCGTATTCGCTGCTTTCGCAGCTTTGGCCCTTATGGTTGGTTGCGGCAGCTCGGCCCCTCCGCCGATCAGTCTTGCCATTACCACCACGCCGGTCGCAATGGTCGCCGGCGGGAGTCAGACGTTTACAGTGGCGGTCACTAACGATCAGAACTCCGCGGGCGTCACCTGGAGCATCACCAGCGGCGGCGGCATACTCTCCGCCGTCACCACCACCAGCGTCACCTACACCGCGCCGGTGCCGGTCACTGCAACCATGGCGGTAATCACCGTAACCAGCATTGCAGATACCACCAAGACATACACCATCACCATCCAGCTCACCCCCATCAGCGTTGCCATCACCAACACCACTCCTGCAGCCATGGTGGCGGGCGCAACCCAGCAATTTTCCGCAACGGTCACCGCTGACATCACGCCTAGCGCGGGCGTCACCTGGTCTGCCACTGTCGGCACCATCACCGCAAGTGGTCTTTATACCGCGCCCACCCCGGTCACTACGGCCACTGCGGTAATCACCGCGACCAGCAAGACCGATCCCACCAAGACCGTGACAATCACTGTCACGCTGAATCCGATCAGCGTTGCCATTACCACCACTCCGGTCGCCATGGTGGCGGGTGCAACCCAGACCTTTGCCGCAACGGTCACCAACGACGTCACACCCAGTGCTGGCGTCACCTGGACAGCCTCGGTCGGCGCCATCACCGCCGCCGGCGTATACACCGCGCCCACGCCAGTCACTACGGCCACGGCCACCATCACCGCGACCAGCAAAACCGATCCCAGCAAGAGCAACACAGCCACCGTCACCCTGACCCCGATTGCAGTCACCATTCCGACCACGCCTACAGCCATTGCCGGAGCCGCAACCGAGGCCATCACCGCGACCGTCTCTGGCGATGCCACGCTGAATGCGGGCGTCACCTGGAGCATCACCAGCGGCGGCGGCACACTGACCGCTGTTACCACCACAAGCGTCACCTACAATGCTCCACTGCCTGTGACTACGGCCACCGCGGTGATTACCGCAACCAGCAAGACGGACACTACCAAGACCGCAACTATCACCATCCCGCTCACCCCCATCAGCGTGGGAGCCATCACCCCGGCCACCGTCAACCTGGGAACCACCAGCACCCAGGCCTTCACCGGCGCTGCCGTCTCCAACGACTCCTCCAACTCCGGTGTCACCTGGAGCATCAGCCCCGCCTCCGGCGCGGGCACCATCGTCGCCGCAACCGGTGTCTATTCCGCGCCCACCACCGTCATCAGTTCGGCAACCACGGTCACAGTGTCGGCAACCAGCGTCAAGGACCCCACTAAGTCAGCCACGGCCACCATCACGCTGAATCCCATCTCTATCGCTGCCATCACCCCGGCCACCGTCACCCTCAACGGCGGCGGAACGCAGGCCTTCACCGGCGCGGCGCTTACCTTCGACGGTTCCAACTCCGGCGTCACCTGGAGCATCAGTCCAGCCTCCGGCGCGGGCACCATCGTCGCCGCAACCGGCGCTTATGCCGCTCCAGCGGTTGTTGCCGGAACTTCGCCTGTCACCGTCACCGTGACGGCCACCAGCGTCAAGGACACCACCAAGACAACCACCGCAACCATCACCCTCAATCCCATCACGATTTCGTTCACGACCGCGACTACGGGCATTACGCTCGACTCCGGCCAGACGCTCTCCCTGGCTGCGGCACTGACGAATGACTCCAGCGCCTCGGGCGCGACTTTTACCACAACAGGCGCAGGCACGGTGCTTCCAACCAGCGCCGCCGGTAACACGCCAGGGACCACCCTGACCGCAACCGGTTCGGCTGCCTCCACCGTCACCGTCACTGCAACCAGCATTAAGGACACGACCAAGACAGCTACAACCTCGTCCATCACAGTGAACCCGGCGCTAGCATTCACCACTGCGCCCGGTGCACTGACGGCGGGGACCACGAACACCGCCTACGCTGGTGCGACCATCGTTACCAGCGGCGGCACAGGCACCAAGACCATCGCACTTGCCAGCGGCGCGCTTCCCGGCGGACTCACGCTCAGCTCTTCAGGAGTCATCAGCGGAACCATTACGGGCGGGGCGGGAACTGCCACATTTACCGTCAAGGTGACCGACGCTGCAACGACCCCCGCCACTTTGACCTCTGGCACCTACACCATCACAGTTACAGCTACCCCGCTGGTGTTCACCAATCCCTCAGCGCCGGTCACGCTCCCGGCTGCCACGGTAAACACGGCCATCACGCCCTACACCCTGGCCGCAAGCGGAGGCACCGGAGCCATCACCTACTCGGTGAACTCCGGCAACCTGCCTGCTGGGCTCTCGATCGTGGGTAACCAGATTGTCGGCACACCCACTCTGCCCACGCCGGTTGCCGGCACCGTCGTTACCATCAAGGCCACGGACAGCGCCTCCCCGACCCCAGTAACCGCGGCCTCCTCCAACATCACCATCATCGTCAATCCCGTGCTTCTGGTGGTCAATGTCCCAACCTTGCCGATAGGCACGGTAAGCGCTCCCTACAACACCAATGGCTACCAGTTCACCTCCACCGGTGGCACCGGCGCGATTACCTGGACCATGAGCCCAACCACCGTCGATGGATTGACCCTCAGCACCAGTGGCCTGCTATCCGGCACGCCGTCTGCTACCTTCGGCGGCACCATTAGCGTCACGGCCACCGACAGCGCCACCAACCAGCAGCAGACCAAGACCATCACCCCATCGCTGACCGTCAACAACCAGCTCACCGTCACCACGCTGCAGTCCAACCTGCCCAACGCCTACACCAACCTGGCCTACTCCAGCACGCTGGCAGCCGCGGGCGGTTCCGGCAGCGGCTATACGTGGACGGTCACTTCCGGCCTCACCGGAACCAACAGCCTCGCCACCCTCAACCTGGCCGTCTCTTCCTCGGGTGCCATCACCGGTACTCCAACGGCCACGGGCGCTGCCACCTTCACCGTGAAGGTCACAGATTCAGCCAGCAACACAGCCTCGCAAACGTATACCATCAATGCCTACGCACCGCTAACTCTGACCACCCCCAGCAGCAGTGTCCCAGGACCGGGCTATGTGAGCGCAGCCTATACCGCAAGCATCGGCGCGCTCGGCGGCGTACCCCCGTACTCCTATACGGTGTACGGCTCTCCGTTTGCCACCAACAGTACCGTCAGCCTCGGAGACAACCTGACCCTCACCAACAATGGCAGTGTGCTGAACATCACTGGCACACCAACCGCGGTCAACAGCGGCATCACCTTCCCGGTAAAGGTTACGGACAGCGCCAATAATACGGTCGGGCCGAGCACTTTTACTATCGTCGTCACCAACCAGCTCACTGTCACCACTCTTCAATCCAGTCTGCCTTATGCGTACAACGGCGTGGCCTACCCATCGACCACGCTGGCGGCAGCTGGCGGCAGCGGCAGCGGCTATACCTGGACGGTCACTTCCGGCCTCACCGGAACCAACAGCCTCGCCACCCTCAACCTGGCCGTCTCCGCCGCCGGTGTCATTACCGGTACGCCAGCAGCCACGGGCATCGCCAACTTCACGGTCAAGGTCACCGATTCAGCCAGCAACACAGCCACACAAACATACTCCATCACGGCCTACACGCCGCTCTCTCTGCCTACCGGTCCTACCCCCGGCACTCTGCCGGCTGCCACCACCACCTCAAGCTACACCGGGTCCATCGTTGCACTCGGCGGCGTGGGGCCAACCTACACCTGGACGGTCAACGGCTCCAACGCCACCAGTAGCTCCGTCAACCTGGGCAACGGCACTATGATCGCCTCCGGCAGCGGCAGCACGCTGAACATCACCGGCCAACCCACAACCGCGGGCACCATTTCGTTCACCGCCTCGGTAAAGGACAGCGCAAACACCACGGTCGGCCCCATCACCTACACCATCGCCGTCTCAACCAACTACAGCGTCAGCGGACAGATCAATCTGAACAACGGATGCGGCTCAACTATCCCGCCCACGATTACGCTCACCCTCACCCAAAGCGGCACAACCGTTGGCACCGCCGCCAGCAACGGCAGCGGCGGCTTCGCCATCACCAACGTCCCCAACGGAACCTACACGCTCACTCCATCGTTCTCCGGACCCACCGGGTCGAGTGCCGCCTTCTATCCCGCCACTCGTAGCCTCACCGTCAATAACGCCAACATCACCAGTGCAGGCTTCGGCGTCGCCCTGGGCTATACCGTCTCAGGCACGGTCTCGTACTCCGGAACGGTATCGCAGACCAACCCGATCTATCTGTCGCTGAGCGGCGGATGCGGTAGCAACTCTCCTGGAACCAGCCTCTCCGCTACCGGCGCTTACATCATCCACGGCGTCCCGCCGGGCTCATACACCCTGTCGGCATTCCAGGACAACCTGGGCTACGGAGCCCAGAATGCCTCCAACCCCGTGGGCAGCGCCTCTGTCCCGACGATCTCCACCGCAAACATTACCGGCGCCAACGTCACTCTGACCAACCCTTCAGCCGTCACCCTCACCACAGGCCCAACCCTGCAAGGGGTGGGCGCATACGCCAATGGGATCATCGCTCAATACAAGGCAATCGAGAACAGCAACAGCATCGAGATGCCAACCTCCTACACCCTGCAGTGGAGTACCACCTCGACCTTCACTGCTATTGCGGGCAGCATGACCTTCCCGGCCACCGGCGGCGGCGGCGCCAATATCTGGTTCGCGAATAAAGACCTGACGACTGGCTGCACCAATTGCAGCACGCTCGCAAGCGGCACCTACTTCTTCCGCGCCTTTGGCACCTCGGCCGGCACTGCGACCAGCGCCTTCTCCAGCGTTGTCGGCCCAATCACCATGGGAGCGCCCACCGGCGGCGTTGCTGTCTCCGGAACGGTCACCTATACCGGCACGGCCACCGGGCCGCTCTATGTCGGCTTCTATAACTACTCCACAGGCGCCTTCTTTGGGCAGTACATCCAGAGCCCGTCAAGCCCGCAGGCGTACACGGTCCCGGATGTTCCCATCGGCTCCACCTACTACTTCGTCGGCGTCATCGACAATAACAAGAACGGCATCGTCGATACCGGCGATCTCAGCGATGTGAACACGAACGGGAACCCGCCTGTTGCAAATATTACCGGCGCCACAACCAATCAGAATCTGACACTGGCCAGCGGTAACAGCCTGCTCACAACGTACACCGGGCACATCATCTATACCGGCTCGTCCGATAATTACTCGGTCAACATCACGGTGAGATCGGGCCTCAAGCTGCCGGTTGCGGCAGAGCTGATCTCGGCCACATTCCCCGATGTGATCGTTCCGCAAGACATTGCCCTGTGCACCAGTTGCGGCAATCATCAGTTCCAGTTGCAGGACTCCACACAGACCACCGTTCCGTTCGCAGGTGATAGCTATGGCATCAAGGTCACCTACAGCGATGGCACGTCGGACGCTTCTCTGCCCGCCACGGTCACCGCGGTACTGACTTCAACCGCGGCCGCCACGGCCCTTTCGCCGCAAACCGGGACCAGCAGCAGCACGACGCCCACGTTCAACTGGACCTACCCAACCAACGCCAGTAATTACACCTATCAGTTCTGGATATCTCAACAGACTGGGAGCAGCGGTAATATCTGGCAGATCCCCGGGAATAATTCCAACTCCAATGGCTTCACCAACTCGCAGATCACGCCGCCACTGGTCTGGAGTGTGGATCCGACGAACAGCAGCAACACGGCTACCGGCCCCCTGACTCTCGGGACAACATACAACTGGACGATTCAAACCATCGACAGCACCAACGACTACGTACAGACTACCGTGAACTACAACCCGTAGTGGCGATCCGAACTGCGATGCGTAAACCGATTCTGGGTCCCAAATCATCGGGACCCAGAATCTTTTAAGTTCGCGTCCTACATAACCAATCCAGACTTTGACCCCACGCCCTTGAGCACGCTAGGGCTGGCTTTCTCTTGATGCACCGGCTACGATCACTGGCCCATGCTGGTCATGCCGCGCATGATGGTGAGTACGGCGGGTCCCAACAGCACCAGGAACATACTGGGGAAGATGAACAGCACCAGCGGGAAGATAATTTTGACCGTGGTCTTTGCCGCCTTCTCTTCGGCCAATTGACGCCGTTTGAGGCGGATGTTGTCGCCGAAGGCGCTCAGCGCGCGCGCGATGGGCGTACCGAAGCGCTCGGTCTGTACCAGCATCCCGGCGAAGGCATTGATATCGGTCAGTTCGCTGCGCGCGGCCATGTCGGTCCAGGCCTGGATGCGTGGTTTTCCGGCGCGCTGCTCGCGGTTGATCTGCAGCAGCTCTTCCGTGATCTGCGGATGACTGATGCCCAGTTCCTGCCCCACGCGCAGAAGCGCCTGGTCGATGCCCAGCCCAGCGTCCACGCAGATCACCAGCAGATCGACGGTGTCGGGAATACTCCTTCGGATCTTCTCGCGGCGGCGCTTGATCAGGCGGCTAAGCACGATGTTGGGCGCAATGAAGGCGGCTGCCGGCAGCGCGATCATCCAGAACCTGCGATCAAACGGAATAAAAGAGCCGGCCAGCAGCAAAAGCAGGGGAAGCAGGATGCGCGAGGCCGTATAAATATCAGCTGGCAGTGTGCCTTTGTATCCGGCGTTGGCCAGGCGTTCAGGCAGGATTTCGTCCGCGGCCAGACCAAGCTGCGCCCGCACCCAGTGAACCATCGCCATAAACCGGCGGCCCGCGTTGATTGCCAAAGAAGTGTTTCGCCGAAAGCGCCGCCCACGGTAGGTGATCTCGCGTATACGCTGCAGTGCGGCGCGCGAGGTCCGTGTAAAAAAAAGAAAAATGGCAAGCGCGAGGACGAAAAAAATCGTTGCGCCGAAGGTGACATAGAAAAGTGGAGTCATGGCAACCATCAGACCTGAATATCGACGATCTTGCGGATGACGAGCCCGCCGAGAACAATGAGGGCCCCGCCGGCATACAGCATCTTTTGCCCGGTGGGATCGTGGAAGAGTACCGACGAGTAGCCGGGGCTGACGATGTTCAGCAACGCCAGCAGGATCACCGGAAGCAGACCCAGAATCCAGCCTGTCAGGCGCCCCTGCGCCGTGTGGGTGCGAACTTCGCCTTCAATGCGTATGCGATCGCGGATCACATGCGCGGCGCGGTCCAGTATCTCGGTCAGGTCGCCTCCCGTCTCCTTCTGCACCAGAATGGCGGTGATCAGGAACTGAAGGTCGCGCGATGGTATGCGAATGCCCATCTGCAGCAGGGCGTCGCGAAAGTGCAGGCCCAGCCGCTGCTGCTTGAAGACCTGGATAAACTCGGAGGCGAGCGGCTCAGTCGATTGTTCGGCGATCAGCTCGATGGAGGAGTTCATCGAGTGACCGGCACGCAGCGAGCGGGCCATCAGATCGATGGCGTCGGGCAGAGCAGTGTTGAACGCCTTCAGACGGCGGCCACGTTTCCTCCGCAGCAGGGCATAGGGAATGACCGCGCCAACCAGGGTCGCGCCGCACGCAGGCAGAAACATGTGCAGCAACAGTAAACTGAGTAATCCGCAGCCCAGCGCAGAACCAACGCAGGCCAGCACGATGCCGCCAACACTCATGCTGCTGTCGGCGTGGATCAGAAGCACCTGGAGCTTCTTCGCGAAGGAGTAGCTCTGCAGAAAGCTGCCCAGACGTACGGCGTAGTTCCGTTCCCCATCTGTCTCCAGATCAACTCCATTGGTGCCGGACTTATGTGGCTGAATGGAGTGCCGAATGCTCGTCAGACGGACCTGTGCGGACTTGCTTGAGGCCGTTGCCCGCGTCATCAGCATCAGGATGCTGAAGCTGAGGACCAGGGTAAGCAGAAATGTAATGATCTGTAGGCTCATCGTGTGCCCTCCCTGGTGGCCTCTCGTCTATACCTCGACCGAATGGTCGAGCAGGTTAAGGCCAAGCGGTATTCCGGCGGCCTTCAGGCGTTCGCCGAACTTGGGCACGATGCCGGTGGAGTGGAAGCGGCCTTTGACGTTGCCGCTGGGCCCAAGCCCCAGCTTCTCGAACAGGTAGATGTCCTGTAGGCTGATCACTTCGCCGCTGGTCCCGGTGATCTCGCTGATATGGGTAATGCGGCGCGAGCCATCGCTCATTCGTGAGACCTGCACGATAAGGTCGACGGCTGATGCGATCTGGGCTCGGATGGCGGCCGCCGGCAGGGTGATGGAACCCATCATGGCCATGGTCTCAATGCGTGCAATCGCATCCCGCGGATTGTTCGCGTGGATCGTCGTGATGGAACCGTCGTGGCCGGTGTTCATGGCCTGTAGCATGTCCAGCGCCTCTTCTCCGCGCACTTCTCCCAGAATGATGCGATCGGGACGCATGCGCAGCGCGTTGATCACCAGCTCGCGCTGGCGGACGGCGCCCTTGCCCTCCAGATTGGGCGGGCGGCACTCCAGGCGGGCCACATGCTCCTGCTTGATCTGTAACTCGGCGGAGTCCTCGATGGTGACAATGCGCTCCGCGTCGGAGATGTAGCCGGAGAGCACATTCAGTAGTGTGGTCTTGCCAGAGCCGGTGCCGCCGGAGACCACGATGTTGAGCCGCGCGCGCACCGCGCTGCGCAGGGTTTCCAGCATCTGCGGTGTTAGCGAGCGGTGGCGCAACAGATCGTCGGAGGTCAGCGGCGTCGAACCGAAACGGCGTATGGACAGCAGTGGGCCGTCCACCGCAAGGGGTGGAATCACGATATTGACCCGTGAGCCGTCCAGCAGGCGTGCGTCCACCATGGGCGATGACTCATCGATGCGCCGCCCAACCGCGGAGACAATTTTGTCGATGATGTGCATCAGGTGGGCCTCATCCTTGAAGACAATGTTGGTCTTCTCGATCACGCCGCGCCGTTCCACATAGACCGTTTTGTAGGTGTTCACCAGAATGTCGCTGACCGTGGGATCATGCAGCAGCGGCTCCAGCGGGCCGAGCCCGAAGACCTCGTCCAGGATGTCCTGCGAAAGACGGTCGCGGTCCAGTGTGCTCAGCGGTGCGCTCTGTTCGCCGATCAGTTGCAGGATCACCCCAAGCAGCCGCTGCCGCCCGCCGACCTCGTCCGATTGCATGGCGGACAGCTTTTCAAGGTCCATGCGGCGGATCAGTTCGTGATGTACCGCGGTCTTCAGTGTGTGTCGTGCGCCATCGCCCAGCACCGATGTTATACGGACCTCGGAGGCTACCGAGGGAAGGGACGGCGGAGTCATGTACATCGATACTTCATCCATGGCAAATACCTCGAGCTATCACAAAAATCTTTTGCTTCGGCTAGGAATGTAGGAAAGAGAAGAGCTTTTTCTTTGGCGCGGGAGGCTCCGCTGCATTGATGCCGTTGACGATCTGGTTGGCCCAGCGGGAGAGCGCCTGATTGAACTCGGAGCGGCGCTGCGGAGAGATGGGTTCGCCATCGTTGATCGCGCGCAGCAGTTCAAAATAATTGTTCGGAACGGCCACCGATATGGGGAATCGTACCGTCTTCTCGATCTGCTCCGGGGTAACCGAGTCGGTCGCGGTGGAGCGGTTGACCACCAGGCGCAGCTTGTTGGTGGAGGAGTCGTTGAGCGACAGGTTCTCTACCAGCCGGGCCAGGTCGCGCAATGCGGCTACGTCGGGCGTCGATACGATGAAGAGCTCGTCGCACTGTTCGATCAGAGAGTCCTTGGAGTCATGGTTCGCAACCGAGGAGTCGATCAGTACGTAGTCGTATTCGCGTCGCAGAAAGTCCATCACCCGTTCAAACTCGTGGCTCGTGACCTCGTGCGGACTTCCCGACAACTCTGGCGACGCAATGATGTCCAGCCCGCTTCGGTGGCGGACGATGAAGCCATTGAGAAGTTCGGAGTCGAGCCGGTCGGCGTTGTGCAGCAGCTCTTCGAAGTGGTACTGCGTGTCCTTTAGGCCCAGGTACAAGGCGACGTGGCCAAGCTGCTGTTTGTGGTCGATCAGCAACACCTTTTTGCCGTGCTGGCGGACCAGGAATATAGCCAGATGGACCGCCAGCATGGTTGTGCCAACGCCGCCCTTGGCGCCGAAGAAGCAGATGACGCGCCCCAGGCTGCTCTGCGCATTGGGGTCGACGGACAGTACGTCATTGTAACGGTTGAGCGATTCAATGAGGTCGTTCAGATTGACTGGCTTGGTCAGGAACTCCGTGCATCCGTTGCGCACGGCACGCAGCAGAATCCCCGCATCCAGCTTGACCCCCACGCCGATGATGCCGATATTCTTGAGAAATATCTGGTGCAGGCGCTCGGTGGTCTCGATGGCGAGTTCCGGGTCGCGATCGAAATCGATCAGGGCGACGCAGGAGGAGGCGTTCTTCAACGCAGGAGAGAACTGTGGCCGCCGCTCGGCCGTGATGTAATCGCGGAACTCGCCCGCGAAGTGCGCTCCGGAGATATTGGCAGCAGCAGAGGTGGCCACCTGCACCATATCCGCATCCGCGCAAACACTGAAGATGGCCTGTGTGGAATGCTCCGAAGAGTTTGAATTGCGCGTCATGGAAGGTCCGTTCGCACCGGGGACGCAGGTTGCCGGGTCTGTGTCTGCGTCGCCGCGGGCGAGACGGCGTCATCGGACTTGTTGCGTGTCCCCCGGTCGAAGATATTGGGATCGAGGTTGGTCACCGGCATCTTTGGCTGCTCCGGCTCCGCCAGCGGAGAGAGGGTCAGTGGATCGACCACGGTCGCCGTGACAATAATGACCAGCTCTACCACGGAATGGTTGAAGTTCTTCGAGCGAAAGAGCTGGCCCAGGACGGGAACGCTCGAGATACCCGGAATCTTGCTCATGATCTCGGTGGTGCGGTGGTCGAGCAGGCCGGAGACGATAAAGCTCTGGCCATTCTGGATCTCGACCTCGGTCTCGGTTTGCCGCGTGGAAAGGGCTGGTATGGTAAATCCGGAGATGGTGACCGCGTTGGTATAGTCCAGCGTGCTGACTTCGGGCGACAGCTTGATGCGAATGGAGCCGTCGGGATTGACCGTCGGGGTGAAGTCAACCTTCACGCCGTAGGGCCGAAACTGTATCGTGATCGCCGTGCTGCTGCCAGTCCCGCCCTGCACCACGGGGAAGGGAAATTCGCCGCCGGAGAGGAACCGCGCCGGCAGGCCGCTCAACGTGGTCAGCGTCGGCTCGGCCAGCACTTGCAGTATCTGCTTCTGCTCCAGGTCTTGCACCGTGAGCCCTACATTGAGTTTGGCGTTGTATAGAAAAATGTTGAGCGGATCGCTGACACTCAGCGACGAGCCGCTTCCCGTAGCGGCGGAACTGAACTGCTGGGTTGAGGTCCCAATGGCGGTGCGGCCTCCGGCAAAGATATTGACGCCCAACTGGTCCAGGCGAGTGCGATCGACCTCCACAATGCGTAGCTTTAACTGCACCTGCTTGCCATGCACCGGAACGATCACCAGCGAGTTGACCACGTCCTTGGCATACAGCAAAGCCATCTTGAGGGCAGCATCGGAGGCAGCTTCTGTAGCGACCGATCCGGTCAGAAAGACCTTTCCTTCGCCAGTATCGACATGGATGGATGAGCCGGGAAAAGCCGAGTCGAACGAGGCACGCATTGCCTCGGAATCGAGGTCCGCGGAGACGGTATATAAGCGATGGCCGCCTGCCTCGTCCCATAACACCATGCTGCTGATACCGGTTGTCTTCGCGGTCAGTACGATCTCGCTGGTTCCTGACGTGTAGGTCTGTAGCACCGCCGGGTTGCCGACGTAGATGCGTCGCAGAGGCGAGGGCGAGGTAAGAACGTCCGAGCGGCCGACTGTAAGGTGAATCACCTCGCTGGAGGTTGCGCTGTGGAGAACGGGTGGTGCAAAGTCTGCACTCTGCGTCTCGACAATAGGCAGGACCGCATCCGCACCGGTCTGTGCATCGGCCCGGTCCGCCGCATGGATGTACAGCAGAATCAAGATCGCAAGCGCGACAATGAGGGCAGCATGAATTCGTCCCGGTTTAAGATTGTTCAGGTTGATTGGCTGCAGCTTCGCGGATCCACTGTCCGCCGGGTGGTCGCTGCGGAGGTTCATTGTGCGCCGCCTCCAAGAACCGTTTCAATCTCAGCGCGTTTCGCGGCTTCCGGCACGCGTATAGTTGCAGGAGCTGTCGAGCGCGCAATAGCGGGTTGGGCAACAGGCGCCTGGCCGGAGAGTTGCGAGAGTTGCATCGGCGCGTCTGCGCCTAGGCTGCTATCTGCTCCGTTGCGCAGGATAAAATGGATCACACCCTGATTGCTTGCTAGAACGGCGCGCTCTGCCTGCTCCGGAGACAGCAATAGCGTCACCACCGTAACGTCCGATGTCTTGCCCGATGGATCGGGTTCAAGCTGATGACCGGCGGCAAGAACTACGGCATTCTGTAGCACCAGCGCCGTAACAGATCCGGCCGTACTGTCTGAATGAAACGTTGCCAGCACATCGAGGTGCGATCCGGGCACCAGAAATCCGGCGACCCCAACCACCTCATCGGAGCGCAGTGCAACGGCACGCATGCCGTCAGGAATCTTGCTCGCGAGGCCGGTGCTTGATCCAGCGGTAGACAGGTCGCCGTCCAGCAGGGGCTGGCCTTTGGCCAGGGGAAATAGTACCTCGCGGCCAATCGTGGCGGCAGGCTGCGTAAACGCCCCGTCCACGGGATCACTGCCCGGCCATGCCACAAGCTCGATGTCGTCGGACTTCAGAACTTCACCCGCCTGCAGCGCGTGTGACGGCGCCGCGTACAGATCGTCTGGCAGCTTCTGCGCGGCAGCGTGCGTGGTCAACCTTCTGGAGACTAGCCAGGTGCATAGCACGGAGACAAGCAGTGCGAGAGTGAGGGCAATGAGTACACGCTTTGTCTTCATGGACGCGCCTGCCACACCAGGATGCAGACTGTAATCAGGCATCCGGCCGCTATAGGCAGCGCAAAGGGCAGTCGAAGCGTGCGGTCATTGCCCAAATTCAGCTCCGGATGCTGCTTCAGACCCAGCCGTCCATGATGCTGAAGCAGAGCAGCAATATTGCAAATCGTTTCGCGCAACCGTCCGTGATACACGCTGATGATGAGCGCAAACACCCCCCCGGAAATGGCCGTTGAAATCATGACCAGGTACAGCGGGGAGAATCCGGCGATACATCCGACCGCGGCCATCAGCTTCACATCGCCCGCGCCCATGCCTCCGGCGAGGAAGAAGATCAGAAAGACGCCGCCTGCGATCATCCCGGCAAGCGCCGAGTCTCCCAGTCCGGGCCATCCGCCGTAGATCGTATGCAGCAGCAGACCGGCAATGATCGCCGGACCGGTAATCAGGTTTGGAATCCTTCGCTCACGGACGTCCGTCACCGAGCCTATGCTTGCGCACAGCAGAGAGCCTCCGGTAAACATCACTTGCTGCTCAAGAACATCCATGGGGGAATACCTGTGCGTGTTATATGGAATCGGGTTGCGTCGCGGCCAAAAGATACATACAACCGGCTCGGCCCTAAGGGCGTTTGCCAATATGTGTGTGAGCGGTGACTCAGCACGTTGCATCATGCCGCATCACCGCTCGCGATCTCCGTCTCCGAGCCTTACCGAGGCGTCTAGCCGGTTATGCCATTGCGTTGGTAAGACTGCTCCCAATCGAGTTGAATGAATTGCTTATCTTGCCAGAGAGGCCGGTCATGGCGACAACCGCGCCCAACCCGATCAAACCCGCAACCAACGCGTATTCAATCAGGTCCTGGCCAGACTCTTCCTTCATGAAGGAGGCAAATACTTGCTGGATGTTCTTCATAGTGATCTTTCTCCTGTGATGCTTTGTATTGGACCCGGCTCCGCAAGTGGAGTTCATCCACTTCCGGCCGATCAAGCTTTGATTCTTCTATCGGGTGAAATACGGAATGCATGAGTTCAAGAGTCGGCCTAATCAACTGTCTTGCTTGCGAACTCTGTCCCAACACGTAGTAAGTGCACGCGAAGGTCCGGGTTGAATGCCAGGCGATGCTTCGTGAAGTCAGTCTTCACTAGCACGGCAATGGATGCGCAAGCCGCTTCAGAAGCTCCGCGGCTCAGCCGTTGCGGCTAATCTATTCAGCTTGAAATCGCAGGATCGGGGCGCGTGAGGGCGCAGATCAGTTCACTAAACGCTGGCCACCCTGTGCACAGTTCTGCGCGTTCGCCGGTCTCGTAGTCTTCAAACTCGAAGCCGGGGCTCACCGTACATCCCAGCAGCGCCCACTCGCCGCCGGTTGCAAGCCGCGATCCTTGCCATACGCCGAGACACACCACCACCTGCGGCCGTTCCCCCTCGTCCAGCCGGTTGCCGATGCGCACAATCCGCCCGCTTCCCTTCTCCTCCAGTTGCAGCATCTCCACCGCATCGCCCGCATAGAAGTGAAATATCTCGTCGGACCGCAGCCGATGCATCTCGCTGAACGTCTCTCGCTCCAGCAGATAGTAGATCGCTGTACCAGTGTGTCTCTGTCCGGCGTAGCGTCCGTCCGCAAACCCATCCGCTTCTATCCGCTCGCCTGACTTGTACGTCTGTATATACCAGCCGCCCTCGCGCGGATGAGGCACAAGCCCAAGTAAATTCTTTATCTCCGCCGCGTTCATCGGTCCCCCTCTCGCGCTATGCTGGATGAACTCCACTCATTGTATTTCTCCGGCCCCATTTTCCCGATCCGGCTCTGTATCTGACTTCACCCCTATGCTCACTCGCGTGGAACAATACTTCGGTTTCGCCGCCCACAACACAACGTGGCGCACAGAGATCCTCGCCGGCCTCACCACCTTCATCACGATGGCGTACATCATCTTCGTCAACCCCGCCATCCTCTCCCAGACCGGAATGCCTCTGGCCGCCGTCACCACGTCCACCTGTCTCTGCGCCGCCTTCGGCTCAATCATGATGGGCGCGCTGGCCAACTATCCGCTCGCCCTCGCTCCCGGCATGGGACTCAACGCCTACTTCACCTACACCGTGGTCAAGGGCATGAACGTCCCCTGGCAGACCGCTCTGGGTGCGGTCTTTCTCTCTGGCATCCTATTTCTTCTGCTCACCCTCGGCGGCATCCGCCAGCGCCTGCTCGGGGCCATCCCCTTCCAACTGCACGCGGCGGTCGCGGGAGGCATCGGCCTGTTCATCGCCTTCATCGGCCTGCTCAACTCCGGACTCATCGTACCCAGCCCTGCCACCACTCTGGCTCTGGGCAACCTCCACGCACACTCCACCCAGCTTGCCATCTTCGGAATCCTTCTGATCGCCGTGCTCCAGGCCTACCGTGTTAAGGCCTCCATGTTGATCGGCGTGCTTGCCACGCTGGCCGCTGGAATCCTTTTCCACCAGGTGAAGTACGCACCTTCCACCTTCAACCCCATGGCCATCCGCGACACCGCATTTCATCTCGACATTCGCGGCGCGCTCCACCTCAACGCACTGGAAATCATCTTCGTCTTCCTGTTCGTCGATCTCTTCGACAATATCGGCACCCTGGTGGCCGTCACCGATCGTGCTGGTCTCATCGCCTCCGACCACACCATTCCACGCCTCAACCGCATATTCTTCGCCGATGCCGCCTCCACCATCGTCGGTTCGCTGGCCGGAACCTCCACCGTCACCAGCTACATCGAGTCGTCCGCCGGCGTGGCCACTGGAGGACGCACCGGCGTCACCGCAATCGTCACCGGCCTGCTCTTCTTTCTGGCAATCTTCGTCGCGCCCGCAGTCGGAGCAATCCCCGACTTCGCCACCGCACCCGCCCTCATCCTGGTTGGCGCACTCATGTTGGCGGGCATCGGCGCCATCGAGTGGGATGAGCCGCGCATCGCCATCCCTGCCTTCCTTACCATCGTCACCATTCCACTTACATACTCTATCGCTACCGGCCTCTCCTTCGGCCTCATCAGCTACGCCGCATTGGAACTGGCCACAGGACGCGCCTGCCGAAGGCACTGGATGCTCTACCTGCTTGCCGCTCTCTTTCTGCTGCGTTTCCTCTTCCTCGCCCACTCGTAATAAGACGTTCCCCTTTTGTCTAACTACTTGGGAAGGTTAATGACGGGAGGCTGTGCGGGCGGTGGTGGGGCAAGTATGTCGGCGGAGGCGCCGGTCGCAACACCGTCCAGTTGGGCCTGAAAGACGATCAATTGCTTGATCGTATCGTAGGCGACGCCCAGCGAGATGGGGCGGCCGTTCACCACCAGTGTGGGTGTCTGATCGATACCGGCGTCCTGGGCCAGCTTGATGTCGTAGTTCACAATGTCCTTGGTGGCCTGCGTCTTGGCGCATGCGGCAATGGCATCACCGTCCAGGCCCGCCCGCAGTGCGGCTGCACGCAACAGCGTGTCGTCCGTGGTTGGAGTCAAAGCTTCCTGTGTATCGAACACGCCCGCGGCGTACTTGAAGAAGGCATCATCCGACTGCTTTTGCGCGCACACCCCGTATGCCGCCGCCTTGAACGCCGAGCCGTGGATATTAACCAGCGGGAATTGTTGGAAGACAACATGGGCGGCGGGAAAGTCCTTGACAATCTGGTCCATGGTGCTCTGGGCCACCTTGCAGAATGGGCATTGCAGATCGGCGAACTCGACGATCATCAGGTCCTTGCTGGCAGCTCCGCGTGCGGCCCCATTGGCTCTTGCTTTCAGTAGTGCAGCCGTCTCGGCGTAGGGTGTTGCGCTGAAGTAGACCAGGGCGGGCCCTTGAATAATGTGCTTGCCGTCCGGAGTTACGTAAAAGACGACGGCCTGGGGCTTGGCATCCGCTTCCTTGGTGGCAATGTACACAACCACCTTGGTGACGTTAGGCGCCTCTGTTTTCTGGATTGCCATCACTCTCCACTGTCGGTTTGGATCATAACCCCATACCTGGTTCAGAAAGGAGTTCACCGTATCGACAGTGGGCGTTACGGCGGTAAAGTCCTCCGCGTTGGCCGTGGGAAACGGACTCACCACAAGGGATTGAGGAGCGGGAGGAGCAGCCAGATAAGGCGCCTGCGCCGCCGGGTTGGCTGTTGCGGGGGCGGTCGGGGGAGTGGCTGGTGCGGGGGCGGCGGGGGGAGCCGCGGGAGTTTGTGCCATTGCTGCGGCTGTGCCAAGGCTCAGGGTAATCGCAAGCGCTGTCGGCACCCAACCCATAACTGAATTCCTGGCTGAACGTATGCTCTTCAAGGTCGTTACTTTCTCCTGTGGTTGCATGTGGTTTGTTCGTATCCTGTTCATTCTACCGGGAACTGCGGATACGTGTGCAAGGCACAGCTCCATCCGCCAATACCTTTAGACAACTAAAGTTCCACCTTGACCGCAATGGGAAAACGGCGTCCGTTGCCGAAGGACTTTGCCGTCACTTTGAGCACGGGCGCAGCCTGCTGCCGCTTGTATTCGCTGCGTTCCACCAGCGATAGGACACGCCGCACAAGGGCAAGTTCGATCGGCTGTCCTGCGGCCGTCCGCTCCGCGACGATCTGCTCGGCGGAGGCATAGCGCTCCACATAGGCCTCCAGAATCGGGTCGAGCACCTCGTAGGGAGGCAGCGAGTCGGTGTCGCGCTGTCCCGGTCGTAGCTCCGCCGATGGCGGTTTTTCCATGGTCGCCCGCGGAATCACCTCCCGCTCGCGGTTGGCGTAGCTGCTTAACTTGTAGACCCGCGTCTTATAGACGTCCCCAATCACTGCCAGTGCGCCCACCATATCTCCATACAGCGTGCAGTAGCCGGTGGCCATCTCGCTCTTGTTCCCGGTAGTCAGCACCAACGCGCCAAACTTGTTCGACAGTGCCATCAGTAATCCGCCGCGGATGCGAGACTGTAGGTTCTCTTCCGCCAGGCCGAACGGCGTTCCAGCAAACAGCAGTTGCAGCGTGCTCTGGTACGAGCTAAAGACATCGTGGATGGCAACCAGCTCAAAGCGGATTCCCAGGTTCTCAGCCAGCGCGCGCGCGTCGTCGATCGATCCGCTCGAGGAAAACTCGCTCGGCATGCCCACGCCCAGCACGTTCTTTGGGCCGAGAGCTTTGACCGCAATCGCGGCGACTAGGGCGGAGTCGATGCCGCCTGAGAGCGCGACGAGAGTTTTGGAGAAGCCACACTTGCGGACGTAGTCGCGGGTGCCGAGAACGAGGGCGTCCCAGGTGGCAGCAATGTCGTCGGCTTCTACACTCTCCAGACTGGAAACGGAAACAGAAGTGGACTCGGTCTGCACCGGCTTGGCTGTAGTTGGACGGAAATCATCCGTATCGAAAACGAAGAGGTCTTGCCGGAATGACCCTCCCTGCGCAATGAGGACGCCTGAAGGCGCGATAACGATCGAGCTGCCGTCGAAGACCAGCGAATCGTTTCCCCCAACCTGGTTCACCATCGCCACAATCGCGTTGTGGCGCCGGGCGAGCGCAGCCAGCATCTCGCGGCGGAGTTCGCGCTTGCCGCACCAGAAGGGCGAGGCCGAGATGTTGAGGATCACGCGCGGATGCACGGCCAGCGGATCGGGCAACGTGCGCCACTGGCGCATCAGTTCCTCAACCGGGTCCACAGGGTAGAGACGACGCTCCCAGAACCCCTTGTCGTTCCACGCGTCCTCGCAGATGGTAACGGCCAGCGGCTGTCCGTTCAGTACAGTCAGGGACTGCTCCCTGGCAGGTTCAAAGTAGCGCTGTTCGTCGAATACGTCGTAAAAGGGAAGCAGCATTTTCTGTTGCAGGAAGCTGACCTTGCCGCCCGAGAGCAACGCCGCAACATTGCGAGCGTGCTTGCCTGCCGAGGAGTCGCCATCGATCGCGAGGGCCGCGCCACAGAGGATGGCCGGACCACTAATGGTGGTGGCGGCTAATTCGTCCAGGGTCTGTCGTGCGCGATCCAGAAAGGACATCTTCTCCAACAGATCGGCCGGCGGGTATCCGCAGACTGCGAGCTCAGGGAAGATAACCAGGTCAGCGGATTGCTTCGCGGCGCGCTCCGTGTAGTCGAGAATCAGCCGGGCGTTTCCTGCAAAATCCCCCACCGTCGGGTTGATCTGGGCCAGTGCGATCTTCATAAGAAGGTTGTTAGTTGTTAGTTGGTCGTGACAATGGTTCCAGTTTACCGCCTGATCAATTGGATAAACCGGAGTTTTTCATATCAACCAACAACAAACATCCCTCTTAGGTGCCGGTGCCGCTCAGCACCACGCCGATGGTCCGTATCAGGATCTTCACGTCCAGCCACATGCTCCAGTTCTCCACATACGCGGTGTCCAGCGAGATGTAGCTGTCGAAGGATGGATCCTGGCGCGCCTCAACCTGCCATAGTCCCGTCATTCCCGGCAGTACATCCAGGCGGCGCAGGTGCGACAGGTCGTACTGCTCCACCTCCGAGGCCACCGGCGGACGCGGGCCAACCAGGCTCATCTCGCTGCGCAGTACGTTATATAACTGAGGCAGTTCGTCCAGCGAATACTTGCGCAGGAAGCGTCCGACGCGGGTGATGCGTGGGTCGTTGGCGATCTTGAATAGTATCCCGTCACGCTCATTCCTTCCGCTCAGTCCTTCCTGCTGTTTGTCTGCATCGGCGCACATGGTGCGGAACTTGTAGCAGGTAAACTTCCGCCCCTTGCGTCCAATCCGTTGCCCGCTATAGAAGACAGGTCCCGGGGAATCGAGTTTGATGGCCACCATCAGCAGCAGCATAAATGGCAGTCCCAGCAGCATGGCGAGTGCGGCACCCGTAACGTCCAGCGCGCGTTTCAGCAGGAATGTGCCTAAAGGCAGGTCGCGCCGGTGCAGAGGAATGGTGGGAAACTGTCCGATGTACTCCACCGGGGCAGCCCATGCCAGGCCATCGTAGAGGTCGGGCACTACGCGCACGTCAATGCCCAGGCTACGGGCCTCTTCCACAATCCCGATCACCAGTTTCTTCTCCGCCGGCACTGAGAAGAATATCTCGTCCACAAACAATGTTCGGGCCAGGGAAAGGCAGTTGCGCATGTCGCCGATAATATCAAGGTCGTTGGATTGTGCCTCGTGTTCGTTCAGTGCGACGAATCCCTTGAATCGGAATCCCAGGTGATGCAGGCTCTCCAGATGGTTGCGTAATGCATGCGCGACGCGTCCTGCGCCCACGATCAGAACATTGCGTGTCACCAGGCCCGAGCGATAGCGGCGGTAGACCATCTGGCGCCAGATCGCGCGCCGGGTGCACAGTAGCACCGCTGTAATGACCACCGTCAGAACAACAATAAGACGGGAGACCACCTCGGCGCGCGCAAGATAAAGCGTGCCGCACAGCAGCAGCCCCGAGATAAATGTTGCCTGCACCGTCATGCGCTGTTCGTTCAATCCGCTGCGGTGCAGAATCGGCTGGTAGAGACCAAAAGACCGCATGAACACCACAAGCAGCAGACCAAACCATGCAACATAGATCAGTAAAAGCGGCGACACGGTATGTAACAGGTAGGATGGTTCGGAGATAAATTGGAGCCCGCTGGGTACTTCCACGCGAAGGCGCATCGCCAATACAGTGGCAATCCCTACCGTCGCAAAATCCAGTATCGCCCATATCAGGTTGGTGATCGTAGGACGATGAAATATCCCGGACCGCGCCGAGGGTGTTGCTTCGGACGTGGTCCATCTCCGGCCAGAAATAACTACCCGATCCAGAGTATCCTGCGTAGACATATCGAACTTACCTCTCCCAACATCAACGCGCATCATTGCGCGTTCAGAAATCCCATGCCAATTGGCCTATCTCAGCTTACAAAATGCTAATATCCACCCTGGTCAGGGGATAGGACAAAAATACAGATAAATCAATGCCTGTCTTGCAACAACGGAGCAAATTGCTATAGCTCGCACGTCATCGTTTAAGTCCTTTTATAATACTGAAATCAAAGAAAGCAATCAATCGTATTTGTATTAATCCCTGGTAACATCTGACACTAAGGTTGTAGGTCTAAGCGGGTAAAACAAGTTCGTCCATGGTTAAAAATTCCTTAAGTATAGGATCGACACTTCGATCCATCTCTTCCACGCTGCCGAAGAAGCGAGCTTCTCCCTGATGCAGAAAAACAATACGGTCTGCCAGCCGTCGCCCGAAGTGCATGTCGTGGGTGACTACAATACTCGTTAGATGCAGTTGTGTCTTGAGCCGGCCAATCAGGTCGCCTAGCAGATGGCCCATCAGCGGATCGACCATGGTGGTGGGCTCGTCGTAGAGTATGGCCTCCGGCTGGCTGGCCAGCGCTCGCGCGATGGCCACCGATCGCTTCATCCCGGTCGATAGATCGCTTGGCAGCAGGTCCTCCATTCCGGCGACACCCACCATCTCCAGCATCCCCCGTACAATCTGTTGAATCTGGTCCTCCGACATGTCGCCGCGCTCGCGCAGCGGAAAAGCAACGTTCTCGCCTACCGAAAGAGAGTCGAATAACGCTCCGTTCTGAAATACCATGGTGACTTTGCGCCGCACTGCCTGCATCTCCAACTCGCTGAATTGGGAGATGTCCTCGCCAGACACCAGCACGCGCCCCTTGTCCGGCTTTAGAAAGCCCATCAGAATCTTCAGTGCGACCGACTTGCCCACGCCCGAGCGTCCCAGTATGCAAAGCGTTTCGCCGGGCAGTACGAAAAAACTTACGTCGTCCAGCACCACGAGATCGCCGAATGAGATCGATACATGGTCGAATGCGATGTATGGCCCAGGGAGGTTGCGCCGCTCCGGCACAGCCTCTTTGGCCGCCACATTCTGCTGCGCGGCCTCGGCCATGAACTCCTGCACCGTCTCCTGCTCCTCGGCGGAGACTTCGTCAATCGGGTCTTCCTGCGCATCTGCTGGCCGTAACTCAGCCGGAAGGGAGGTCTGCCTGTCGGTCACCGTGTTCGAATGAACGTTCTTCTCCGACAGATGCTCTTCACTTGGGTCATTTTTATGGGTTGCGTCCGGTTCTGGCATAAGTCTCTCTATCATGCATCATCCATGCATGGAATAGGACGATACTGTCCTTACCGTTGTACTAACTAAGTGGACGATAACTACTATATTAACCCTGAACAAGTCCATGCTTAGGAAGGCGTAGACGATAGTCCGATGAGAATCCACCGTTATATCTTAGTAAACCCTGATCTCATTCTGAAGTTGCTATAAACCAGATGAGTCGTGCGGAATTTACCGTCTACCCTAAACTTCGCCGACACCACCCATAAAGCGCACAATCGACTCGATGCCGCGATGGAAGTTCGCCAGGTGGAACTTCTCGTTGGGGGCGTGCAGATTGTCGTCGGGCAGGCCAAAGCCCATCAGCAGGGTCGGCATGCCAAGCTCGCGGATGAAGTCGCCAACGATGGGAATCGACCCGCCGCCGCGCACGAAGACCGTCTCCTTCCCAAAAACCTCATGCATCGCCGAAGTCGCCGCCTGCACATACGGATTGTCCGTCGAGACGACCACGGGATCTCCGGAATGAATCAGGCGCACCTTCAACATGATCCCAGCGGGACAGATCGCCTCCACGTAGCTCTTATACAGTGCGAAGCATTCTCCTGGCGTCTGGTCGGGCACAAGCCGCAGCGACACCTTCGCCACGGCGCGCGCCGGAATCACCGTCTTCGCGCCAGCTCCGATGAAGCCACCCGCCATGCCATGTACGTCCAGAGTGGGCCGCGCCCAGGTGCGTTCCAGGACCGAGAATCCAGACTCGCCGGTAAGCACAGTCGATCCCACCTCGGTCTCGCGGTACACCTCCTCATCGAACGGCAGTGCCTTCCACGCTTTGAGTTCAGCATCTGTAGGCGCGGCCACGCACTCGTAAAAATGTGGAATCAGAATGCGCCCGGAGTCGTCTTTCAGCTTTGCGATGATCTGCGCCAGCGCCACAAACGGGTTCGGTGCCGCCCCGCCGTAGATGCCGGAGTGCAGATCGCTGCGTGCGCCGCGTGCCTCGATCTCGGTATAGATCATGCCGCGCAGCCCAACGCACAGCGTCGGCAGATCAGGCGCAAACATCTCCGTGTCCGACACCAATGCCACATCGGCGCGAAGCTGCTCAGGATGCTCGCGCACGAACTCCGCAATGCCCTCGCCACCAATCTCTTCCTCGCCTTCAACAATCACGCGGATGTTCACCGGCAGCCTTCCGCCGCCGGTTGCCAGCAGCGATTCCAAAGCTTTAACGTGCATCCACATCTGGCCCTTGTCGTCCACCGCGCCGCGCGCGTACAGGTTCCCGTCACGTTCGGTCGGTTCAAAGGGCGGCGACTTCCACTCATTCAGCGGCTCCGGCGGCTGCACGTCGTAGTGCCCATACAATAGCACCGTCGTCGCCGGCCTTCCATTCACCGGCGCTGCATGAATGTGGTCGGCGTACACCAGCGGATGCCCATTGCGCGCTGCAACCAACTGGGCCGGGCCGGAGCTGGGCGCAAACACCGTCTCCGGTGTGGAGGTCTCGATCAACCGCACGTTCTCCATGCCAATACGTCGCAGCTCTGCGGCCACAAACTCGGCCGCGCGGCGCACGTCCCCCGCTCGCTCTGGATCGGTCGAGATCGACGGAATGCGCAGCAGCGACTTCAACTCCTCCACAAAACGCTCCCCGTTCTCCCTGGCAAAAGTCACCGCCGCTTCACTCATCTTCATCTCGCTCATCTCCATACTGCCGCCAACCTTACTTCGTTGAACGGTTGCC
>DATKGA010000172.1:0-23930 GCA_035510935.1 Acidobacteriaceae bacterium
GGTCATTGAGACCGCCCTGCGTTCCGGTGGAATCATAGCCGGCGCCGCCAAAGAGCCACAGGTTGCCGCTGCTGTCTGTCCAACTGACCGGGGCGTCCCGTTCGCCGGGTACGTTTGTAGCTGATGCGACTCCCAATGTCCCATAGACACCCGGCGTACCGTGCGCACTGTTGTCACTAGTTCCCGTGTTGCTTCCGCTCACCCAAGTCCATTCCTTGGTTGTTGGACTGAATTCCCAGAGGTCGTTGAGGAGTAGGGAACCTGAGTTGGTTGAATCATAGCCGTTGCCACCGAAAAGCCACAGGTTGCCACTGCCGTCAGTCCAGCTAACGGCTCCTGCCCTCCCTCCGGGTGCATTACTGGTAGAGGCGACGCCCTGTGTGCCGTAGATACCCGGCTGGCCATAAAAACCGCCGGCCGTGAGTATCATCGCGCTGCTACCACTCTCCCACGTCCATTCATGTGCGGTGCTGGGCGTGGAAGGCGGAGTCGTGCCCCCGCTGCCGCTGCTACTTCCCGAACTCCCGCCGCAACCGGAGGCGAGTAGTGCGATGGTGAGAGTGAGAATCGTTGGCAACGCTGACGACTTGGCGGGCAGACTTTTCAAAACAGCATGAGAACTACGCATGAGGCGACCTCGAAGCGGTGAGGTGCAAGACAACGGCTAATCTGGTTCGCCAACAAGTCTACAACAATGTGACCCATCGGGTGTGTACGCATCGGCTACGAGATTCGATGATTGCAGCAAATGCCCGTCGATATTCGTATCCGGTTTGGCCGTGCAATCCGCCGCATCCGCGAGGAACAGGGGATCAATCAGGAAGAGGCGGCGGAACGGTGCGACCTCCACCGGACATACTACTCCGGCGTTGAGCGCGGCGTCCGCAACGTCTCCCTTGTGAACCTCGAAAAGATCGCCAAGGGGCTGAAAGTGAATCTGCCGGGCCTGTTTGAGCGCGTCTGACGGGCCGCGTCCTCGTGCCGTGCGCCGAAGTCGATGCGATCCTGAGCGGGGAGTCCAGTCCTGGACTTGTGGAAAACTCACTCAGGAAAGGACAACCGGCTTTTCTGGTTTCATCCGATGAAAAGTAAACAGAATCACCGAATCTCCGTTAGCCATCGGTCGAGAACGATCCACCATGCCCCCCGAATGCCCTTCCCTTGTTCGAGGCAACGTAACGAGTTATGCGGAATCCCGATGATCTTTGCGGCCTCCGCTACCGAAAGCCGCTCGTGACACCGCCATGCGCGTAGTAACCATGAGATATTCATTGCAGTATCATGGAATAATTGTTGCGAAAATTCAACATGGCTGTTGACTTCGTACTAAAACGCAAAGGCCGAGTCCCCTGATGGACACACAGGATTATTACCACCACCAGTTGCGGCAACCCCGTTTTTTCTGGCCCTGTGAAACCCGGCAAAAGTAGCCACAGCCTGCGGGCCGTGCCCGATCTGGACAACTAAGTCGGGCGTCTGCGACGACACGCCGATGTTTGTGTCGTTGTTTGTGTCGTAACTGTGTCGTCCCTACCCGGATTCCGGCGAATCGCTCCATGTCGCTCAGTACCTCTCAGATGAGCGAAAACCCCTGTAAAGACAGGGGCCTTAGCTCATTCTGTGTCGTCTGGTGTTTCTCCGTCAGAGGTCGTATCCTGAATTCGCAACGAGGAGGTCAGCGGTTCGATCCCGCTCAGCTCCACCAAAACGATTTGTATGAATTTTTCTTAATGTCGAAGAGCCCGCTAGTCGCGGGCTCTTTCTCATTGTGCGGCTCGATGCCGCGCAGGCACGCTGCAAGCACTGGGCAATGTGAGCCATGCAGGAGCGCTGGACGCTGCGATACAATCGACAGCAGGCGGATGTGATGTTTTGAGTTGACGGAAGACCAGGCAACAAATTGCAAGATTCACACGTCAATCCTTAGAACGTTACAAGATGCGTCGGGTGGAGTGCGCCCTGCGAACTTGGTCTGGAGAATCAATTGCAACCTGATCCAAATCAGCAACCTCATATAGGTCTCGACCACCAACTGGCCGCCAAGAACGTAACCCCCAGGCAAAAAGGTATGCGCGCGGTGGTATGGATTGTCCTGCTGCTTTTGTTTGCCGCGGGATTTTTTATTGTTTTGCGCCACCACGAAGCGACTGAGACTGCGGCGACGGGCCGGCGAAACGCTGCCGGAGGGACGGTGGCGATTACCACGGCGACGGCCCAGAAGGGGAACATCGGCGTCTATGTGGATGCGATCGGGACCGTGACCCCGGTCTACACCTCTTCGATCACCAGCCAGGTGAACGGGATTGTGACCGAGGTGCATTACACGGAGGGCCAACTGGTGCAGAAGGGCGACCCTCTGATCGAGATCGATTCGCGGCCGTATGAAGCGACCCTGCTACAGGCCAAGGGGATTCTGGAACGGGACCAGGGGATTCTGGCGCAGGCGCAGATGGACCTGTCCCGCTACCAGGCTGCGTGGGCGCGCAATGCGATTCCCAAGCAGACGCTGGACGATCAGGAGAAGCTGGTTGCACAGGTGCAGGGGACCGTGCATAACGACGAAGGGACCGTGCAGTACGACCAGATTCAGGTGCAATACTGCCACATCGTTGCGCCGATCACGGGACGGGTGGGGCTGCGGCTGGTTGATCCGGGTAATGTGGTGCAGGCCAGCGGGACCGCTCCGCTGGTGGTGATCACGCAGATACAGCCGATCACGGTGGTGTTCACGGTTGCCGAAGGCAATCTGGGGCAGATCGAGACACAACTGCGCAAAGGGGCCAAGCTGGAGGTGGATGCACTCGACCGCGATCAGAAGCAGCTTGCCAAGGGGACGCTGCTGACCCTGGACAACCAGATCGATACGACGACGGGAACGGTGAAGGGACGCGCGCAGTTTGCCAATGCGGACTCGTCGTTATTTCCCAACCAGTTTGTGAACACCCGGCTGCTGGTGAATACGCTAGTGGGAGCGACGCTGATTCCGGCCGCGGCGGTGCAACACAACGGGCAGGCGGCTTTTGTGTATGTGATCGCGGACGACAAGGCCCACCTGACCCCTATTACGGTGGGCGTGACCAATGCGCAGACGGACCAGGTGCAGGGCATACAGCCGGGCGATGTGTTGGCAACCAGCAGCTTTGACAAGCTGCAGGACAATACGCCGATCTCGATCTCCAACCGACCGATACCAGCCAGTACCGTTGGGAGTAACGCCCCTTGAGTCCGTCGCGTCCCTTTATTCTCCGTCCGGTTGCGACATCCTTGCTGATGGCGGCGATCATGCTGGTGGGCATTGTTGCTTATACCCAACTGCCTGTCTCCGCGCTGCCCGAGGTGGATTACCCGACGATTCAGATCGTGACGTTTTACCCTGGAGCCAGCCCGGATGTGATGGCGACTACAGTGACTGCCCCGCTGGAGCGGCAGTGCGGCCAGTTACAGGGGCTAAGCCAGATGACGTCGACCAGTTCGGCGGGCAACTCGGTGCTTGTGCTGCAGTTCAGCCTGAGCCTGAGCATCGATATCGCGGAGGAGGAGGTGCAGTCGGCGATCAATGCGGCGCAGAGCTTCCTGCCTGCGAACCTTCCGGCGCCTCCGATCTACAGCAAGACGAACCCTGCGGACGCCCCGGTGATGACGTTGGCGATCACGTCGGACTCGATTCCTCTGTCCCAGGTAGAGGATCTGGTGGATACGCGGCTGGCACCCAAGATATCTCAACTCAGCGGCGTGGGGCTGGTGAGTATCAGCGGAGGACAGAAGCCGGCGGTGCGCATCCAGGTGAATCCGGCACAGCTTGAGTCGTATGGCATTGACCTGGAGAACCTGCGCTCTGCGGTGAGCAACTCCAGCGTGAACGCTGCCAAGGGGAACTTCGACGGGCCGCACCAGGACTACCAGATCGATTCCAACGACCAGTTGGTGACGAGCAAGGACTACCGCCAGGTGGTGGTGGCCTATCGCGACGGAGCGCCGGTGATGTTGACCGACGTTGCCAACATCGTGGATGGAGTGGAGAACAACGCGCAGGCGGCGTGGATGAACCAGCACCCGGCCATCATTGTGAACGTACAGCGGCAGCCGGGCGGCAACACGATCACGGTGGTGAAGAGCATCAAGCGGCTGTTGCCGCAACTGGAAGTGAACCTACCCACGGGCGTACAGGTGACGGTGCTCACCGATCTGACTACGGCGATCCAGGCCTCGGTGGACGATGTTGAGTTCGAATTGTTACTAACGGTTGGGCTGGTAGTGATGGTGATCTTCCTCTTCCTGCGCAACCTGACTGCCACCATCATTCCCAGCGTTGCCGTGCCTCTGTCGCTGGTGGGCACGTTTGGGGCGATGTACCTGCTGGGCTTCAGCCTGGACAACCTTTCGCTGATGGCGCTGACCATCTCGACGGGGTTCGTGGTGGATGACGCGATCGTGATGCTGGAGAACATCACGCGCTATCTTGAGGCGGGCGAAACACCGATGCAGGCGGCTTTGAAGGGGGCGGAACAGATTGGCTTCACCATCATGTCGCTGACCGTGTCGCTGATCGCGGTGCTGATCCCGCTACTGTTCATGGGCGATGTGGTGGGGCGGCTGTTCCGCGAGTTCGCGGTGACCCTGGCGGTGACGATCATCATTTCGGCGGTAGTTTCGCTGACGCTGACGCCGATGATGGCGTCGCGCATTCTGAAGCACAATACGGAGGCGCAGCAGGGGCGTTTCTACAAAGCCTCGGAACGCGCGTTCCAATCCATGATCGATTTCTATGGAAGGACGCTGAAGTTTGTGCTGCGCTACCAGACGGTGACTCTGTTTGTGGCCCTGGGCACGCTGGGGTTGACGGTGTACCTGTACATGGTGATTCCGAAGGGATTCTTCCCGGTGCAGGACACGGGGGTGATCCAGGGCATCTCACAGGCGTCGCAGACCATTGGCTCGAAGGCGATGGCGGAGAAGCAGCAGGAACTGGCAAAGGTGATCCTGGCCGACCCGGCGGTGGAGAGCCTGTCGTCGTTCATCGGAGCGGACGGCACCAATACCACCACCAACAGCGGGCGGTTGTCGATCAATCTGAAGCCCCTCAACCAGCGCGACCTGAGCGCGGCCGACGTGATACGAAGACTGGAACCGCAGATCGACAAGGTGCAGGGGATCGAGCTTTACATGCAGCCAGTGCAGAACATCACGGTGGATGACCGCGTCAGCCGGACGCAGTATCAGTACACCCTGGAAGATCCGGACCAGAATGAGCTGAACCTGTGGACCAATCAGTTTGTGGAGAAGATGAAGAACATTCCGGGGCTGGAGGACGTGGCCACGGACCAGCAGATGGGCGGGCTGGCTGTGTCGCTGGTGATCGACCGGGTGACAGCGTCGCGGCTGGGGATAGCGCCGACCACGATCGACAATACGCTGTACGACGCGTTTGGCCAGCGCCAGATCAACACGATGTACACGCAACTGAACCAGTACCACGTGATTATGGAGGCGCAGCCGCAGTTCCAACTGGATCCGGACAAGCTGAACCACATCTATATCCAGGCCAACGCGGCGGCGGGCACAACTGGAGCGGGGGCGTCCAGCTCCTCGGGCAGCGGATCGACCTCGGCGGGGTCGAATGCGCTGACGGCGACCACGCTGTATACACCTTCGGCGGGCTTGCTGACACCGCCAGCCAGCGTGCTTACCTCAGGGACGACATCGTCGGTGGGCGTTAATACGGCCGGGATCACAAGCTCTGTTCCAAGCAAAGCGATTCCGCTGAGCGCGTTCTCCCACTTCGAGACCACGACCGAGCCGCTCTCGATCACGCACCAGGGACAGTTCCCATCGATTACGGTCAGCTTCAACCTGGCGCCGAACGCTTCCTTGGGCAGCGCCATCAGCTCGATCACCGCGCTGCAGAAGAACATGAATATGCCGCCCAGCCTTCAGGCGGATTTTCAGGGTACGGCAGCATCGTTCCGCAACTCCCTGTCCAACGAACCGCTGCTGATCCTGGCTGCGATGGTGACGGTGTACATCGTTCTGGGAGTCCTGTATGAGAGCTTCATCCACCCGATCACGATCCTGTCGACCCTGTTCTCGGCGGGCATGGGTGCGTTTCTGGCGCTGAATATCTTCAAGCAGGACCTGAGCGTGGTTGCGATCATCGGGTTGGTGCTGCTGATCGGCATCGTGGAAAAGAATGGCATCATGATGGTGGACTTCGCTCTGGAACTGCAGCGCAAGCACGGCAGGAATCCGACGGACGCGATCTATGAGGCATGCCTGCTGCGCTTTCGTCCGATCATGATGACGACGATGGCGGCGCTGCTTGCCGGGATCCCGCTGGCATTCGGCAGTGGCATGGGATCGGAGCTGCGGCGGCCGCTGGGCATCACCATGGTGGGCGGACTGCTGGTGAGCCAGGTGCTGACGCTTTATACCACACCGGTGATCTATATCTTCTTCGACAACCTTGGGCATCGCTTCACGCGCAAACGAGGCAACGGCGCAAGCCGGAACGCGGAACCAGGGAGCGGCTATTCGCCGACCGTGGAGGCGTTGTGAATATCTCCGCGCCGTTCGTCCATCGTCCGGTAGCCACGACGCTGCTAACAGTGGCTGTGGTGATCGCGGGCGCCATCGCGTTCCAGGTGCTGCCGGTCTCTCCTCTGCCCCAGGTGGATTTCCCCACCATCTTCGTCAATGCGGGGCTTCCCGGGGCCAGCGCGGAGATCATGGCTTCTTCGGTGGCGACACCGCTGGAGCGGCAATTCGGGCATATCGCAGGAGTCACCGAGATGACGTCTTCGAGCGGACTGGGATCGACGTCGGTTACGATCCAGTTCGATCTGAGCCGCAACATCGACGGAGCGGCGCGCGATGTGCAGGCTGCGATCAACGCGGCGCGAACGTATCTGCCAGCCAATCTTCCGGGCAACCCGACCTATCGCAAGGTGAACCCGGCGGACTCGCCGATCATGATCCTCGGGCTGACGAGTGACGTGTATGGGCCAGACAAGATGTACGACATAGCGTCGACGATCATGCAGCAAAAGCTGTCGCAGATCCAGGGAGTGGGTCAGGTGAACGTTGGCGGCGGCGCGCTGCCCTCGGTGCGGGTGGAAGTGAACCCCGACAAGCTGGCCAGCTATGGGTTGACCATGGCAACCCTGCAATCCATGCTGCGGCTGGAGAACTCGAACCTTGCGCGGGGCCAGATCAGCAACGGCGACGTCAGCGCGGATATTGTGATGAACGGGCAGATATCGCAGGCTGTCGACTACCAGCCGCTGATTGTGGGATACCACAACGGCGCGGCGGTGCGCCTGTCGGATGTGGCCGACGTGGTGGACTCGGTGCAGAACGTGCGCGCGGGGGGCTACCTGAACGGCAAGCGAGCGGTCGTGCTGCAGGTGTTTCGGCAGCCCAACGCCAACATTATCGACACGGTGAACCGCATCTATGCGCAGCTTCCTGCGCTGGAGGCGTCGATCCCGAAGGGCATCGACACCACGGTTGTGATGGACCGCACCACCACGATCAAGGCATCGGTCAACAACGTGGAACGCACACTGCTCATCTCGATCGTGCTGGTGATCCTGGTTGTGTTCCTGTTTCTGCGCAGCCCGCGCGCAACCCTGATTCCGGCGGTTGCCGTGCCCGCCTCGCTGATCGGAACCTTTGCGGTGATGTATATGTGCGGCTTCAGCCTGGACAACCTGTCGCTGATGGCGCTGACCATCTCGACCGGCTTTGTGGTGGACGACGCGATCGTAGTGATGGAGAACATAACCCGCCACATCGAGGACGGGATGGAACCGTTTGCCGCGACCTTGCGGGGTTCCAAGGAGATTGGCTTTACCGTGATGACGATCAGCGTATCGCTGATAGCGGTCTTCATCCCGCTGTTGTTGATGGGAGGGATCGTGGGACGGCTGTTCCGCGAGTTTGCGGTGACGCTGTCCACGGCCATTGTGGTTTCGATGGTGATCAGCCTGACCACGACTCCGATGATGTGTGCCTATCTGCTGAAGAGCCAGAAGGATGTGAAACAAGGCCGCATGGCGCGGGCATCGGAAGCGGTATTTGAATGGGGCCTGAACGTCTACCGCAGGAGTCTGCACTGGATGCTGCAGAACCCGGCCATGGTGCTGACCGTGCTTTTTCTGATCATCGCTCTCAACGTGGTGATCGGGTACAAGATTCCCAAGGGGTTCTTTCCGCAGCAGGACACCGGCGCGCTGCAGGGTAACATGCGCGGACCCCAGGACTCATCGTTTCCCGCGATGAACGCGACCCTGCAGCAGGTTGAGCGGGTGATCGGTGCCGATCCCGCTGTGCAGAACGTGATCGGGTTCGTGGGCGGCGGAGCCACCAACACAGGAATGGTCAATGTCGTGCTGAAGCCGGTGGAGAAAAGAGATACCAACGCCGCGGGCGTGATCAACCGGCTGCGTCCGAAGCTAAACCGGATTACGGGAGCGTCCATGTTTCTACAGGCCGCGCAGGACATCCGGGTTGGCGGCCGCGGCAGCAATGCAATGTACCAGTACACCATCCAGGCGGACGACGTAGTCGATCTACAGACGTGGGGGCCGAAGCTGCTGGCCGCGATCACGCGCCTACCAGGTTTTCTGGACGTAAGCAGCGACCAGCAGAACGGCGGGCTGGACCAGCGCCTGACCTACGACCGGGTGACGGCGGCGAGGCTTGGGCAGAATGTGAGTTCGCTGGACTCGGCGCTGTATTCGGAGTTTGGCCAGTCCGAGGTATCGCTGATCTATACCCAACTGAACCAGTACTATGTGGTGCTGGAGGCTGCGCCCCCGTACTGGGCGAGTCCGGACGGATTGAAGAGTGTGTATCTGCATCCCTCGGCCACGAACTCGACTGCGAGCGGGAACACGCCGCTGTTAAGCATGGCCAAGGTGCAGGCCAACACCACACCCCTGGCACTCAATCACACTGGGCTGTTTCCCTCGGTGACGGTATCGTTCAACCTTGCGACGAATGTATCGCTGAGCGACGCGACGCTGGCCATCGACCAGATGCAACAGAATATGGGCCTACCCCCGACGGTGCGCTGCTTCTTCGCGGGAACGGTGCAGGCGTATCAAACGTCGCTGAGCAGCGAACCGATGCTGATCCTTACCGCGCTGGGTTCGGTGTATATCGTGCTGGGGATTCTGTATGAGAGCCTGGTGCATCCGCTGACCATCATCTCCACCCTGCCGTCGGCCAGCGCGGGCGCCATGCTTGCGCTGATGATCTTTCACCAGGATCTGAACGTCATCTCCATCATCGGCATCATATTGCTGATCGGGATTGTGAAGAAGAACGCGATCATGATGATCGACTTTGCGCTACAGGCGGAACGCGAGCGGGGCATGAGTCCGGAAAAGGCGATCTTCGAGGCCTGTATGCTGCGCTTCCGCCCGATCATGATGACCACCATGGCGGCGTTGTTCGGCGCGCTTCCGCTGGCGTTCGGCACCGGTACCGGCAGTGAACTGCGTAGGCCGCTGGGGATTACGATTGTGGGTGGGCTGGTGGTGAGCCAGATGCTTACGCTATACACCACACCGGTGGTCTACCTTACCTTTGACCGTATCCGCCTGCGTGTATCGGGGCGGCACAAGAGCTTCGATTCCGTGGGCGGCCCGCTTGGGGCGACTTCGGATTAAACTGGATGAACCATGGAAGTACAACTATGAGAAGCAGCCATCAACCCGTTGCACTCTCCCTCGCACTGGCAGCCCTTATGCTGGCCGGCTGCCGGGTGGGTCCCGAGTACCAGAGACCTCCGGCGATGGCGCAGGCTCCTCCTGCGGCGTACAAGGAATCGCCCGGCCCGGCACAACCTGGCAATGCGATGCCGGCAAACCCGTCCACCAACAACACACCGGGGGCACAAGCTGCCTACAGGGGTGAGTGGAAGGTGGCGCAGCCGCAGGACGCAATGCTGCACGGTAATTGGTGGGAGATTTACAGCGATTCCGAGCTGAATGCCCTGGAAGACAAGCTGAACATCGACAACCAGACGATCAAGGTGTACTTCGCAAACTTCATGGAGGCCCGCACGCTGGTGGCGGAGGCGCGCGCGCAGCTTTACCCCACCCTGACCGCTGCTCCGAGCTTCAATCGGTCGCTCTCTTCGGGCAGCCTGACGAACGCTTCGACGGCGAATGTGGGCAAGGAGAGCTCGATTACCACGATGGGGCTGGACGCATCGTGGGCACCCGACCTGTGGGGCAAGGTGCGCAATACCATCCGAGAGGAACAGTACAGCGCGCAACTGAGCGCGGCGGACCTGGAAGGGGAGAAGCTTACCGAGCAGGCAACGCTTGCGGTTACATTCTTCGAGATTCGAGGGCAGGATGCGCTGAAGGCGATCCTACAGCAG
This sequence comes from Acidobacteriaceae bacterium, assembly GCA_035510935.1. Classification (GTDB taxonomy): domain Bacteria; phylum Acidobacteriota; class Terriglobia; order Terriglobales; family Acidobacteriaceae; genus Edaphobacter. Next base: position 10,391 of record DATKGA010000172.1, read on the forward strand.
ACGGTGGCTGACGACCAGAAGTCGCTGGACTACACTCGCGCTCAGTATGAGACGGGGGTGGGCGACCAGATATCCGTGGTGGAGGCCCAGAACACGCTGGAGAATGCACAAGCCGCCTTGACGAACCTGGGCGTGGCGCGCGCTGAGTACGAACATGCGATTGCGGTGCTGATCGGCGTCGATGCCTCGTCGTTTTCCATTCCGGTGAAGCCGTTAGACGCGCCGCCGCCAGCGGTGCCGATTGGCGTGCCCTCGCAACTGCTGGAGCGCAGGCCGGACATTGCCGCGTCAGAACGCGCGATGGCCGCGGCCAACGCACAGATCGGCGTTGCCACCGCGGCGTTCTATCCGGCGTTGACCTTGAGCGCTACCGGCGGTTTTGAAAGCTCGACGATTGGGAACCTCTTCAGCTGGCCGAGCCGGTTCTGGTCGGTCGGGAGTTCGGTTGCTCAACCGGTCTTCGATGCGGGGTTGCGACGCGCCACCGTCAATCAGTACATCGAGGTCTATAACGGAGATGTTGCCAGCTATCGCCAGACGGTGCTTACTGCGTTTCAGCAAGTCGAAGACTATCTGGCGGCGGTCCGCATCCTGTCGCAGCAGATCCAGCAGCAAGAGCAGGCGCAGCAGTCGGCGCAGCAGTTCGTCGATCTGGAGACGGCACGCTACGAGACGGGAGTGGATCCGTACATCGACGTGGTGACAGCGCAGAACACACTGCTGGCCGACCGGCAGACGCTGGCGTCGCTGCACACCGAGGAGATGACCGCGTCGGTGCAACTGATCGAGGCGCTTGGCGGAGGATGGGACAGCACGCAGTTGCCGACACCGCAACAGGTGACCACAAAAATTACACCGGCGAAGAGCGTGATCCAGAGGTGAGCGGGGAGTCGCAGGTTGATTCCCAATTACTCCGCCGGAACGCGGAACGAAACTGGCACACGCGCAGCCATCCTTTCACGATGAATCCGTGAAAGGATGGGGCACCCGCCGATGGCGGAAACGCTTGGCGGCTGGTTTTTATCCCTTGCTCACCGCCAGGTGCTGCGGCATGTAGTTGGCGATGCCGTTGCTTTCGGATACGCGAACGGGCACAATCCGCACAGTCGCCGATTTCAACCCCTCGCGCGAGGCAGTGACGACGATGGTCGCAGGCACCGGATCGGTGGTGCGAACCAGGGTGGAGCGTACCGCGACACGGTTGATGCCGCACTCAGTGTTGAGGTAGAGGTTATTGGTTGAGTTGAGGATGCCGCTGTTGTATCCACCGCGCCAGATGGCGGGGCCGGTGCAGGTGAAGTCGACCCGCGCGTAGTCGGTGGGGCAACGCACGCCCTTGGCGTCGACCACCTCGAAGTCGATGAGCGCGACGTCCTGGCCGTCGGCCTGCAGCCCTTTGGGGCCCATGATGGGGGTCATTTTGATGGCCGCCGCCGGGCCCGCCGTGGTCAGCACCTGCTGCGCGGCGATCTTGTCGTCGTTCTTGCCGACGGCCTTGAGCGTGCCGGGGACAAAATCAACCGCTGGGAAGGCGAAGACCCAGCCGTTGTCGGGTTTGGAGTTGACCCCGAGCGACTTGCCGTTGAGGAACAACTCGACCGACTTTGTGTTGGAGATGACATAGACGGTCTTTGAGGTCTTGGTTCCGTCGGGTTGGGTGGCTGGATAGGTCCAATGGCCGAGGATGTGCAGATCTGGCTGCGGGTTCTGGATGACGCGGTAGGCGAAGTAGATCTCCTTGGGCAGGCGCATGGCGTCCACCTTGCCGCTGACGCGCGAGACTTCGGTGGAATCCTGGCGGCCGTCGGCGTCCTCGTCAGTGAAGTAGATGGAGCAGTAGGCGGACCAGCGGGAGTGGGCCGGATCGGAGTTGGAGATGCGGTTCTCCCAGTAGGACCAATAGCGTTTGACTCCGTCGAGGGCGAAGTCCTCGGAGTTATATAGAAAGCCGTCGTGCTTCCAGGTGTCGTTGGGGCCCTTCTTGGCCTTGTAGAAGGGCGGCGAGAAGGCGTCCCACATACGGCGCGAGCCTTCCTCGCGGAAGTCCTCGGTCTCGATCAGAGGCGCGCGGTCGCGGCGATCCACGGAATATCCGCGAAACATCTGACCCGGTTGCGTGATCCGGTCGGTTCCCGTGTCCTGGCCGATCATGATGCCGTAGTATTCGGATATTGGCGTGAGCGCCTGGTTCGAGGGTATATCGTCATTGTCGCGGTAGCCCATGACGCGCCCGCCGTGGGGGTCCCACTGCTTGCGCAGGTCCACGATCTGCTTCATCTCTTCGGGTGTGACGATGGTGTTGCCGGCCTCCCAGAAGAGGATGCCGGGGTTGTTGCGGAAGTAGACCATGGAATCACGCATCACCTCGATGCGCTGGTCCCACTGACGGCCAGTGACCAAGCGTTCCTTGTCTCCGGCGGGGCATATCTGGATGATGCCGAAGCGCGTGAAAGAGTCGGCGTCGGTGCGGGTAGGCGAGATATGCATCCAGCGCATGTAGTTGCCGTGGCAGTCGCGGATCATTTTGGCGGTATAGTCGTGCATCCAGTCGGGATAGCCTGCGCCGACGCCGGCCCACTCGTCCGCGGCGCGCTCGGCGAATCCCTTGAGGTAGATGAACTTATCGTTGAGGTAAACGCCGCCTGTACCCACCCCTCCCTTGAACTCGGTCTTGCGGAAGCCTGTCTCCATGCGATTGACATCGACCACCTTGCCGCCCACTTTGAGGATGCTGTAGACGTCGTAGAGGTGGGGGTCTTCGGGACTCCAGAACCGCGCCTGCTTCAAGGCACCAGCGGCGGTGACGATGCTCTTGGCGCCGTCGGCCACGTCCATGGGCTTGCCGGTGAACTGGGCGCTGATGTGGCCATTGCTGTCGACGATGGCCACCGAGAGGCCGACCGATGCGCTATTGCCGGAGGTATTGTGGACCTCAGCATCGACGGTGACATCCGCCGTCTTGCCGGCAATATTGTAATTAGCCGCGTGCACGTAAACGCCCTGGCTCTGCAGGCCGTAGTAGAGCTGCAGGGTCTGATAGATCTTACCGGTGACATGCAGCCATACATTGCGATTGATGCCGCCGTGGTTGGGGTTGAAGTCGTTGGCGTTCCACTCGTAACCCTGGCCGACGCAGGCAGAGCCGTCGGCGTTCTTGGGATTGGCCATGCAGAAGGCGCGTTCGCGGTAGCCGCCGGAGTTGTCTACCTTGACGGCAAGCACATTCTCCTGGCCGTTGGGTGCGAGGGCATCGGTGATGTCAATGCCATAGGCGGTGACGCCATTCTCGTAGAGACCGACATCCTTGCCGTTGAGGTAGATGTCTCCGGCCTGGCGCATACCTTCGAACTCCAGGAAGACGCGGTTGCCGGAAAGCTCGGCGGGCAGCTTGAAGTGCTTGCGATACCAGGAGAGTCCCTTGTAGGTGCCGCGGTCTCCTCCGCTATGCGCAATCAGTTGGCGGAAGCTGTCTACATCATTGAAACTGTGCGGCGTGGCGACGGTGTCCCATGCGGCGTCGTCGAAGGTCGGGGCCTGGGCGCCGGGAACGTCCTTGCGGATGAACTTCCAGTCGAGGTTGAAGTTCAGGGTGGTTCGCGGAGACTTGGGGGGAACGTAGGTTGCCCCAGCCGCCGCGGGCGCGGCAAACAAAGGATAGGTGCGGCCCAGTACGACCGGCAGTCCGAGGGCAAGAAAGCTGGAGGCACCGACAAATTCGCGGCGGGTTACTTTTCGGGAAGACATGGGATTGGACTGCCTTTCATGACTGGAGTGGAAATAGATGACCCGGCGCTGGAGCAGCGCGGCGTACCAACCATAATCGAACTGTACTGAGAGTGTCTACTGGAGATAAAGACGGTTTTAGAGCGGGCGAATCGGCGCGGAGATTCCCCTCAACGGGCTAAAGTCGCGTTGAAATTTGGACGGGCACGGAGGCAGTTAAGTTTCGGTGAGGGAGTTCAGTGAGGGCAGGGGCGCATTGTTCAGCTGGCACTGCAGCCGTGCTGGTAGACGCGCTGCAGACGCCACTGGGCGTCGGTGGCGAACAGGACGCAGGCATCGCCGGTGTCGGTATTGATCCGCCAAGTAAGGTCACCCTGGCGGTAGATCTGATATTTTCCCGAACCGGCGAAGATCATTCCGTTGGGGGGATTGCGGGAGATGGAGTCTGAGACTGGAGGCATCGATTGGCCGGCCTGCGTCTGGGCGTCTTGCGGCGTGACGGCTGATTTAGTGGTGGCCGGTTGGTTCGCCGAAACCGCCTGGGCCGGGCCGGTCTTGCCGGGGGTCTGGTTGCGCACAGTGATGTAACCGCTTTTCACAGCGGGGGCTTTGGCGCGATAGATATACCAGGCAGCGCCAACGATGATCACTGCCCAGATGATAAGAATCGAGAATATCCGCTTCATACCCTCTCCTTGCGCCTGGCGGGGTACCGCTCCGGCGCATGGCGCCTGCCCCTGTATTCTGAAGCCCGGAGTTTGGATTGTCGAGGCATAATCGACAGGCGGGGGATGGACGAACCCTGGTTGGTTCCTGGATTGTTGCTAAACCCACTACGCGGGCAGAACGCGCATGAAAGGGGCACCCGGCGTATCATTTTAAGTATGCTGAAGTACTCCATCGTCGTTCCGTTCCACAACGAAGAAGAGAACGTGACCACGCTCTACGACCGGGTGAAGCTGGTGATGGAGCAGGTTGGCGAGTCCTTCGAGATGGTGTTTGTGGACGACGGCTCGTGCGACCGGACCTACCGGCTGTTGGAGGAGATTGCAGCGGTGGACAGCCGCGTGCTGGTGGTGAAGCTGCGCCGCAACTTCGGGCAGACCTCCGCCCTGGCCGCGGGCTTCGACCATGCGCAGGGCGAGATGCTGATCTCCATGGACGGTGATCTACAGCACGCCCCGGAAGAGATTCCTGACTTTCTGGCGCGCCTGGAAGAAGGCTACGACGTGGTGAGCGGATGGCGTTCGCACCGCGCCGACAATCTGTTCCTGCGCAGGATCCCGTCGCGCTGCGCCAACTGGATTGTGGCGCGCATCTCCGGCGTGGGAATTCACGATTTCGGCACCACCTTCAAGGCCTACCGGCGCGAGGTGATCCAGAACATTCCGCTGTACGGCGAGATGCACCGCTTTATTCCCGCGCTGGCCAGTTGGTACGGGGCCAGCATCTGCGAGGTGCCCATCAGTAACCCTCGGCGGCAGCATGGGCAGAGCCACTACAACCTGATGCGCACGGTGCGCGTGTGCTTCGACCTGCTGACCATCCGCTTTCTGCTGCGCTATATGACGCGCCCCCTGCACTTTTTCGGGTCCATCGGAGCGCTGGCCATGTTCGCTGGAAGCGGCCTGGCGGCATGGCTGCTAACCCTGAAGCTGCTGACCGGAGAGAGCCTGATTCTGGCGCACGGGCCGATCTTCGTCATAGCGGGGGTGCTGATTGTGGCGGGAATCCAGATGCTGGGCATCGGTCTGCTGGGAGAGCTTGAGGTGCGCCACTTCCACAACCCGAGCCACCGTGCTCCGTATGCCGTTGACCGGGTACTGCGGTTGAGTTCCAGCGAAGAGAACCAGTTGCGCTAGGATAATCCGGAAGGACGGGCCTCGCACCTCCATTCCAACAACCAGAGGAGTCTTCAGAATGCTGACTCTCTTCAGCGTCCTCATTGTGCTGCAATTTATGGTGGTTGCCTCGCACGACCTGATCGACATTCCTGGCTGGGTTCACGGCAGCCAGGTGAAGGCAGTCGTAGGCCGCACGAAGTTTGTTTACGGCACGCTGAGCACCGCACTCTTTCCAGCGCTTGCCGCTGGCTTCGCGGTCTTCTACTGGAGCCGTCCCAAACCAGGCTACGTCTATACCTACTGGGTTGCCTACTGCGCCATTACTGTGATCTCCGCTGTTGCCATGTGGTACATCCCCTACTTTTTTGGGACCAGCGAAAAGACGCGGCGAGAATACAAGCGGATGTATGAGGGAACACGGCAAGTGTTACCCGCGCGCGGAGACAATCCACGCCCCAACGTCTTCCACCTGATCCTTCACGTGCTCTTCGCGGCGACGCTACTGCTCGCTCTGCTCCTCCGCTTCCATTCTGCGTGACCTTTTTATCTTGCAGCACGGCTGCCTGTACTATTCTGGTGCTTATGCTGCTTAAGGAACTACGCACCGCGGTACTCGACGCCAATCTGGATCTGGTGAAGCGCGGGCTTGTCCTCTATACATTTGGCAATGCTTCGGGGATTGACCGCGAGCAAGGGCTGGTGGTGATCAAGCCATCGGGCGTGGATTACGACGATCTGCGGCCGGAGCTGATGGTGGTGACCGATCTGGACGGCAAGGTTGTCGAGGGGACTCTGAAGCCGTCGTCGGACCTGGAGACGCACACGCTGCTATATCGCGAGTTTTCCGCCATCGGCGCGGTGGTGCATACGCACTCTGAGTTTGCGACGAGCTTTGCCCAGGCCGGGATGGAGATTCCCGCGCTGGGGACCACCCATGCGGATTATTTCTATGGCCCTGTGCCGTGCACCGCGCCGCTCAGCGATGAGGCCATCGGCGGGCGGTACGTGCATGAGACCGGGCTGGCGATTGTGCGACGATTTGCGGCGACTGCGGCGGGCTCCGGCGGACCCGCCCGCCCGGCAATTGATCCGCTGGCTGTTCCGGCGTGCCTGGTAGCGGGGCACGCGCCGTTCTGCTGGGGCAGGGACGCGCACGAGGCGGCGCACAACGCCGTGGTTCTGGAGGCAGTGGCGCGCATGGCCTACCGCACGCTGACGCTGCAGTCGGACGCGGATGGCGTGAGCCAGGCTCTGCTGGACCGGCACTACTTCCGCAAGCATGGGCCGGGGAAGACGTACGGGCAACGGTGATGGTGCGGCAGCAGTGTGACGGGGGACACAGAGCCGCGGGATTTAATGGTTTGTTTACGGATTGGTTGTGTAGAGTACTTCAGGCAGCAAAATCACACAGGTTGCGTCGCAGAATGCATGGAGCCGTACGGAGTTCAAGGACGGTATGGGTGCCTTCTGTTGCGGAAGGTCTCTTTGCGAGAGCGAGAGGCGGGGTTTGTGCGGACCGAGTTTAGAACAGGTGATAGTCAGATGCGTTCTTTATTGGGGAAGGTACTTCTGGGGTTGTTGATTGGGGTGGTGGCGGGCTGTCCGCCGATGATTGGAATTAAGGCGCAGGCACAGACGCCGGCGATGATGTTTGTGGCGCCCGACGTGGAAAACTCACAGCGTAGCGCGGAGGCGGACCGCATTGCGGCTCTGGAGAAGCAGGTGGCGGCGCAGACGGCGGCGATTGCCACGGCGCAGACCTCGGGCGACAATGCATGGATGCTGACCTCGGCGGCCCTGGTGCTGCTGATGACCGGCCCTGGGCTGGCGCTGTTCTACGGCGGACTGGTGCGCAAGAAGAATGTGCTGGGCATGATGATGCAGAGCTTCGCCATGATGGCGGTGATCACGCTGCTGTGGGCCATTGTGACCTACTCGCTGGCGTTTGGCAGCGGCAACGCGTTCATCGGCGGGCTGCACAATATGTTTCTGCACGGGGTGGGGCTCGATCCGAGCCCGTACGCGCCCACCATTCCGCTACAGACGTTCATGGTGTATCAGTTGATGTTCGCCATTATTACCCCAGCGCTGATTACGGGAGCGTTTGCCGAGAGGATGAAGTTCTCCGCGATGCTGGTGTTCATGGTGCTGTGGGCGATTGTGGTCTATAGCCCGATGGCGCACATGGTATGGGGCGTGGGCGGGCTGCTGAATTCGTCGACCGGGCGTTTTCCGTGCATAGACTTTGCCGGGGGAACGGTGGTGCATGTGACCTCGGGAGTTTCGGCGCTGATTACGGCGCTTTATCTGGGAAAACGAATTGGGTATCCGAAGGAGGCGATGCAGCCGCACTCGGTGGTGCTGAGCTTTATCGGCGCGTGCCTGCTGTGGGTTGGCTGGTTCGGGTTCAACGCGGGATCGGCCCTGTCGGCGGGAACGCTGGCCACTTCAGCGTTTGTAGCGACCCACTTCGGCGCGGCGGCGGCGGCGATTGGCTGGAGCATGGCGGAGTGGATCCGCAACGGCAAGCCGTCTTGCCTGGGGGCGATCTCGGGCGCGGTGGCTGGGCTGGTGGCGATTACCCCGGCCTCCGGGTTTGTGTCGCCCATGGCGGCGATCACGATCGGACTGATCGCCGGAGCGTTCTGCTTCTTCATGGTGGTGAAGGTGAAGTCGTGGTTCGGATACGACGATTCGCTGGATGCGTTTGGCGTGCATGGCGCTGGCGGAACGATTGGCGCTCTGCTGACAGGGTTATTTGCGAGAAGCGCCATCAACCCGGTCTTCGGCAAAGGTGTTGCGACGGGCGTGCTGGAAGGCAACTATCACCAGATTCTGAACCAGGCGATGGGCGTGGCAATTGCATGGGGATTGTCGAGCGTGGGTACGCTGGCCATTCTGTTTGTTGTGGACAAGACCATCGGGCTGAGGGTCAGCGAAGCTGAGGAAATGGAAGGCCTGGACCTATCGCAGCATGGGGAGGAAGGCTACGAATGGGCGCATTAAAGGAGGCGTATTGATCGGACTGAAACAGGCCTATGTATAGGATCAAAGTGGCGCGGAATTTCGCCCATTTCGCAAAGAACGCGGCATGGATGGGGCACCCTCCTGAGCGCGCTGCTGGATGCAGTTTTTTTGAGGGGTACACATCCTGGGTCGGGGCTGTCTCTCTTCCTCTCCCGGGGCTGGCAGCGGCTATCGGGAGAGGCGTACTATGCAAGAGCTTGCCAGAATTAAGACAAGCGAGAGGATGAAATAAATGCAGAAGATCGAAGCAATCATCCAGCCGTCGAAGCTGGATGCAGTCAAGGACGCACTGGTGGAGATTGGCGTGCAGGGAATGACCATTCTGGAGGCGCGCGGACATGGGCGGCAGAAGGGGCATACGGAGTTCTATCGCGGACGCGAGTACTCGGTGGACCTGCTGCCCAAGGTGAAGGTGGAGATGGTGGTGGCCGATGAGATTGCGGAGAAGGCGATCCAGACGATCCTGACGGCGGCGCGAACGGGAACGATTGGCGACGGCAAAATTTTTGTGACCAAGGTGGACGAGGCAATCCGCATACGCAACGACGAGCGGGGCGAGATCGCGCTGTAAGGGTGGTTGGATCGGTTTGCGGCGGGAAGAACCCACATCTCAGAAGCGAGATGAGGGGCACCTGAATTGTGGAGTCCTTCAGACTGGGGTCACCCGCCAGAGAAGGACGGGAGATGTTCGTGGTATCCCACCCTTCGCTAAAAAAAAGCGAAGGATGGGGCACCCGACCATTGTGGGCTAATCAAAGGGTGAGCCACCCGCCTACGCGACTCGCTCAGGATGACAAAGCAAAAAGGGCAAAAGCCACTGCGGGGATTCTTCCCCTTCCCCTTCGACTGCGCTTAGGGTAGGGGTCAGAATGACAAGCGAAGAGGTACGGTATGGGCTGGCGTTTGCTCTGATGGTGGGTGGCTGTATGCTGGTAGATATTACCTAAAACACAGCCAATCAGGCAGACCGGAACTCAGCCATGCAAGGACCGACCACAGGCGACGGGTTGTGCGGCCAGTACCAGCGGCGGCTGCTGGATATTCGCGGGGCGTTTGCCACCGGGGCGAACGGCGCGGAGACGGTGGCGGCGCGTGCGGCGGCGGTGGATGAGCTGATTCTGGGGCTGTGGGCGCTGGCAGTGGTCGAGACGCCGATGCTGGGCCATGGGATTGCCCTGCTGGCCGTGGGAGGCTATGGGCGGCGTGAACTCTTCCCCTACTCCGATGTAGACCTGTTGTATCTGCTGGATGGGAAGGTATCCGAGACGGAGATCAAGCAGCCGATCCGGCGCATCAGCCAGCAGCTCTGGGACTGCGGGATACGGCTGTCGCCGACGTCCAGGAAACGCAGCGAGGCGGAGCGCTTCGACGAGGAGAATGCGGAGTTCACGGTGGCACTGCTGGACCACAGGCTGCTGACGGGGGACGCGGCGGTGTATCAGAGGCTGGCCGAGGTTGGATTTCCGAAGATGCTGGAGCGGGAGCACAAGGCGCTGGCTTCGTGCCTGGTGAAGCTGACCGATGAGCGGCACGCCAAGTATGGAGATACGCCCTTCCATCTGGAACCGAGCATCAAGGACTGTCCCGGTGGATTGCGCGATGTGCATGTGTGTGCGTGGCTGCAGCGGCTGGCGGATGCGGGTCGTGAGGCAAAGGCGGATGCGGGTCGTGAGGCAAAGGCGGATGCGGCCGGGGCGCGGGGAGGATTGGCGGCCGGGGACCGCGAAGAGTTTCGCCAGGCGGTGAATTTTCTATTTACAGTGCGCTGTTTTCTGCATTACCGGCATGAGCGGGACGACAATACGCTGGACTGGCACGCTCAGGATGCGGCCGCGGCGATGGGGATCGGAATGGGGTCGCAGCGGCTGCATCAGTTGGCGGACCCGGCGGCGCAGGGGGTGCAGGCGGCCTACTGGATGCGGCTCTACTTCCGTCACGCGCGCAGCGTGGAGCGCTGTTTGACCCAGATGCTGGATGGAGTCGAAGGCAAGCCGCACAAGGTGAACTGGACAGCCGCTGCCAAAGCCGCGTTTGCCCGGAGCAGACGCAGCACAGATCCCGATCCGGTGGGCTTCCGCGCGGTGAATGGACGATTGCTGCTGGATGCAGCGAGCGCGGCGGTGGGCGAACCGGCGCAGGACCCTGACGTGGTGCTGCAATTGTTTGTGGCCATGGCGCGTACTGGATGCTCGCTGGAGCGCAACAGCGAGGAGCGCATCTCGCAGGGATTGCCGCTGTTGTCGGCGCATCTGGAGGAGGGGCCGTCCCTTTGGCGGCATGTGCAGGAGATCCTGCTGGGGTTCCATGCCGGCAAGGCGTTGCGCATGATGCACGCGCTAGGGATTCTGGAGCTGTTGCTGCCGGAGTTCCATGGCATCGACGCGCTGGTGATCCGTGACGCCTACCACCGCTATACGGTGGATGAGCACACCATGGTGGTGATCGATACAGTGCACGGGCTGGAGCAGCCGCAGACCGGGCCGATGAGCGTGTGGGCGGAGCGCTTTGGCGGGGTGCTGCGCGATGTGCAGCACCCCGCGCTGCTGTTCCTGGCGGCGCTGCTGCACGATACGGGCAAAGGACGAAGTTCCGGCGATCACGCGCTGGAGAGCGCGTGGATGGCGGAGAGCGTGGCCGAGCGGCTGGTGCTGGATGCCTATGAGAGCGAGTTGATGCTGGGGCTGATCCGCAACCATCTGGAGATGTCGGCCGCTCTGCGCCGGGACATCTTCGATCTGGAGACGGTGCGTGCGTTCGCCGGCAAGGTGCAGACGCCGGAGGCGCTGCGCATGTTGACTTTGTTTACCTATGCCGACATCCAGGCGGTGCATCCCGACGCGCTGACACCGTGGAAGGCGGAGAACCTGTGGCGGCTGTATCTTGCCACGGCCAGCTATCTGGACCGCAGCGTGGACGACGAACGCGTGGGGGCGCGCATCGGCAAGGAGTTGGTGAACCGCGTAGCAGCGCTGCTGCCGGGCAGACGCGCTGAAGTGGAGAAGTTTCTAGAGGGTTTTCCGGAGCGCTATCTGCGTACACGCACGCCGGAACAGGTACGCCTGCACTTCGACATGGCTGCACGCTTAGCCGAAGGCACCGTGCAGATGGCGTTTCGCCATTCGCCGGGGAGCAGCGAGATTACCCTGCTGGCGCGTGATCGTCCACTGCTGTTTGCCGATATGGCGGGAGCGCTGGCGGCGTGGGGGATGAACATCGTTACCGCGGACGCCTTCAGCAACCTGCAGGGCATCGTAGTGGACAATTTCCGTTTTACCGACACCTTTCGCACGCTGGAGATGAATGTGTCGGAGCATGCCGCGTTTGTGGCCAGCATACACGACGTGATGGCGGGCAAGCTGGCGGTGGAGAAGCTGCTGAGCGGTCGACGGCGCGGCCGGCGCAGGACACCCAAGGTGGTGGTGGAGGCGCGCGTGGACTACGACAACGAGGTGTCGTCGCACAGCACCCTGCTGCAGGTGGTGGCGCAGGACATTCCCGGGCTGCTGCGTGCCATCAGCCTGGCCCTGGCGGAGCGCGGCTGCAATATCGAGGTGGCGCTGGTGGACACCGAGGGTGAGACGGCGATCGACGTCTTCTACATAACGCGCGATGGGGCGAAGCTGGATGCGGCCGAGCAGAAGGAGCTGAAACTGGCGCTGCTGGCGGCAATGAAGACCAACGCGGCATAGCAAGCGGCGGTCGTGGTCAGGGGCTTATGCGGTGGGATGCGATGGGGTGTCCGTCCACGGAGTGATCTAGATTGCTCATAAATAACGAATCGGTTGGCCACGCAGAAACTTCATGAGTGCAACCTTTTAACGTCGTGCGCGCATCCCAAGGAAAATAGACGGCGAATTCTTTCTGATAGGGGGAGTCTGTTGTCTGCTTTTCGTTCGCTCTTGACTGAATGTTGGCTAAGAGTTACCCCGTTTACGTTTCCTACATCGGTTGACCCTATATTTTTTTATCCGCAGCAAGAACGATCGACAGTGTGCACGCCATTCGCGTGATTTCTTATTTGCAAGAGCTATGGGCCATCTGGCCTACTCCGGAGGTTTGGGACTATGAAAAATATAAAGAAACTGACCCGTTTCCTGGTACGCATTGCACTGGCTGGAGCCTGCGTGATGCCCCTGGCCTCTTTGAGCCTTCAGGCACAGAGTACGATGGCAGCAAAGACCAGCGGTGCGGAATATAACTCGCGATTCGATTTCGCCACACTCTACTCCTACTTTCAGGCGCATGGCGCCGACACCGATGTAGGCATCTCCTACAACGATATTCGGATTGGCGAATATGCCAGCGGCAGCTACTACTTCAACCGGCACGTCGGCCTGGAAGCGGCCTTTGAAGCACATCCGGATGGTAACAACGACGGCCTCTTCGATGTCGAGGCCGGCCCCATTATTCGCGACAATATGAACCACTTCAGCCTGTTTGCGCACGGACTGATTGGGATGGGCGATGTGGCCGGACCGAATACCAGGGTCTGCTGCTACCTCGGGTATACCTACCACAATCCCTGGACCTGGGGTGGTCCGTCGCTGACCGCGGGCGGCGGGCTGGACATCAATATGACCAGGGTGGTCTCGTTGCGCCTGTTTCAGATTGACTATACCTACAACAATGTGAGTTTCGGACCGCCTACCGGTGGCTTTGGCGTTTACAAGAATGAAAATCCACTGGGCGGACGCGCTCACCTGCCCGGCCTTCAGGCCAGCGCCGGACTGGTCTGGCATGCAGGAAATATCACTCCTCCCGTACCGGTGAGCTACAGCTGCTCGGTGTCTCCATCGCTTGCCTTCCCTGGTGATCCGATCACGGTGACTGGGGTGGCGATGAATCTGAATCCGAACCCGAAGAGGGTTGTCACCTACACCTGGACGTCGGATGGCGGAATGATCTCGGGCACATCGAGCACGGCGACGGTGGACACCGGCAGTGCG
>DATKGA010000173.1:0-10555 GCA_035510935.1 Acidobacteriaceae bacterium
GGGCGCGCGATCGTTCCAGCCCTATCGCTGGGACGTGACCAGCGACCTGAAGCCGGGCACGAACGACCTGAACATCGAAGTGTATGCCAGCGTTGCCCAAGCCAGGCCAGCGGCCGCGACGCCTGATGCAACCGCGGCAGCTCCGGTTGCGAGGGTCTATGGCGTTGTGGGAGGAGGCGGTCTTAACGCTCCCGTAACGGCGGCAACATCGGGTTTGCTGGGCTCTGTCAAGTTGGTTGCGTACTAAATCGTTATCAGACATTCGATCGGCGGCGGGACCAGCAGTCGCCAGTCACGCATCATTGCAACGAAAAAGCCGCGGCCAGTTCCTTGATGACGAGATCGGACATGGGCGCAACCTTGCCGAGGGGGCGGCTGTTGATGAGTGCCTCCGCGGTTGATTCCAGGACTTCCAGACGATCGAACGCATCGAGGATGCTGGTGCCGAGGACCAGCACGCCATCGTTCTCCAGAAGCGCTATGGGATTGCGCGGCGACATGCGCCGTGCCAGCTCTTCCCCATCTCCGAACTGCATCCCAAAGGGAATCTTCTGCACTTCGCGCAGGAAGACATAGCTCTCGGGGATGGTTCGAGAATCGCATGGGCTGTCCGTCACGCTAAAGGCGGTCCCATTCACGGGCGACGCATTGACGATGGCAGTGATCTGTGGATAGCGGCGGTAGATGGCCTGATGGTCAGGGGTGGCGCGACTCGGAACCTTGCCACGCTCACACATCCCCTTGGAGATGAGAACGAAATCTTCAAGTTCTACCACGCTGCGGTCCAGCACGTGGGGTGTAATCAGAAACGAATCGTCGTCCAACCGCGCGGAAAAGCTGCCCGCTTTGCTGATCAGCAGGCGCTGTTGATATCCGCGGCGGATGAAGTCGGCCAGTTGGCGCCGCGCTTCTTTCTCGCGGCTGTCTGCCGGGTCCCGATCAAATTCCTTTAACTTCGGAGGCCCTACTTTCGACAAAGTCAGCTGTTCATCGCTTAAGTAATGGACCTCACCCAGCAGGCTCGCCTTGATGATTGTTTTCGCGGTGAATTCGAACATTTCAAATCGTTGGAAGGCTTCCTGCAAGTCCGTGCCGCCCACCGCGACTCCGTGGTTCTGCAGGATGACGCAGTTGAAGTTCTGCTTAAAGGCGCCGGCAATTTGCTGCCCCAACGCAGCGCTTCCCGGCAACGCGTAGGGGGCAAATCCACCGGTTCCGCAGATTTTGCTTGCCTGATGGAAGAGACGTGTATCCGGCACCCGGCCAACGATGCTGAAGGCAACCAGGGCCACCGGATGGGCATGCACGATGGCCCCCAGGTCGGGCCGAACGTCGTAGATCGCCTGGTGAAAAGGCAACTCGGAGGACGGAGGATGATGGCCTTCGACTGACCCGTCTTTCCGCACACAAACAATGTCATCCCGCCGCAGGCTGCCCTTGTCGACGCGCGCAGGAGTGATCCAAATATCTCCATTTGTATCTCGAATCGAAAGGTTTCCGCCGGAGGTGGTCGTCATGCGATAGCGATAGATGCGATCCATCATCTGGATCAGCCCATCACGCGGATGAAGGAGGCTCGCTCTTGAGTTCATATTTTCCTCAACAAAACTCGTTCAGGTTCGCAAAGTAAGAGACGTTCGATTCTGGATTGGCCATCGACCAGCCCGCACAATTCTTGCAAGAACGCGGATCAAGGGAACTCTGTCTACCGGACAATATGCATTGCATTTAAATCCGTCCCGCCTCTCTTAGCGCTGCGATCTCCGCATCCGTGAATACCCGCGACCGGATCAAAAAGCGCACGCCCTCGCCGTTTTCAAGCGAGAACATTCCGCCGCGGCCCGGTACAACATCGAGGATCAACTGAGTGTGCTTCCAGTACTCGAACTGCGGCTTGCTCATGTAGAACGGAGCGCCTGCCCCGCCACTGGAAGCCCCGATGGTTGCCAACAGCACATCGCTGTCGCCGGTCATGAATTCGCCCAGGGGAAAGCACATTGGCGACGAGCCGTCGCAACAGCCGCCCGACTGATGAAACATCAGCGGACCATGCTTTGCCTTCAGAGACTCCATCAAGGCGACTGCCGCCGGGGTCGTCAGGACCTGTTGCGGCAGTGACTCCTTCCCCGCCGCAACAGTCGAATCAGATCCAGACTGCGCGAGCGCCATTAGAAGAACCCCATGGCGTTCGGGCTGAAGCTGACAAGCACGTTCTTGGTCTGTTGATAGTGGTCGAGCATCATCTTGTGGGTCTCGCGTCCAACGCCCGATTGCTTGTATCCGCCGAATGCCGCGCCCGCCGGATACAGGTGGTAGCAGTTGGTCCACACGCGGCCAGCTTGGATGCCGTGGCCGAATTTGTAGGCGCGATTCATATCCCGTGTCCAGACGCCCGCGCCCAGTCCGTACAGGGTGTCGTTGGCGATCTCAAGCGCTTCATCCTCGGTCTTGAAAGTCGTCACCGAAACCACCGGCCCGAAGATCTCCTCCTGGAAGATGCGCATTTTGTTGTGCCCTTTGAAGACGGTCGGCTCAATGTAGAAGCCGTCCTTCAGATCACCTTCCATCTTCTTCTGCTTTCCTCCGATCAGCACTTCGGCGCCCTCCTGCCTTCCGATGTCGAGGTAGGAAAGTATCTTCTCCATCTGCTCGCTAGAGGCCTGGGCGCCCAGCATGGTCGAGGAGTCCAACGGATTACCCTGCTTGATCGCCTGCACCCGCTTGAGCGCCCGCTCCATAAAACGCTCGTAGATCGTGTCCTGGATCAGCGCGCGCGACGGACAGGTGCAAACCTCGCCCTGGTTGAGCGCGAAGAGGGCGAAGCCTTCCAGCGCCTTGTCGTAGAACGCATCGTCCTCTGCCAGCACATCGGCGAAGAAGATGTTGGCCGACTTGCCTCCCAGTTCCAGTGTGACCGGAATGATATTCTGCGCTGCGTACTGCATGATCAAGCGGCCGGTTGTCGTTTCACCGGTGAACGCGACCTTGTTCACGCGCGGGCTGGACGCCAGCGGCTTGCCCGCCTCCAGGCCAAAGCCGTTCACAATGTTCAGCACGCCCGGAGGTAGGATGTCTTCGATCAACTCCATCAGGCACATGATCGACATGGGTGTCTGCTCGGCCGGCTTCAGCACAACGCAGTTGCCAGCAGCCAGCGCCGGCGCCAGCTTCCAGGCCGCCATCAGGATGGGAAAGTTCCAGGGAATGATAAGGCCCACCACGCCCAGCGGCTCGTGATAGTGATACGCCACGGTGGAGGAGTCGATCTGGCCGATGGAGCCCTCCTGCGCGCGCACCACTCCGCCGAAGTAGCGGAAGTGGTCCACCGCCAGAGGCATGTCCGCAGCCATGGTCTCGCGGATGGGCTTACCGTTGTCCCAGGTCTCGATGGTGGCCAGCATCTCAAGGTTGTCCTCGATGCGCTGGGCAATCCTCTCCAACAGACGGCCGCGCTCGGCTCCGGAGGTCTTGCCCCACGCCGCCTTGGCTGCGTGCGCCGCGTCCAGAGCTTTGTCCACATCCGCGGCCCTCGACCGCGCAATCTCGCATATTACCTGCCCAGTCACAGGCGTTATGTTTTCGAAGTACTCGCCTGCAACTGGAGGCGTCCACTTGCCGCCGATGTAGTTGTCGTAACGCTTCTTGAGAGTAACCGGGAACCCATAAGCGCCTGGGTGAACTTTGGTCATTGTGGTAGGCATGGGCATGTGCTCCTTTGGAAATGGAATGACGGCGAGCATCGGCCCACGCCCAATCGTCTAAGTCGCGAATTGTAGTCCACTGCTGTGTCCCATGTCTCGCGGCAACCTGGCCTGCCAGCATTTTGTACGCAACTTTTCACACAGCATGGGAGTTGCTCAGCCAAATTTGTCATTTTTGAAGCGGGGATCCCGAGGTGCCGCTAAGCAAGTGACCGCCAGTGCGCCACAATCAGCTTCTTCGGTTTTGGCCCGATGGCCCAACCTCTTGAAATTTCACTTTTCGCTTGAGGTATTCCCTACGGCTCTGGGGATAATAACAATGCCCCCGTGATTTTCGTAGCAAAACAATATGGATCGGCGAGCCCGTAGCGCTATCGTTTCAAGGTCCAAGAGGTTCATTTCATTGTGATGGGCGGGGATGCCGGCGATGTGTCTCTGCACGGGCCGCACGAGCAGACGTTTGAGCGTAGATTGAAAGGGAACTAAAGGTGGAATTCGGGGTTACTACTGTCAAGCACTTTTCAGGCTCTGGCCTGAAGACGCGTACGGTATTCGACATGGCTGTGCAGCATGGTGAAGCTATGTCCATGGCACGGAGGGAAGATGGGACTCCAAGTTTGCAGGTATGCCTTACGCGTTGATGGATGCTATAGGGCGCAACGAAGCTTCGGGGTCAGAAACCTGGCGGCATTGGCGGTCGCACTCGTGTTGCTGGTATTGGGGCAGAGAGCTCTGGTTGCACAAGCCATGTATTATCCTGCGCAAGCTGGGTGGTCGCAGGGCAATCCTTATAACGGACAGGTTGCGCCTACTCAGCAGCCTGCTTACGGGCAGCCGCAATCGTACGCGCAGCAGGCTTATGCGCAGCCACAGCCATACGCACAGCCTTACGGGTCGGCGTATCCACAACAGGGCTACGGGCAAGGACAGCCAAACGGGCAGCCTTACGGGTCGGCGTATCCACAACAGGGCTACGGGCAAGGGCAGCCGTATGGGCAGCAGAGCTACACGCAACAGCCTTATCAGACACAGCCGCAGTCGTATCCACAGCAGGGTTATGGTCAGGCCCAATCGAGCGCGCAGCCACTGAATGCGGAGCAGTTGGAGCAGTTGGTTGCGCCCATTGCGCTGTATCCCGACACCCTAGTGGCGCAAATGCTGGCTGCGTCCACCTATCCGGCGCAGGTTGTGGACGCGGATCGTTGGTTGCAGGCGCAGGGAAACGCGTCTCCCTTCCAGATTGCGGGCGGAGCGGACGTGCAGAACTGGGACCCCAGCGTGAAGGCGCTGACTGAGTTTCCGCAGGTTCTGGCGGAGATGGACCGGAACGTACAGTGGACGACCGACCTGGGCAACGCCTACTACAACCAGCCGCAGGATGTGCTGGAGGCGGTGCAGGTGCTGCGTCAGCGCGCTCAGGCTGCCGGGAACCTGCAGAGCAGTGCACAGGAACAGGTGAGCTATAACCAGGGCGCGATCGAATTGGCGCCAGTGAATTCGCAGATGATCTATGTGCCGACCTATAACCCATGGAGTGTGTATGGCGATCCGGTTACACCGTATCCAGGGTTTTCGTTGTTGGGAGCGCTGGGATCGTTTTTCAACTCGGGGATTGGGTCGTCCGCGTTGCAGTATGGGCTGGGGATAGGGATGTCGGCGTTTATGCACACGCCGTGGGGATTGTTGAGCTGGGGACTGAACTGGCTGACCCAGTCTATTCTTTTCAATCATTCGGATTACATGTCGCACAGCATGACGGTGGCCGAATGGGGACTTCCGCGTGGCGGGATGCTTGCCTTTGGGAGACAGGGTGGAGTGCGGAACGGCTACGGCCGGTCAGGCGGCGAGAGTGGCGGGGTCTATAGACAAGGACCTCCGCGACCACCGGAGCGACCCATGGAGGATCGGTTTGCAGGAGAGCCGAACCGCGGAGCGCAGGCGTCGAACCCGGCCTACAACCGTTCGCCGGTAGAGGCTTACAATCGCGCTCCAGCGCCGATCAGCAGGCCTCAGGCAACCAATAGACCGGAGAGCCGTCTGGCTTATGGGCCGGGAGCTTATGGTGGTGATGAACGGAGTTCTTACGGAAGGGCTGAGCAAAGCTATAGCAGTCCAATGCAGCAGTCTTATCGCGTGCCGACGGAGAACATTCAACGGAACGAACTAACGGGAAGGACCTCCGGATCGTACAAGGCGGAGAAGGAGCCCAAGTCCGGCGCATTCCATATGTTTGGCGGCGGAGGAAGCAAAGAGCCTAAGTTCAAGGAGCCTAAGATGTCCGGCGGAGGGAAGAGCTTCAGCGGGGGACACTCAGGCGGCGGTGGACGCAGCAGCGGACACAGCGGCGGCAAGCATCACTGGTAGGACAGGTAGTGGATAACTCGGGGACTAAGTCCGTTTGTAGACGCAAGCCCGGTGGGCATGACTATAGACCCTGCTTTTTCGCAACCCACACAGTGAACGTTTCTAACCCGGTCAAAGCCCCAAGGATGTTCGCCGCCATTTTATGGCTAGTAAGTCGTTGACTTCAGTAGAAACCTTCTCGTCTGAACACCATTTCTAGAACACACATCTTATCGATGTTTGTATGTGTTCAATTTTGACCACTATTTTTTTTTGCACAACCTTCCACAAATTCCTCGCATCGTAATTGTTTGTGCACCGGTAACTCAAGAGTCACGGCACGCGCATCAAATATGTGGGTCTGTACACCCATATTTGTATTCAAACCGCGAACAAGGTTCCCCGGCAAAACAGACATTGCCCAACTGTGCACAACAGTTGGAGAGGGAACACCTATGTTTATGCATAAGCGCACGGTTTACGGCACATGGATCTTATCGGCACTGACACTCCTGGCCATTACTATCGCCGGCTGCGGTCGAGAAACAATCAATATCGCAAACACTACGCCCCCGTATGTGCTCTCCACGGTGCCCTCTCTCGGTGCGGCAGGCGTAGCCCAAGGCGCGCCCATCAGCGTGACCTTCAGCAAGGCGGTCAACTGCGCCACTCTCACCACGTCGACCTTTACGGTTAACGTGGCTGGAGGAGCTGCCGTGGCGGGAGCTGTCACCTGCTCCGGGTCCACCGCGACCTTTACCCCCAGCAGCGCTCTTGTGCTGCACACGCTGTATACAGCCGCGATTACGACTGGCGTCACGGACACATTCGGCAATGTCATGGTGCAAAACTATGCCTGGAACTTTGAGGCAGTGGCAGGCCCCTCCGTGCTTTCCACCACTCCGGCTACGGGTGCCTCCGGCCTGACCTTCAATCCGGCGATCAGCGCTACCTTCCTGCAACTCCCAGCGCAAGACCCCGACAGTGCAGGCGCGGCGTTGAACTGCTCCACTCTCACTACGTCCACCTTTACAGTGACCTCTGCTGGAGGGGCCGTGGCGGGAACCGTCACTTGCTCTGGCGCAATCGCCACGTTCGCACCCACCGCGGTTTTGACAGCAAACACTCTCTATACTGCCACCCTTACGACAGGGGTTCAAAACATGGCCGGCACGGGCCTGGCAAGTGCGTATACATGGACATTTACGACCGATATACAACCCACCGTGCTCTCCACCACTCCAGCGAATAGCGCCACCGGCGTCCTGCTCACCCAGGCCATCGGTGTGACGTTCAGCAAGGCGATGAACTGCTCGACTCTGTACTCTCCCGCAACAACGTTTACAGTAACAGGCCCTGGCACGACTGCCGTCGCGGGAACTGTGAGCTGCTCGGCCAGCGGCGCGCTCTTCACGCCGTCCAACCTGCTTGCGACCAATACCGTATATACGGCCACGATTACAACCGGTGCCACGGACGCGCAAGGGGAACCCCTGGCGAGTAATTATGTCTGGAGCTTCATCACGGTTCCGGCGCCGACAGTACCGACAGTGATCTCCACGACTCCAGCCAATTTGGCCGCGAGCGTGGCGACCAACCAGGCCGTCAGTGCGACCTTCAGCGAGGCGCTCAATCCTTCCACGGTCAACGCAACCACCTTCACGCTGACTGCGCCGGGCAACGTTGCCGTGGCCGGCACCGTTGGTTATGCCGTCGCAGGCTCGATCGCAACCTTTACCCCAACCAGCGCGCTGACAGCCAGCACTACTTATGTTGCCACGATCAAGACAGGGGTACAGGACCTGTCCGGTAATGCACTGGCCAGCAACTATGCCTGGACGTTTACCACCGGCGCGGTTCCCAATACCACCAAGCCGACTGTGATCGCCGAGAACCCTGTCAATAACGCTACGGGCGTGCCCACCAACCAGGCCGTCAGCGCAACCTTCAGCGAGGCCATGAACCCACTCACCATCAGCGGGACCACCTTCACGCTGACAGGGCCCGGAACAACGTCTGTCGCGGGCCTGGTAACCTACGCCGGAGTTGGAAACACAGCGACGTTTACACCAACGGCTGCTCTGACAGCGAGCACGCTATACACGGCCACTATCACGACCGGGGTTCAGGACCTATCCGGTAATGCGCTGGCCAGCAACTTTGTCTGGACGTTTACTACCGGCGGCGCTCCAGTCACCACGGGGCCGACGATTATTCTTACCTCGCCACTCGACACCGCCACCAATGTGCCAGTCAACCAGGCCGTCAGTGCGACCTTTAGCAAGGCCATGAATCCACTGACGATCACCTCGGCAACCTTCACGCTGACAGGGCCCAGCGGACCGGCGATAACCGGAACCTATAACTACAATGCAACCACCCAAGTCGCGACCTTTACCCCATCAGCCAATCTTGCGGCCGACACCACCTATACGGCGGACGTCACAACCGGCGCGACGGACCTGGCGGGCAATCCGCTGGGGTCTGGCATTGTCCCGAATCCGTGGTTCTTCACAACCGCCGGTTCCTCAGGCCCACCGCCGGTGGTTCTTGGAACGGCCGGTCTGTTCGGAGACTTTGGCGGAACCGCCGGAATGACCAATCAGGGGATCGAAACGGTCATCAACGGGGATATCGCGACTACGGCCGTGTCGACGGGGGTCACCGGATTCCACGATACTACCCTTCCGATTAACGGTGCCGTATGGCCATGCACCTATACGCAGACGCCACTCAACATAGGGCAAGTGAATGGAACCATCTACACCGATCCACCACCCCCTAACGCCCCTAACTGCCCCCTGGAAGGAACCGCCGCCACAGCGGCTATCGCAGCCCAGGGTGCAGCGGACGCTCTTACCGCTTATAACCAAATGGTTGCCATGCCTGGCATAGCTGTAGAAGGCTGCGCGGCCCCGCAATGCATCAGCACTGGAAGCCCCGGTCCGGGCGAGCTAGGCGGTCGAACCCTGCAAGCAGGCGTCTATAAGTCCACGCCGGGCAGTTACGCCATAACGGCGCTGCCGTTGACTCTCGACGCTCAGGGTAACCCTAACGCCACCTGGGTATTCCAGATGGCAACGTCACTCACCGTAGGCGGCACAGCACCTCAAAGTGTCATCCTGATCAATGGCGCCCAGGCCGCGAACGTCTTCTGGCAGGTTGCGAGCGCCGCGACGATCAACGGGGCTGGCGGTGGGACGTTCTACGGAACCGTTATCTCTAAGGCGGGAGTCACGACCGGGACTGCCGGAATCACGACAATCACAACCATCAACGGCAGGTTGATCTCTTTGGGTGCAGCAGTCACCCTCGTCAACACCGTTATCAACGTACCTGCTCCATAAGACCACGCGGAGGCCGTTCCCGTGGACGGTCTCCGCGCAGAAAGGCAGTGCTGGAATTAAGCGCAAGCAGGGTGAGCAAGGCTTGATAAGCAGGGAAATGAGGATCGGTTCCCGCATTCCAGCCAGTCGCAGGCAAGCCGAGTGCGCCCGATGGTGAGGATGGACGAGTATCGCGAGCAACGATTCAGGAGAAAGACGATGAAATTCAGAGCGCGGATGATTGCCACAACAGCGGCTGTTGCATTACTGGTCCCGCCATTTTTATTTGCTGCGGACGACTCGATGAATTCGTCGGCCAAAGCCACCGCTGTCGACTCCGCCGCGACGCCCGATGCCATGGGCAACGTCGAAGTACCTGCAATGCTGATGGCAGCCCGGTCTGCGGCGTCTGCGCCCCCTTCAGGCAGCGCCTACAGGAGTTATCCCAGGGCAGAGCTTTTTATGGGTTACTCGTATCTGCGCAGTGTACCGATGCCGAGCTCTGGCAACCGGTTGGTCCGCCTGAATGGCGGCAGCACCTCTATTGCTTTCAATCTGAACCGCTACTTCGGGCTGGTTGGCGATTTCGGCGGATTCGATGACACGAAAATCCAGATCACTGGAACAGGCGCAAACCCGCCTAGCGCGGTAAACGCAAGCGGGACTGCCTACACATACATGGCTGGCCCACGCCTTTCCTACCGTCACAGGGTCACCCCCTTCGCACAAGCTCTGTTTGGCGGCGTACATGCAAGTCAGGTGACACTCTCCAATTGCACCGGCTCTCTTTGCACGCCCCTCCAAGCGGAGAACGCATTTGCCATGACAGCCGGAGGCGGAATCGACCTCAGAATCCAGCGGCATGTCGCCATTCGCCTTGTCCAGGCCGAATACCTGATGACCCGTTTTGGGAGCCCAACTACGGGCATAAGGGAATCGCAGAACGATATACGCCTTTCGTCCGGACTTGTCTTTGGGTTCGGCGGCAACTCTCCCCCGCTTGCGGTTGACTACAGCTGCTCGGTGTCTCCATCGCTTGCCTTTCCTGGTGATCCGATCACGGTGACTGGGGTGGCGATGAATCTGAATCCGAACCCGAAGAGGGTTGTCACCTACACCTGGACGTCGGATGGCGGAATGATCTCGGGCACATCGAGCACGGCGACGGTGGACACCGGCAGTGCG
>DATKGA010000174.1:0-22125 GCA_035510935.1 Acidobacteriaceae bacterium
GGGGAGGATCTCTCACTGCAATCTCTTGAATCTTTGGCAGTTATTGCCACAGTGCAATTCTGCACTACTTCCGGCGAAACCAGTCAACAATTGCGAATATGGCAAGGACGGAGCCGGTCACAACCGCTATGACTAGTTCGAAATGAAGTGCTGGTCGCATGGGGTTTTCTGTAATCTTTATAACTTCCTAACATAGATAACGGTCTCCTGCCAACCCAAAGAAGGCTCATGGCCAGTCATTGAACCATCTCAGCCCGGACGAAAGATCAGGGCAGAGAATGAGCCATATTGTCTTCAGAGGCTACTCCTCAGCAAATTGTGTCGTACTAGCGACAAATATTATCTCGTCGTCTGTTTTACGACATTTTTATATCTACTTGTCATGTTTAGGACAAGAAAAACCCTCAGATAGTGTCACGAGTACAGAAAACATAAATACTTATGCAATCCTTATGTTTGGTATGAGGATTGCATAAGTATCCTGCAACTGCCGGAATTTATGGGTTTTGTCGACAGAGCCACATCCATGGCTCGGCAGCGGATTTGCGTCTACGCGCAGCACGGGCGGAATGACGAGGCTTGAAAGTTGGAGCACGTAAACGTTGGACCGATTCGAGGAGGAAAGAACAACCGCCAAGCGAACTAGCTTGGTTCCCTATGTCGCAGAGCGGGATGCGGTCCTTTGATTACTTCCCATTCAGGTTTCAGATACAGACGAAAACTCGATCCCTCGTCGAGACTGACTGAACCCTGACCGACCCCTGCATCGAGAATTCGATCGCGGATGAAAGAGAGACTCCTATTATTATTCCGACAAATTCACGACGCCTCCTTCGCCAAATTACTATCCTGGCCTCACTCGCAACCTTCACAGTGGCCTCGTATGCTGCCAGCGACGTATCGAGCTCCTCCGCGCCGGCAGACACTCAGGTAGCACAGGCGGCTACACCTGCACCGCCACCAGCTGCTGCCCCGGCGGCAGCACCAGCTCCTGCACCAGCACCGGTATGGAGCGTCGGGTCGGTTGATATAAGCGGCTACATCGACGGCTACTTCAGCTACAACAACAACCGGCCCAGCAATTTGGCCGACGGACAGACCAGCCAGTACTACACCTTCGACGACAAGACCGACCAGTTCAGCCTGGAAGCCGCCAAACTTACCCTCAACCACGACCCCGATCCGGTTGGCGCGCATCTTGACATTCTTTTTGGCCGTACTAATACCCTGATCCACACCAATAGCCCAGGGGAGACGGCCACCGACAACTACATCGAGCAGGCCTATATCAGCATGAAGCCGCCCAAAGCCAAGGGCTTTGAGATGGACTTTGGCCAGTTCGTCACCTCAGCCGGACAGGAAGTCGTGGAGACGATGAGCAACTGGAGCTACTCGCACGGTCTGCTCTTCTCCTACGCGATTCCTGTCTATCACTTTGGGTTACGCACCTCGCTGCCTGCCACCAAGGTCTGGACCATTGGCGCGCAGGTGGTCAACGGCTGGAACAACGTATCCAGCAACAATGGCGGTGTCACCATCGGCCTTACCAGTTCCGTGGTCAAAACCAAGTACACCTGGAACACCAACTATTATGTTGGCCCGTCGAACGTGGATACACAGAAGAGCTATCGCAACTTGATCGACACCACGATTCTGTTCACCCCGAGCGCGAAGTTCAACTGGTACGTCAACTACGACTACGGCCAAAACCATACCGATGCCGCGGCCGCCGTTGCAGGCGTATCGGCTGCGGTCAAGGAGGATTCGCCCCACTGGCAAGGCATCGCCGCCTCCGCCCGTGGACAGGTGACCGCCAACGCCGCTCTGATTGGACGCTACGAGTACTTTTACGACGACCAGGGCTTTGCGACAGCATTCACATCGAAGCAGACCCTCAACGAGTTCACCGGGACCTATGAGTACAAATGGCCAGCGGGTCTGCTGATGCGAACGGAGTACCGGTACGACTGGTCGGATCATACAGCCTTCCCCAGGGGAAACACGTCTCTGGTGAAGAACCAGTCCACCGTAACAATTGGCCTCATCGCATTCTTCGGCCCCAAACGCTAATCCACAGGCAGAATGGCCCTTCACTTGCTTCAAAAGCTAGTACATAAAGATTTTGAAATTACGGTATGTACCACTTGCACGGTGCATGTGGCCATAAGGACGCAACAGCAGAGGCTTCAAGGCAGATGTTTTGAGGCCTCTGCTTTTTCAACCGGGGAGATTCATCTTCATGCCGTTATCACGTTGTTTTGAGCTATATTTCACCTAACTCCAGTTTGCAGAACTGCCGTATCCCACCCATTCGCAGCAGCTACAACTTCTTCAACCCGGCGGCTAACGCTGGAGATGTCGACCAATTAGGAGAGCACATGGCAGAAACTACGACAGGCGAGATGAAACAAACGCTGGGTCTTACCGGACTCACTAGCAATGCGATGGCATTGATCGCTCCGGGAGCTTTTCTTTGGCTTACCTATGCCATTCAGGCCGCAACAGGCACCACAGGTCCGGCCATGTGGGCCGGCATCATTGCCGCGCTACTGCTTTGCCTGGCCACCGCGGTCTGTTACGCCGAGATGGCAAAGCTCTACCCCGGCACCGGTAGTTCCTATTACTTTGCCGAGCAGTCCTTCCTCAACCACGATAAGGCGTGGAAGTATGCCCGGCTCTCCAAGTTCATCGTCGGCTGGGCGTCCCACCTCTACTATTGGATCTATCCGGGGGTGATGGTTGGGGTCATGGGGATCTTTACCGGCTTCATCGTCGGCACCCTCTATCCCACATTCATGAGCTCGTCCAACCCTGGAATCTTCTTCATGATGGCGTGCGCAATCTTCTATGCCTTTGCCATCGCCTACATCGCACACCGCGGAGTCAACAGCTCAACCGGCGTCAATCTGGCCATCAATGGCATCCAGGTCTTCGCGCTACTGGTCTTTGCCGTTCTCGCGCTGCAGTATCGTTCCAGTCACCCAGTCGGTTCGGTCGCCTTCCAGTTCGACTCCACCAGCGGCGAGGCCTACACGTACCAGTTCCAGACCTCGATGGTCAATGGGACCTCCACGGTCACACGCGATGCATCGGGCGTTCCGCTGCCACTCAAGGACTCCTCCGGCAACATCGTTCCCTTCCGCATCGACTACAACGCAACCGATTCCTCGGGCAACTTCCAGGCCCACCCCAACGCTGCCTCGGTCATCAGCCCGCATCACTTCAGTTGGATGTTTATTCAGGCCACGGTCGCCATCCTGATCCTGGTCGGATTTGAGTCCGTCACTGCCATGGGAGGGGAAGCCAAGAACGCCAAACGAGACATCCCTATTGCCGTCATCACGTCACTACTGGTGCAGGGGGCGGTCTTCTACTGCTTTGAATACTTCGCCGCAAACTACTTCTTGAATAGCGGCTATCCCATGTCAAGTGCCAGCGCGTCCTCCGCGCCGATCGGCGACATGATGGTCGTGGTCGGCGACGCTCTCTTCGGCCAGGGCCACGGTCGCACGTTCATGCTCTGCGAGGCCTTCACGGTGTTCCTGGCGTTGATCGGGACAACCCTTTCCTGCATCAATACCGGTGCCCGCGTGACCTACGCGATGGGCAAGGACAAGGAAGTGGGCGGCAACTTTGGCGGCCTGCACACCACCAACCTTACCCCGCACCGCGCTATCTGGACGCTGGCGACGATCTCCGCCGCCATCGGTTGCGTTGCTGTGGTGCTTGCCTTTGGCGACGGCGCCGCGCCATCGGCCACGGCCATTGCATCCATCCCGCAGGGTTTCTGGTCCAGTGTCGGCTATACCACGCACGAGAAGATGGCCGCTCTGCCTAACAGCCTGCTCACGGTCACGCTGGCCTCCAACTTCGGCACCTTCCTGCTCTACTGCCTGAGTTGCTTTACCTGCATGGTCGCCTATGCAAAGCATCCCAACTACAGCTTGCTTCGCCACGGGATTATTCCGGTCTTCGGCATTGTCGCCAACCTGGCGTGCATGGCCTTCTACCTGATTGGTCCATTCATGGGTTACGGCACCAAGATGGAGCCTCTGCTGGCGCTGGGCATAGCCTTTGCCTGGGCGATCTACGGGGCGCTCCATTTCTTGAGTATCGGCAAGACACACGGCAAGACGACCTTGCTGCAAGACCGTAACGCAGCCTAAAATAAGGGCGGCCGGCTTAGCTATTACGTTTCGCCGGCCGCCTTACTTTTTTCCCCCGCATACACCACCGAGCGAATGGCCGATCCCCTATGCTTGATCTCGAATTCGCTGAACTCACCGATTCCGGCCTGACGCGCGATCACAACGAGGACTACCTCGGGCATGTGCTTCCCACCTCGCCCGCTCAGGTCCAATCGCAAGGATGGCTCTTCGCCCTGGCCGACGGAGTCGGAGGTCAGGAGCGAGGTGAGGTAGCATCCCGTCTCGCAGTCGAGACCGTGCAGACCGGCTTTCGCAAGATCCCCAAGGGCATCATGCACGTCTCGCTTCTGCCCCGCCTGGTGCAGGAGGCCAACCACGCGATCGTCGATATGAGCAACACCTCCCACGTCCATTCGGACGCACGATACTCCGACCCCGGTGGGGCAATTTTGCCCGGAGGATCGCACATGGCCAGCACTCTGGTGCTCTGTGCCCTGCGCTTCGACTCCGCCGTGGTCTCGCACGTTGGCGACTCGCGCTGCTACCTGATCCGCAACGGTAATATGACCGCCCTCACCCACGACCACACCATGGTCGATGAGCAGGTCCGGCTCGGCATCCTCTCCAAAAGCGAGGCCGCAACCGCCGTCAACCGCCATATCCTGACCCGCAGCCTGGGTAGTGAGCTCTTTGTCGCCGCGGACACAATCACCGTTAACATCATGCCCGGCGACCTCCTCCTGCTCTGCTCCGACGGCCTGCACGGATATGTGGCTGACACCTCCATTCAACAGATCATTGCCTCCGCGCCCAATCTCGATCAAGCCGTAGCCACCCTGGTTGCCGCAGCCAATGCCGCCGGGGGGTACGATAATGTAAGTGTCCAGCTGATTCGTGTACGCTCTGTAGAGCGCATGGGTCTTTACCGCGGGCGCCCGTACCGGCTTCTATAAATGTTTGCTCCAAACCTTAACATTCGCGCTGGCGACCAACTCGACCATTACCGCCTAGAAGAACTGGTGGCCACCAGTGGCATGTCCACTGTCTTCCGCGCCATTGACACGCGCACCGGCACTCAGGTGGCTATCAAGGTCCCCCATCCCGAGGTGGAGTGCGACCCAGCTCTTTACGAGCGCTTCTCCCGCGAGGCAGATATCGGCACGCGCCTCGACAATCCAGGTGTGATGAAGGTCTTCCCCAACCCCGACCGCACCCAGGTCTACATGGTCATGGAGTGGGTGGATGGCCAACTCCTCCGCCATATCATGCAGCAGCGGCCCAAGATGTCCATCGAGCGCGCCGTCAAGCTCACCATTGGCATCTGCCGCGCCCTGGAGTACATCCACGCAAACGGCGTCGTCCACCGCGACATGAAGCCGGAGAACATCATGGTGGATGACAACGACAACATCCGCCTCATCGACTTCGGGATTGCAGCCAACGCCGGCGCTCGCCGCCTCACCTTCGGCAACTTCTCCATGGGCCTGGGCACGCCGGACTATGTTTCGCCGGAGCAGGTACGCGGTAAGCGCGGAGACGCGCGCAGCGACATCTACTCCCTTGGGGTCATGCTGTACGAGATGCTCACCGGCACGGTCCCCTTCACCGGGCCCAACCCCTTCGCTGTGATGAATGATCGTCTACTCAACTATCCGCCGCCGCCCATGTCGATCGAGCCGGCCATC
This sequence comes from Acidobacteriaceae bacterium, assembly GCA_035510935.1. Taxonomy (GTDB): domain Bacteria; phylum Acidobacteriota; class Terriglobia; order Terriglobales; family Acidobacteriaceae; genus Edaphobacter. The sequence goes on from DATKGA010000174.1 coordinate 5,834, forward strand.
ACTCCGCAGCTTCAGGAGATCATCTACCGCGCCATGGAGCGTGATCCAAGGAACCGCTACGCCAGTGCCCGCGAGTTCGCCCACGATCTTGAACATCCGGAAGAGGTCGGAGTCGCCAACCGCGAAGAGGCTGCCAACTGGAAGCGCCAGGAGTCACCGCCCGCGCACCGCAATCTGCTGGTCGGCACCTTCATCGTAATACCCCTGCTCATCCTCATCCTGCTGCTGCTGGTCGCGCATCACCGCCGCTGAGCTTCGGGACCATTCAGCCAGGACACCCTGACTGCTGAGCGCTGTCCGCTCTATCGCGGAACAAATTCGTCGGCGTGGATAACGAACTCAGGATAAGCGCCAGCACCCAACTCGCGAACGTCCATGCCATGCCAGTGTCCATCGTCGTCCACGCGGTAGGTCGACCAGCGGTTGAGCAGCAGATTTCCCCCGTGGATCAAGGGCAGTATGAATCCCAATAAGGCACAGATGCCCACCATCTGTGCCAGCAGATGGCCTCCGCGGGTGCCTTCGGGAAAGTGGCCGAAGAGGCCGAGCGCCAACAGCCCCCATATGCCCGCCAGAGCATGCACAGAGACCGCGCCGCCGGGGTCGTCCACGCGCAGATGCAGTTCGAAGATCTCGATCAGGTAAGTGGACAACACGCCCGCGATGACTCCGATTACGATGGCGGACTCCGCGGAGATCATGGCGCACGATGCGCTGCCCGCCACCAGCCCTGCGATCCATCCATTCGAACTCAGAGATGCGTCCGGTTTGTGGTATCGCGCACGGGTAACCACCAGTGCCGCCAGGCATCCAGCCGAGGCGGTGAGTAGCGCGTTAATCACCACCCCGACAATCTGTTGCAGGCCAGCTCCATAGAACAGGATCGAAGCCGCAGAATCGAGGCCAATCCAGCCAACCAGAGCCAGCAGACAGCCGAAGAGCACAAGCACAATATTGTGGCCGGGAATAGCAGCCGGAATTCCGTCTTCGGAGTATTTGCCGCGGCGCGGTCCTGCGATCCACGCTACCGAGAGCGCCGCCAGCCCTCCCACCACCTGGATCACACCCGCGCCACCCACGTCGATGAAGTTCGAAATGCCGAAGTTCGCGCCAAGTTGCGCCAGCCATCCCGCACCCCACACCCAGTGCGCGAAGACGGGAAAGATGACGCCGCCGAGCAACGCGCTAGATAGACAGATCGGCCCCAGTCGCCAACGGTCCGCCCCCGCGCTAAGCGGTATGATGGCAGCCACTCCAACTGCCAGCAGCTCAAGACACAGCACCAGCGAGCGGCTAAGGCTTGCGGCATCCGACGCATCGTAGTTAAGGCCACGGGCAAAGAACGGAGCAGCTCCCAGCCAGTCCCAGTGCACGCCCCCCGCGGCAAAGGAGTGAATGGCCGCACCAGTAGAACCTGCCCAGGAAGCTCCAAACAGGACGAAGACGATGGAGGAGACCGCCAGCGCACACAGACTTGCGAGCATGGCATGGGCCGCGCTGCGCGAACGCCCAAGTCCCTGGTGGATCAATGCCAGCCCGGCCGCTGCAAACGGAATCAGCATCATCGAGAACAGACTCAACTCGAGGTTCATCGATGCTCCTTGCGATGGGTCCTGTAGGCCTGCGTGAGCAGGCAGAGGCCGAGGAACTCCACGCCAAAGCCTGCCCCGACAAAGGCAGACCTCTGCCCGAGGGATGTCAACACAACCAGAGCTGCGAGAACAATAAAAAATCCCGATAGAAGCAGCACGCAAGCAACCAGCTTCAAGGAGTCTCCTTCGATTCAGTCCTCTTTAGAATTTTCCAGGGGGCCTCATTCTATCAACAATGCTTCCTCCCTGGAAGGTTTCTCAGCCGAAGTTGCGGAAGTTAGTATCGGTAATGCTCAGATTTATAAGGACCTTCCACAGGCACGCTCAGATAGTCAGCCTGTTTGTTGGTCAGGGTCGTCAGCTTCACGCCGATCTTCTCCAGGTGCAGCCGCGCAACCTCTTCGTCCAGCTTTTTGGGAAGAATATAAATGCCCACCTTGTAGGTGTCCTTGTTCTTCCACAGATCGAGCTGCGCCAGGGTCTGGTTGGCAAAGCTGTTGGACATCACAAAGCTGGGATGGCCGGTTGCGCAGCCAAGATTGACCAGACGGCCTTCCGCCAGCACGAAGATGCTGTTGCCTGCCTGGAACGTGTACTTGTCCACCTGAGGCTTGATGGTCAGCTTCTTGATGCCGGGAAGAGCGGTCAACTTCTCCATCTGGATTTCGTTGTCAAAGTGGCCTATGTTGCATACGATCGCCTGGTCCTTCATCCGCTGCATGTGCTCAACGGTGATGATGTCCACGTTGCCGGTGCAGGTAACGTAGATGTCGCCACGGCCCAGCGTCTCTTCGATGGTGGTGACCTCGTAGCCTTCCATGGCGGCCTGCAGCGCGTTGATCGGGTCGATCTCGGTAACAATCACGCGCGCGCCCAGTCCGCGCAGCGAAGCCGCCGAACCTTTGCCCACGTCGCCGTAGCCGCAGATCACCGCGACCTTGCCCGCCACCATCACGTCGGTGCCGCGCTTGATGCCGTCCACCAGCGACTCGCGGCAGCCGTACAGGTTGTCGAACTTCGACTTGGTCACCGAATCGTTGACGTTGATCGCCGGCACCAGCAGCTTGCCCTGTTCGAACATCTTGTATAGACGGTGTACGCCGGTGGTGGTCTCCTCGCTGACGCCACGCCACTGCTTAGCGACATCGTGCCAGCGCGTGGGATGCTGCGCGTGAACCTGTTTAAGCAGATTCTTGATGACGTCTTCCTCGGTTGAGCCAGAGGTTGAATTGACCCATTGGTCGCCATTCTCCATCTCATATCCCTTGTGGATCAGCAGGGTCGCATCGCCGCCGTCGTCGATGATGAGTTGCGGGCCAAGCAGCCCTCCCTTGCCATCCGGAAAACTCAGCGCCTCATTGGTACACCACCAGAACTCCTCCAGCGACTCGCCCTTCCAGGCGAAGACTGGGACGCCCGCCGCGGCAATCGCTGCCGCTGCGTGGTCCTGCGTAGAGAAGATGTTGCAACTGGCCCAGCGCACGCTGGCGCCCAGAGCGACCATGGTCTCGATCAGCACCGCCGTCTGGATGGTCATGTGCAGCGACCCCATCACGCGTACTCCAGCCAGCGGCTTGCTGGCGGCGTACTTGTTGCGGATCGACATCAGCCCAGGCATCTCCTGTTCGGCGATGTCCATCTCCTTGCGACCGAACTCCGCCAGTCCAATGTCCGCGACCTTGTACTCCGCCGCACCGCCCAACACTGCCTTATCGATCGTCGCCGTCGCCATTCAAACACCTCTTCATGTTGTCGCTATGATTGTTCGCAAAAGGCTCCGCGAACCCTTATTAGAATACCATCGCTGAGGCAGTTCGACGGGTGCTTCCGCTGCGTGTGGCGTAGCACGGCGCTGCGCTGTACTCTCAGATGCGATGCCTGACTTCTGTGACGTTGCGCTGCCAGTTCCTCTCGACCGGACATTCACCTACGCGGTGAACGGGGCTGAGCCTGCGGTTGGTGCGCGTGTACTGGTGCCGTTCAGCGGACAGCGGTTGATCGGCGTTGTCGTCCGCGTGCATGACGATCGGCCCGCGGATGCATCTGCCATCAAGTCTATCCAACAGGTACTCGACGACACGCCGCTGCTCTCCGATGAACTGATGCATCTGGCAAAGTGGATCGCACAATATTACATCTCCCCCCTGGGAGAGGTACTTCGCAGCATGATGCCGCTGGCCGCCGAAGTGCGCCGCAACTTTACCTATCGCATCGCTGAGGCCGGCCGCCGCGTACACGACGACGGAGCAGTGAAGAGCGTCGCGCGCCGCTCACGATTGCCCGCAGAAGATCAAGACCGCGAGTTGGCTGTACTCAACTATCTAGCCGATGGTCTCGCAGCCAAGGCCTCTGCTATTCGTTCGGCAACGAAGGCCGGAAAGGCGCTGCTCGACGGCATGGCGAAAAAGAAGTGGCTCACCCGTGAAGCTGTCGCCGAGGAACGCGACGCACGTCGCATCGAGCGCATCGCGGTGCTGGTTCCAGATGCGCGTATTCCTAAGCTGAACGAGAACCAGACCGCAATCCTTGCTGAGCTGGCCGCCGCTGGCGGACGACTGAGCATCCTTGATCTGCGCGAATCAACGGCCCTGCGCGAACGCGGCGTCCCTGCCTCGACATTATCGACGCTGGTCAAGCGACGACTGGTCGCGATCGAAGAGACCCCTCAGGACTTTCACCTCGGCGGCATTCCCTCCAACGGCAAGAAGAATGCCCATGAGCACGCGCTGAACGAGGCGCAGATGGAGGCGCTCTCTTCCATCGCAGCCGCCATGGCGCAGGGTAATTGGGGGTCTCCGGCGAACTTGCTCGCTGGGGTAAAGAGTGGATTCAAGCCGATGCTGCTATATGGCATTACCGGATCGGGCAAGACAACTGTCTACTTTGCCGCCATGCAGCGTGCACTCGACGCGGGAAAGTCGGCACTGCTGCTGGTGCCTGAGATTGGTCTGACGCCTGCAATGGCGGGGCAGATGTTCGCTGCCTTCGGCTCGCAGGTCGCGCTGCTGCACTCAGGCCTGACTCCCGACGAGCGCGCCGAACAGTGGCACCGCATCCGACGCGGCGAGGCACGCATCGTCGTCGGCACACGCTCGGCGGTCTTTGCGCCAATGGTCAACCTTGGCCTCATTCTGGTGGACGAGGAGCACGACGGCAGCTACAAGCAGGAGGAAACTCCGCGCTACCACGCGCGCGATGTCGCCGTAATGCGCGCCAAGTTCAACCAGGCGGTTGTGGTGCTCGGCTCTGCCACTCCGTCGCTGGAGAGCTGGGCCAACTCAGAGCGCGACCGCTACGCGCGTGTCGAGATGCTCTGCCGGGTCATGAGCCGTCCGCTGCCCACGGTCGAATTGGTCGACATGCGCACCGAGTTCAGAGAAACGGGAAAGGAGGAAATCTTCTCGCGGCAGCTTGTGAGCGAGACGCAGGCTACGCTGGACCGCGGCGAGCAGGTGATGATCCTGCTTAACCGGCGAGGCTACTCCTTCACCGTGCTCTGCCGAAGCTGCGGCGAGAAGATCGAGTGCGAGAACTGCGCCATCGCAATGACCTACCATAAGCCGCCGGCGCAGACGGAACTGCATGTGCACGCCGGCGACCGGCTGGAGTGTCACTACTGCGGTTTTCGCCGTTCGGTCCCCAGACGCTGTCCCAAGTGCGGAAGTGAGCATCTCTACTACCTTGGCGCGGGTTCGCAGCAGGGCGAAGAGCGTTTGCAGGAACTTTTTCCCAGCGCACGCATCGGACGCATGGACCGCGACACGGTACGCGGAAGAGGCGACATGGAGCGCCTGCTCACGCGCCTTTATTCGGGAGAGATCAATCTACTCGTCGGAACCCAGATGATCGCCAAGGGTCACGATGTCCACGGCATCACGTTGGTCGGCGTAGTAGGCGCGGACTCTGCGCTGGGCCTGCCGGACTTCCGCGCAGCGGAGCGCATCTTCCAACTGCTGACACAGGTCTCCGGCCGCGCCGGCCGCGGTGAACTTCCCGGTCGCGTGCTGGTGCAGACGTACCATCCGGAACACTACGCCATCCAGAGTGCCTGCGCACACGACTACACAGGCTTCGTGGCCAAGGAGATGCAATTCCGCCGCTGGATGCATTACCCGCCATCCAGCGTGCTTGCCAACCTGATTGTTCAGGGGAGGACAATGGAGGAGGCTGCTGCGTTGACTGCCACATTAGGCCGCTGGTTTGAGTCGACGCCGCTCGATAAAGTCCGCGTACTGGGGCCCGCGGCAGCGCCGATTGCACGGCTGAAACGTATCTACCGCTTTCACTTTATTCTGAAGGCCGAGCGTCGCGATACACTCGGCCGAACCCTGCGCGCACTGCTGGCCCATGCGGAGAGCCACGGGGTTCCACGCCGCAATCTGATTGTGGATGTGGACGCAATCCATCTGATGTAAGCCTCTGTGCTGCTATGCTGAGGCTTGCTGTTGTACGGCCCATCTGATCGAGGAGTGAGTCCTGCCATGTCTGAGCCAGTAAAGATTACCGTTCGTCCCAACGGCCCGTTGCGGGTTGAGGGCCCGATTGTGTTGAGTGACGCCAACGGCAAGTCGTGGGACCTGACAGATAAGCCTGCGGTTTCGCTCTGCCGATGTGGGGCCAGCGAAAATCGTCCCTTCTGCGATGGCTCACACAAGCGGATCGGTTTTCTTTGCGCAGCCAGTCCGGAGCCTCTGGCATAAGGACCAGGTGACCTGATCCCGTGAGACCTAGGATCTTTGCCAACACGCTGGTGCCGTCGCGGAACTCTGTGCGGGCTTGTCGATGGGCCTTGCATATTTTGATCGCGGTGGTGGCGCTGGGTCCATGTTCGATCACTTTGCGCTCGCAGCAATCTGATTTACCCGTCATTGCGGGGCCTGCACAGACGACGCGGACCGCTCCGATGCGCGCATACACGCGGCAGGAGGCGATGCTGCCCATGCGCGATGGGGTGCGTCTGCATGCGGTGATTCTGCGCCCAGCCGATTTGAGCGATGTTCCACCGTCTGGCCTGCCGTTTCTGCTCGCCCGCACGCCATACGGCGTGGATGAGTTCGACTCTGATAGCGTTAATCGCGATAAGCCCGAGCTGGCCGCCAGCGGATACCTCTTCGTTTACGAAGACATACGCGGACGATACAAATCAGAGGGCAAGTTTGTGATGAACCGGGCCATCACCGTCCATAACAGCAACCGCGATGTGGACGAGACCACGGACACACGCGATACTATCGACTGGCTGCTGAAGAACGTCCCCGGTAACGATGGACGGGTTGGCGTTTACGGCCTCTCGTACGACGGTTTTTTGGCCATGATGGCGGGCATCGACGCGCATCCGGCAGTGAAGGCCATCTCTCCCCAGGCACCAATGACCGACGTGTGGATGGGGGACGACTTTTTTCATAATGGCGCTTTTCGTCAAAGCTACAGCTTCGATTATGTGCAGCAGATGGAGGCGCAGAAGACCGATCTGCTGGTGGAGATGAAACAGGACCCCTACGATTTTTTCCTGCGCAGCGGTAACTTTGCGAGCGCGGCAGAATCGGTTCCGAGGATGAGCGATCTGCCCACCGCAAAGGCCTTTCTGACCCAGCCTGCGTACACATCCTTCTGGCAGGCGATGGCGGTGGAAGATCGTCTGGCCACGGTTACGGTGCCAACGCTTGAGGTCGGGGGGTACTGGGACCAGGAAGACATGTGGGGCACGCAGGCCGAGTATGCCGCGCTTAAGAAGCACGACGACCAGACCTTTCTGGTGCTTGGCCCATGGAACCACGGCGGCTGGCAGGGCACGGGCCGGCGGCTGGGTTCAGATTTTGGCAGGCTGGACTTCGGCGAACCGACGGGGACTGAGTTCAGCAGACGATTTGAGACTCCTTTCTTTGAGAAGTACCTGAAAGACAGGCCTGGATTCGACCTTACCGATACGGCCAGCTTTCGTACAGGTGTGAACCAGTGGGAGCGGTATCCAATTTGGCCTCCAGTGGCTGGATTCGTACCGGCCAGACTCTATCTCGAGCCCGGCAAAACACTCAGTTTTACAGCTCCCTCGACGATGGAGGATGCAACTGCGGCCTCCTATGTGGCGGACCCTGCGGACCCGGTTCCCTATCGCCATCGGCCGATGCAATCGACTTACGCCAAGGGCTCGAAGTGGTACACCTGGCTGGTGGAAGACCAGAGCTTTGTCACCGGGCGCAAGGACGTAGCAAGCTTCACCATGCCGGCGCTGGACCACGACGTGACCATCACCGGCGAGGTGTCTGCCGACCTGTTTGCCACAACCACGGGAAGCGATGCGGACTGGATTGTGAAGCTGATCGACATCTATCCGGATGACGCGCCCTCTACACCCGGTTATCAGCTCATGGTTGCGGAGGAGATATTTCGCGGACGCTATCTCAAGAGCTTCGAGGAGCCCACGCCTCTGACTCCGGGCGCGGTGAACGAGTTCAAATGGAGCCTGCACGGCGTGGACCACACCTTCCTGAAAGGGCACAGAATCATGGTAGAGGTGCAGTCTAGCTGGTTCCCGCTTTATGATCGCAATCCGCAGACGTTCGTGCCCAACATCATGTCCGCGGCAAAGAGCGCCTATAAAGCCCAGACGGTGACGATCTATGGCTCGGCGAAGTATCCCTCGCATCTGGAGTTTGAGGAAGAGCGGTAAGGACGCTCGTTCGCTGCGTCCAACCATTCCGCCATCGCGGTAATCGAAAAGCGCCGGTTGACCCTGGAGAATCATTTCGATCTAAAGAGTCAATGTGAGCAAATGTATACATCCTATCTGCCGATCCATGGATACAGTTCGAGATAAGCACTTTCGACCCGCGAGGATTGGCCCCCCAACAAGGGGGCCTTTTTTTGCGACAGAAGACGCCTGTGAGTGCCGTAGTGTTAATAAGAATGCCCATTTCAATTCCAGATAACCGCCCTCCGTTGTATTGGCCTGCGGAAGGTTCGGGGGTAGAATGGCTCGCGACAGGAACGCCGCATGGCGATCCTGCCCAATCAATGCCCCATCCAGTCAAATCGATAGAAGGCGGCTCGAAATGCGTGTGAAATGGACTTCCCTGTTTGGCGTGATCCTGCTCGTTACATCCCTGCGCGTTGCCTGCTCGGCACAGGACGCGACCGGCACAACCCTGGCCGCAGGCGTTCCCCATCTACAGAAGCAGGGCAATGCGACGCAACTGATTGTGGATGGCAAGCCGTATCTGGCGATGGCCGGGGAGCTGAGCAACAACGCAGCCACCAGTCTGGAGAATATGGACACGATCTGGCCCAGGCTGGTGGCGGCCAACCTGAATACAGCGCTGATAGGTGTGACCTGGGCGCAGTTTGAGCCGGAGGAGGGAAAGTACAACTATGTGCAGGTGGATGGCGTGATTGCCAAGGCCAGAGAGAACCACATGCATGTGGTCCTGATCTGGTTTGCCAGTTGGAAGAACGGCACGTCGAGCTTTGCGCCGTACTGGGTGAAGAAGGACTATCAACGCTTTCCGCGCATTCAGATTAATGACGGCAAGACCGTCTCCATCTCCGGCCCGCTGGAGCTGCTGAGCACCTTTGGCTCCGAGACGAGTGACGCCGACGCCAAGGCCTTCGGCGCGCTGATGAAGCACATTGGCGAGGTGGATGGCACGCAGCATACGGTAGTGATGGTGCAGGTGGAAAACGAGGTGGGCGTGCTGCGCGATACACGCGACCGCTCTCCCGATGCCAACCGCGCCTTTGCCGGGCCTGTGCCGGCCAAGTTGATGCAGTATCTGGAGGCGCACAAGGACTCGTTGATTCCTGAGTTTCGCGATGTGTGGGCGGCCAACGGTTACAAGAATTCCGGTACATGGGAGGAGGTGTTCGGGCCGGGCAAACCGGCGAACGTGGAAATCCCCATCCAGACCACCAGCCCTCCGATGAGCGCCCTGGAACATAGCAATAGCTGGCAGAGCCTGCATTGGCCGTCGGACGAGATCTTCATGGCGTGGAACTATGCCAACTATGTGCAGAAGGTGGTGGAGACGGGCAAGGCCGCCTATAACATCCCCATGTTTGTGAACGGATGGCTGCAGCAACCCAACCATGCCTGGCCAGGGACCTTTCCCAGCGGCGGCCCGCTGCCCGAGGTGCATGACGTATGGCGGGCGGGCGCTCCGAGTGTGGACATCCTTGCACCGGACCTCTATTTAGAGTCCTTCGACGAGGTGTGCCAGCGGTTCACACGCAACGGCAACCCGCTGTTTATTCCCGAGACGAACTCTAACCCGGCCAACGTGATCGTAGCCGTGGGCAAGTACAACGCCATTGGCTTCTCTCCGTTTGGGATCGACGGCAACCGGCCGATCGCCGCGGACCTGTCAGGGGCGTACAGCATGCTGGAGCAACTGGCGCCGATGATCCTGGCGCGCCAGGGTACGGATTCCGTGACCGCGGTGCGGATGATCCAGGGAGACGAGCCCAAGAGCGTCAAGCTGGGCAACTACACGTTGACATTTACCTACGCAGGGCGGAATTCGCGGCTTCCGCCGCAGGCCCGGGGACAGGTGGTGGGCTCTGCGCCGCCCCCGGGAACAGCGGCCAACTCCTTGGATGCTCCACTAGAGGCAGCGGCGGTGCTGATCTCCACCGGTCCCGACGAGTATTACTTTGGCGGGGGCGGCATGCGTGTCGACTTTACCGCCAACTCACCCGGCCCAGGCAACGTGGGACTGGGGGATGTGCAGGAGGGAAAGTTCGTCGACGGCAAGTTTGTAGTGACGCGCCAGATTGCGGGCGACGACGACGCGCAGGGGGAAATTCTGGTGCTGCGACCCAATAACATCGTGCGTGTGACGCTCTACCGCTATCCATAGAGCAGTCCTGCGCCAGATGTAGTCATGGCCTGGGACGACGGTGATTTCGTCATGGGCTCGATTTACCTTTGACCTGAGAGTCGTTGCAGCAGTTATGCTAAAGACCATGACCGACAAGCTCGCATTCCGCTGGCAAGGCAAGCGCGTCTTCCTGACCGGCCACACCGGGTTCAAGGGAGGATGGCTCGCCCTGTGGCTTGCCAAACTGGGCGCGGAGGTGCGCGGCTATGCTCTGGATCCGGTGACCGACCCGAACCTGTTTACCGTGGCCCATGTCGGATCTGTAATTGACGACGTGCGCGGCGACATCCGCCAGACCGCGACGCTGGAGTCCGCGATGCAGTCGTATAAGCCGGATGTGGTCTTCCATATGGCCGCGCAGCCACTGGTCCGCCTCTCCTACGAGAACCCCGTCGGCACCTATGAGACCAACGTGATCGGCACGGCCCGGGTGCTGGACAGCGTGCGCCGTACTCCTTCGGTGCGCGCCGTTGTGTGCGTCACCAGCGACAAGTGCTACGAGAACAAGGAATGGGCGTGGGGGTATCGCGAGAGCGACCCGCTGGGTGGCTACGATCCGTATTCCAGTTCCAAAGCCTGCGAAGAGATTGTGACAGCGGCGTATCGCCAGTCTTATTTCCCGGTTATCAAGCTGGGGCAACCCGGCGGACACTCGACCGCAGTGGCCAGCGCGCGCGCCGGAAATGTGATTGGCGGAGGAGACTGGTCCACGGACCGCCTGATTCCCGATCTGCTGCGCGGCTTCCTGGCCGGTGAGCCGGTGCGCATCCGCCGGCCGCAGGCGATCCGCCCATGGCAACATGTGCTGGAACCGCTGCATGGGTACATCCGCCTGGCGGAGCAACTGCTGGCGGCGAATCGCGAGGAAGCCGCGCGGTTCGCCACGGCCTACAACTTCGGGCCATCGGACGAGGACGCGCGCCCAGTGGCGTGGATCGCCGAAAAGATATGCAGCCTGTGGGGCGACGGAGCAAAGTGGATTGTGGATGAGGAGCCGGGAGTGCATGAGGCAGGCTATCTGAAACTGGACGCCAGCCGTGCGCGCGCCGACCTGGGCTGGACCCCGCACCTGCGCCTGGAGAGCACGATCCAATGGATCGTGCAGTGGACCCGCGCATGGCAGGCAGGCAGCGACATGCACGCCTTCACGCTGAAGCAGATTGAAGCCTACGAATCGTTGCTGCAAAGATGATGCAGAACAATCGACGCGAGTCCTGTTCATCGCATATTCACTGTGATGCGATGAGATAGATTCAGAGCATTCTTGAACTACGATTCCCACGAAGCGCAAATACTTTCGACCCGAGACCTGCGATGACCTCGACTGCGACCCTCCGCCGATGCCTGTTGACCCTGGCCGCAACCTGCGCACTGCTTGGCACCGCGCCCGCACAATCGGCTGGCGCGGCCCATGCCACCATACCGGCGCTCTTTCTCTCCGACATTCACCTGGATCCCTTCACCGACCCGGCCAAGGTTGCCAAGCTGAATGCCGCGCCCGCCGCCGATTGGCCCGCGATCCTCTCTGCGCCCGATTCCCCCACCCAGGCGAAGGATTTCGCCGCGCTGATGTCGGCCTGTAATCCGAAAGGCGTCGACACTTCTTGGGCCTTGTGGCAGTCAAGCCTGACGGCGATCCACCAAAATGCATCGAAGGCGCGGTTCGTCACCCTTAGCGGCGACCTGCTGGCCCACAACTTCGACTGCAAATTTGAGAAGTTGCTACCCTCAGCCATGCCCGCCGACTACGTTGCCTTTACTGAAAAAACAGTGAGCTCCGTCGTTAGTACATTGCGCGCGGCGCTGCCCGGCGTGCCGGTGTATGTTGCGATGGGCAATAACGACTCCGGCTGCGGCGACGAGAAGCTGGACGCCACACACGATGCCTTCCTGGGGTTGATAGCCAGGATAGTGGCGGAAGCGCTGCCGGCTGACCTCCCCGCGATGGACCACGCGGCAGTTCTTCGCGACTTCGCCGCCGGAGGCTACTACAACGTGCCTCTGGCCGCGGTGCCGCATACGCGGCTGATCGTGCTGGACGACCTCTTCTTCTCTGCCAAGTACACCAGTTGTTCGGGCAAGCCGGATGCTGCACCCGCTGCTACGCAGTTGGCATGGCTTGCAGGGCAACTCGCCTCCGCGCGACAACACAACGAGCAGGTGTGGGTGATGGGCCACATTCCTCCCGGCATGAATGTCTACGCCACGGCGAAGAAGAACGTCAACATATGCAGCGGGGCTGAGCCGCAGATGTTTCTCGCTTCCGAGTCGCTGGCGGAGTTGTTAGCGCGCAACGCCGATATCATCCGCCTGGCAATCTTCGGCCATACTCATGCCGACGAGATGCGCCTGCTGACGCTGGAATCAGGCTCGACGAGTCCGCCCATGCAAACCGGACTCGGCGTGGCGTTGAAGATTATTGCGCCCATCACACCGATCAGCGGCAATCTGCCGAGTTTCACGCTGGGCTCAATCGACCCGGCGACGGCAATACTGGTCGATTACAGCGTCATGAAGGCTTCCAACTTGACCGGCGTGGGAACCACCTGGTCGAAGGAGTACACCTACTCGACGACCTACCACATGCAGGCCTTCGACGCTGCCGCTTTGGCAAGCTTAATCCCCACGCTGCAAGCCGACCATGCCATTAGCACAGCTGCCAGCCAAGCGTATGTCAGCAACTACTTTCGTGGCGACATTGCATTCGTGTTCCAATCCGTGTGGCCGCAGTATGCCTGCTCGCTGGACCACGACTCGGCTGCAAGCATTCGTGCCTGTGCGTGCGGCGGAACTAAGTGAATCTCTATCTATTTGCTGTATTCTTTCCGATTGCACAGCGCCACGAGGCCATCTCGACCACGCTGTCTTGCAAATGATAGGATTTTTCGGTTGGTAGGAATTCATATCCCAACACACATTCACTTCCCCGCAAAAGGAAATCTCATGCGTAGCTTGTCCGGCTCTCTTTTCACCCTCGCACTCACCCTGACCGTCGCCCAGGCGCAGAGTGCGCCGTTGGCAGCACCGGCTACATCAGCGGCACAACCATCTGCGTCGCCTGCGCCAGCAACACCTCGGCGACCCGCTCCGCAAGCTCAGCAGCAGCCCACATACGACGTACCGCCTGTGCTCAAGACGGATGTGACCTACGCCTGCGGCCCTGCGAAGCTGGGCGGCACCTCACTGAACGCCAACAGCGTCTACTCCGAGAGCGCTGCCGGCTGGGACCTTAAGACCGCTCCCAGGATTGCCAACGGCGTCTGCTCGTCCGATAAGCCGTACTTCTTCTCCATTGCGGTTCCGGAGGGCAACTACCGCGTGGAAGTCCTGCTGGGAGGCACTGCGGACTCCGTGGTCACGGTGCGCGCCGAGGCGCGACGCCTGATGCTGGAAAATATTGCCATCAAAGCCAATAAAACCGCCCTCAGACTCTTTGATGTGAACGTACGGGTAGCAGATTTCAAGAACCCGGACGGGACCCCCAACAAAGTCCATCTGAAGCCACGCGAGTACGGCAACCTCAACTGGGACAATAAGCTTACGCTGGAGTTTAACGGTACCAACCCCAGCTTCCGCGCCATAACCATTACTCCCCTGGTCGGGATTCATACGGAATCCGTCGTCTATCTGGCGGGCGATTCCACCATGGTGGACCAGGACAGCACACCGTGGGCCTCGTGGGGACAGCAACTGCCACGCTTCTTCCTGCCCGGTGTGGTGTTCGCCAATAATGCCGAATCCGGCGAGACCTCCGCGTCCTTCCTGAGCGAGCAACGCTTCGCCAAGGTAATGTCGGTGATTAAACCCGGCGACTTCTTTATCATGCAGTTCAACCACAACGATCAGAAGCCCGGCGCGGTGCCGCTGGACAGGTACAAACAGATCCTGACCGACTTTGTAACCCAGGTGCGGGCTCATGGAGGAGTTCCGGTGATCGTGACCGCGCAGCACCGCAGGAGCTTCGACGCCGACGGCCACATTACCAACTCTCTGGGCGATTATCCTCAGGCCGCGCGCGACGTGGCCGCCGCCAACCATGTTCCTCTGATTGACCTGACGGCCATGAGCAAAGTCCTGTTCGAGGCGATGGGGCCCGAGGGCAGTAAAAATGCCTTCATGTACTACCCGGCCAACACTTTCCCGGGACAGACCAATACATACGCTGACAACACGCACTTCAACAGCTACGGTGCGTATGAGCTGGCGCGATGCGTCGTCAAAGGCATCCGCGAGAACAAGCTGGCGTTCTCGCTGGTGATCGATTCCGCTGTACCGGAATTCGACCCTGCGAAGCCAGACCCGTTCTCCACGTTCTCACTGCCGGACACACCCATTCTGCGCGATGAAGACGTGACCAAGATTCCCCAGACCTAGCGGCATATCGCGATACCATGCGGATGGACAACGTCTGCAAATTGAACCTGGCCGCCGGCACAAGTGCAGCCGCACAGAAGTGCAATATGCATGTCCGCTCGACCGCGCTGGGCAACAAATGCTACGATTCCCCGGTCGAAACTGATTCACCCGCTACACAAGGAACCCTTATGCGCAGCTTGTACGGCTCTCTTCTCACCCTCGCCCTCACAGTCACCCTTGCTCACGCACAGACGGCCCCGCCGGCAGCACCCAACGCGCAGACAGCACCGGGAGTTCCAACCGCACCGGGAGCACCCGGGGGACGGGGCCCAGCGGGAGCGCCTCGGCCTCCTGCACAGCCGCAACCCACGTATCCGGTTCCACCGTCACTGACGGGACCAGTGACCTTGACCTGCGGAGCCAGGAAGAAGGGCTCGACTGCCCTGACCGCCAGCAGTGTCTACAGCGAGAGCATGGCGGGCTGGGACCTTAAGACCGCGCCAACGGTGGAGAAAGGGAGCTGCACGTCGGATAAGCCCTTCTACTTCTCCATTCCGGTGCCGGAGGGAAACTACCGCGTGACGGTGGCATTTGGCGGCCCCACAGACTCGGTCAACTACGTGCGCTCCGAGGTGCGCCGGTTGCAGTTGGAAAAAATTTCAGTGAAGGCCAGGGGCTCACTCACAAAATCCTTCGACGTAAATGTGCGCGTGGCGGAGTTCAAGAACCCGGACGGGACCCCGAACAAAGTCCGGCTGAAGCCGCGCGAGTACGGCATTCCCAACTGGGACAATAAACTTACGCTGGAGTTCAACGGGACCAACCCCAGCTTCCACTCCATCACGATTACACCGCTGGTGGGAGCAATGGCGGAGCCGGTTGTGTATCTAGGTGGCGACTCGACCATGGTGGACCAGGACGGCACAACCTGGTCCGGCTGGGGACAGCCACTGCCACGCTTCTTCCTGCCTGGCGTGGTGATCGCCAACAACGCCGAGTCCGGCGAATCCTCCACATCGTTTCAGGGCGAACAGCGCTTCCCGAAGATCATGTCCACACTCAAGCCTGGGGACTACTTCATAGTGCAGTTCGCGCACAACGACCAGACCCTTAACCCGCGCACCAATGAACCGGCGGTGCCTATCGATCGCTACAAGCAGGTGATGACGGAGTTCGTGAACCAGGTACGGGCCAAGGGAGCGACGCCGGTGATTGTGACCGCGCAGGAGCGCAGGACGTTCGACGCCAACGGGCATATCACCAACTCGCTGGGCGATTATCCGCAGGCCTCGCGCGACGTGGCTGCGGCCACCCACACCGCGCTGATCGACCTGACGGCCATGAGCACGACGATGTTCGAGGCGATGGGGCCGGACACCGCACTGCTAGCCTTCCATGCGCCGGATACGACCCACTTCAGCAACTACGGCGGATATGAGTTGGCGCGCTGCGTGGTACTGGGAATCATCCA
>DATKGA010000175.1:0-54573 GCA_035510935.1 Acidobacteriaceae bacterium
GGGAAGGGAAATCAGCATCCACAAAGCCTTGCTCAGTCTGCGCCGGCGACGCACGCAGAAGGCGAGAACACCAAACGGCAGGAATGCCAACACAGTTCTGGTAGCGGTCGTGCGAATCAGACTAGCTGTGTTGAAGCCGATTGGCAGCGTTGCCGGAGTCGAGACATCGAAGACAGCCGGCACCGTCTGCGTGGACAACGTAACCGTCGCATACGGGATCAGGGATGGCGAGCCGTTAACCACTGTGATCTGCCCAATGAAGCAGCTCACATAGCTTGGGTTCTGCGGCGCGCAGGTGAGGTTGATCGTACCGACGAACGAATTGATCGCGGCAATCTCGATAATCGCGGATTGCGGATAAGATCCGTTCTGGTTCGGTACAGAGGGCAGACCGTTACCGCTCGGGATGTTGCCCGGAAGCACAGGCAGCGGGGATGTTGTAGAGGTGAAGGAGAAGTCAGGGTTGTCGACAACCAACGCATAGGGAATCGCACTGGTTGATGGGCACGATTGAGCTGCACCCAAAGTGCTCGGCAACGGAGTCGTTACTTGCCCATTCACAGTGCAGGAGAAGTTCCCTAATCCGTCACCGTTAGAGCCAGCGTCTCCACTGTAGAGGAAGCTGAAGTAGTGAGTACCCGGAATGACAGCGCCCGTACTTGTGTAATACGGCGTGGCAGTTCCCGAGACATAAGCCGGCGGAATGAAGGTGGCACTTCCTCCCGAGATTGCCACGCTTACCACGGGAGTGCAGGAAGCTGAGGCAGACGCCCCCACAGCACAAGGCATGATTGTCGACGACGGCCATTGGATAACGCCATTGAGCGATGGGAATATTCCTGTCAGTGGCGTTGTAATGAAGGTAGTCGATGTGATCGGAACAAAGTAATCGAAAGCCAGTGCCGAACCCGTAGGCGTTCCCTTGCCAGCGGTGACCTGGGATCCGAACGTGAGCGTGTAGGTGGATGACGCAACCCCAGCGGCCGTATTGAGAACAACACCCTGTGTGCCAATTCCCAGCGTGCTGCTGGCCGCACCGGTCTTGGCTGCGGTAACGCCAATAGCGGAAGGCGCCGGTGTTACCGTATCCGAGCCGTTGGTAATGGTCAGGGTGTAGTTGCCGACTGGCTTGCCGGTAAGCGTAGCAACCACGGGATACATGCCGACGTTCAGAACGGACGAATCGGCCGGAGTGAACGTCTCACTCAACTTCTTGATGTCGGTTCCCACAGCTCCGGTGATGACGATCCCCGAGGCGTAGTTGAAGGTAGCAGCTCCGTAGACCGTGGTGTACGCAGGGACCACAACGGTGAGGGCAGCCTTGGTTTCAGTCACGGTAGCTGGCGTGGTGCCCGACGAGTACGCCACCGGGGTGCCATAGCTGCAGAAGTTGGTACCGGTGAAGGCAGCCACAATGGGATAGGTGCCGACATTCGAGTACTGGCTTGCGCCGCTGGTGAACGCTACGGTCACACCTGACGGAAGAGCAGGAGTCACGCTGCCCGTGATAGCGGGCACCGCGTTTCCATACTGGTAGGTGACGGAGGTTGCGGTCACCGCTTCCACGGTGGAAGGAGCCACCGTGATCAGGATCGGTGTTTGCGAGTTGGTGATGCTGTCCTGCGTGTCAGCAACGCCGGGTGTAAAGACGGCGCTGACCGTGTAAGACAAGCCTGCGGCCAGACCACCAGGAATGGTCCAGGTCGCCACGCCGCCGACCAGTGGAATTGCCGCCGAGGTGACGGTCGATGTGGCAGGAGTTGGGCAAATGCCAGCGTTCGGACCGGTTGCGTCAACCACATAAGTGAAGGTGACCGTGCCTGTCGGCGTTACGCTAGGCGTGACGTGAGGCTGGGTTACGGTCGCAGTGATGGTCTCTGCGCCAGGAGTAGCAACCGCGTAGTTAGGAGAAGTTCCAGTGCCATTCGAGGGAATCAGGACGATATTGACCTCAGGATTGGCTCCCGTACCACCCAGCAAGGCCATCGACTGGGTCCCATTTACGGTGACGCTCGCGGATGCGGCGCCGTCGCTGGTTGGGGTGAAGAGCGGCTTGATGGCGCAGGTAGCTCCCGCTGGAAGCGGGCTGACGCAGGTACTGGATATTGTGAATTGGCCGTTCGAGACTGCACCCAGGAAGGGTGTAGTCAGCGTTGCCGGCTGGTTGCCGACGTTGGTCACCGTCAACACGCCCGTGCAGACTGCGCTGCTTCCCAGTACCGGGCATCCGCTAGGCGTTCCGGCAACACCCGAAGCTCCCAGGGACTGCGGTACGGTGCCGAACGGAATGGTCGGGTTCTGCCGGTTCATAAACAGCACCCGTTTGTTCCCCGAGTCCGCGACATACACATTCCCGTTTGCATCGATAGCAAGTCCTGCAGGAGAGCTCAACCCACTAAAGCTGAGTGTGAAGGGAGTGCTGGTATTGACTGCGGGTGCCTCCCAGACCGCGTTGCCTGAAGCGTCGGAGACAAAGACGTCCCCGGCCGCGTCCACCGCAACCCCGTTCGGGTTGGTGATCCCCTGACCGCCAAACGTTGGAAGGGTGCTAACCACGCTCAGCGCAGACCCCGGAGTAGTCGATCCCCCGGGCTGCAGATCGCCGCCGCCAGGCGGTATGCGAACCACCACGCCGCCAATATTCTGGGTGTCGGCAACATAGATGAATCCCTTGGAATCAACCGCGACCGCAACCGGATTGGTGAAGGTGGGTGCGCCGGTGTACTGCAGCAGAGGAGTTGCGCCGCCCAGGTCGATGTTGGCCGGAATCATCACAACTGCCGGCGGAATCACTGGGGTAGAGGAAGAATTGCCGGCATCGGCAACGT
Organism: Acidobacteriaceae bacterium; assembly: GCA_035510935.1. Lineage (GTDB taxonomy): Bacteria > Acidobacteriota > Terriglobia > Terriglobales > Acidobacteriaceae > Edaphobacter. The sequence continues at coordinate 2,829 of DATKGA010000175.1, forward strand.
ACACATTGCCCCACCCGTCGACCGCAAGGCCCAGAGGACTGCCCCACTGGTATTGCGGAGGCGCAACGGTCGCCGTTACAGCTGCTCCCGCCTCATTCAGGATGGATTGTGTTTGTGCCGAAGCAAGCGTATTCCCCGTGTAGTTCGTAAACTTGCAGTTCACGTTGTACGCCGGCGTAGCCGTTCCGCCATCGCACGCCGCACCCGCAACCCATACGTCATTGCCGATTATGGTTGCGATCCCGGTTACCGGATTGTACTGGAGTATCCGCAGATTGCCTGTGTCGGAGATATAAACGTTACCGGCAGCATCCAGCGCGACTCCTTGCGGGTTGACCAACTTCTGCACAGGGGTCCCGGAGAAGGGGCTGGGGTACACCACCGTCAGGTTTGGTCCAATGGTTGTTGCGTTCCCACTGGTCGGGTTAACCACGATCCGGTTGTTGGCTGGGTCGGCGATGTAAACGGCGCCGGTTGCCTGATTGACAGCGATCGACGAGGAGGCGCCCAGGGTGGCCGGTGAAGTCAGGCCGGTGGGAGCAACCACGCTCTGCGCGCCGCCATCGATCGCCAACTGCGAACCCACGGCCATTCCGGTGAGCTGGAAGGTGTAGACGGAGCCGTTGGCGGTGGTGGCCACCAGCGTTCCTGTCCTATACCCCGGCTGCGTCGGTTTGAATTTGACGAAAGCCAGACAGTCGTAACTGGTATCGATGGTGAGCAGACCGGAGGCATTGGAAAGATTGAGCTGCGAGCAGGAGGGAAGGCCTGCATACGCTGCAATGCCATTGGCGGGGCCGGACGCATAGTTGTTAATGACGTAGTTGTTCATGGGGAATTCCGGGGTGGTGGTGTCGAGCGTGAAGTCCCCGGACGCGGAGGTTACGGTAAATGCATTCGTCGTGTAAGCAAGATTGCCTGTCGAGGTCGGAACGTTTACCGAAGTAAATGTACCCGCTGACGCGCCCCCCGTAACCGGATTGTTCGACGCATCGAAGTGGACCTGGATGTACTGGGTGATGGACGATCCCACGGCGACCCCTGGCGTGAATACGCCCGACGTGGTGACTCCGACTGGCGGGTTCTGGTTCGCCGGGAACTGATTGCCGGCATTAATCTCCAGGACCCTGCCGGTGCCGTTGCCCGTCAGATACTCGTTGGGAATACTGTCCGTGGTCTGAGTCCATCGGCTGCCGCCATAATTGGCAACCAGCGCGAAGCAGTTGTCCCCGTGAGGATCATAACTCTGCGGACCGAAGGTCATAATGTCGTTGGCCGGACTGGTATTGCCGTACTGGCAGTTCCATGGGTTGCTGAACGAGGCCACCGAAGCGTAGTGCGAGGTGGTGCCGTTCGTGTTGGAAACATTACCCAGACCGGAGTTGGTTGTGGAGCGCCCGCTGGTATTGGCGAGGATGATCGCATCCCCCTGGAACTGGTCGATGCGCTCAACCAGCGGATAGTGCTGGTCGCTGAACCACATGCTGCCATACATATCGGCATTCCAGTAGTTCGGACGAATGATGTCGTACACAAGGCCGTGGTAGCTGTTGCCATAGGTAAGCGGCAAAGCAGCAGGAATCAGCGAATCGGCCGGAGGAATCGGGACAATGGTCTCACCCGGATCGTAGCCCGCGGCCTTCTCGACCGGCGCGATCGCGGTTAGATAATTGGTCATACCGGGTCCGCCTGCATACGCAAGTCCGCCGTAGATACCGGGAGCGCCCGTGCCGCTGCCGCTGCCATTGGTCTGCATCATGTTGCCGTATCCGTCGACTTCGCCCCCGAGGTACTGGGCGCCGCCGAAGGTGAGTTGATTCACGGGGCCATTGACGCCCTGGCCCTCAAGCGATCCCTGGCTGCCGCCGACAATGTTTTGGCACGGGCCGCTGGTTGCCGAGCTGCAATTCACAATCTGCCGCATGTAGCCGGGCTGCACCGTGTACTGGTAGAAGGTCTGGGGGGTCTCCTGGGTGTTTACCACCAACGTAGTCGAGGTGGGCTCGTTGGCGTTGCTGTTTCCGTTGCCTTCCGCAATATAGAGATTGCCGGCGGCGTCCACTGAAATATAGTCGGCGGACTCTAGCTCTGCGCCCAGAGTGGCGCTCGCGTTAGAGGTATCCGTGAAGGCAAACCCGTTGGGGTTCGTGGCCGAATTTGAGATCGAGCAGGTGCTCTTGTTGATGGCTCCGGCGACCAGGTAGAGGTATCCCACCTTCACTCCGCCAGACTTCGTGACCGCACCCGGATTCACCCGGTTAATAAAGTCCGCAACCCGCTGGCCGCCGCGGTATACCACATAGACCACACCTGTGAAGTTGGAGAAGTACACGTTGCCGAACGAGTCCACGGCAACGCCCTCGGGGGGAGATCCGATCGGGGTCCCGTATGCAGGAACTCCGTCCTGGCAGCCGGAGTAATGGGTGGTGCAGGTAGCCGTCGCGGCATTGCAGCCCGTGGGAATCTCTCCCGCAATCGTGTTGATGACGCCTGTCTGAGCGTTGACCTCGCGGATGAGGTCGTTGTTCGCGTCGGCGATGTAGACGTTGCCAACCGCGTCGACCACGATCATTGCCGGACTGGCCAGGGCCGCACCCCCCGTCGCCACGGCAGTGGAAGTACCCAGTACGCCCGACTTCAGAGTTTCAACCGCGGTACCGCCGTCTCCGCTGTAACCGGTGATCTGGCTGTTGGTCGCATTGTACTGCGTGACGCCGACGAGGGTGACCATCTGCGACGGAACTATCAATGGCGGGTTGCCAGTTTCAGTCACGGTTGCAGCTATGGCCGCTCCCACTGAGGCCACCATGAAGAAAACCAGGGCCAGTGTCAGTTGGAAGAGAGTTCGCGACGAGACGTTGTGTTTGCGGAAGAGCATCGGGTTCACCTGTCCTTAAATCATGTACATTTGCAATCCGGCTGTAGGGGCAGCATGGCACCCAACCGCCGTCAAAAATCCTGGCTGATTACGCATGAGTTACAGTTTCCAAAATATGCGGCATACTACGCGTTCGCTGAAGACACTTGCAAGAAAAATCTTCAGCCGCGTATGCCACACGGAGATAAGGCCCTAGCAGTCACCTTTTCTACTCGTTTGCTGAACTCACTTGCAAGGAAAATCTTCAAACGCGGGTGCCTCGCCAAGACAACGGCCTATAGTATCACCTTGCCTGATGCTCTGGCTGAAGCAGCCAACAGCTAGTACTTCGAACCCGAATCTCACCCGGAGGTATGGGTCTGGCAGCCCAACCTTCCCGTGCCGGCATTGAGGTCATTTGCACGCGGCATCTTCAAGCGTCGCTGCCTCAAGAAGATAAGGGCCTAGTTGCCCCCTCTTCCCCCGGACTCGGCTGCCGGGACAGCCGGCTTTTTCGTCACATTCAAAGGGATCTCCAACGTGCCCACCTTCTGCGATACCGCGTCGAGAATCCCCACCCGGAGAAATATCTCCCCTGGCGGCAGGTCGAGTTGCTGGAGAAACTGGAACTGCTTCTGTTTTAAAAACTGTTGGTACTGCTCCGCCGTCAGGGGCGGAGAGTTGGAGGTCTGGCTCAAACCTGTAATCCGCTTGCCGTAGACATCGTAGGCGGCGAGGTCGAATTCGAGGGAACACTTGCGGCTTCCATCCGTTCCCAGTGCGAATTCGATCTGACTCGCGATCGCCGGGATGAAATACAGAACGTCGTAGCGCACCAGCGCTTTCCCCTGCAGCTTGGGGTCGAGAGTACCGAGCAGCGGCGGATCGGTCGCCTTGGCAGGCTCGCTGCTCGGCGTCACTCGAACATCGAACAGCATCTGGCTCGATGTCGGAACGCCACGTCCCATGGAGGCCTGCATGTTGCTTCCATACGGCTCCGGCGCACTGGTGGTCAGCGGCAACAAGGGAGTGATCGCATTGTGCACGATATCGTCCGCGTTGTATCCCTTGCGGTAGGTCAGATGCAGGCTCGGCCGATCGACCTCCACATCGATAGTGTGGAACCGTCCGTCGAAATTCAGGTCGGGAGGTGTATAGGAAAGGCTATAGTAGTTGGCCCCGTTCTCAATCGCCTTGTCCACCGCGCCCTTCAGGTCGTTGGTGTTGAAGTACGCCACGCCTCCGGTCGCTTCGGCCACGGCCTCCATCGACACCTGCTCCTGGCCCGTCTTCTGACGGTACTGTATCTGCTTGACCGCTTGATTTGCCGCCGTATGCACGTTGATGCTCGATAGTCCCTGGTCGGCGCCGTTGGCCGGATTGTTGAACAATCTGCGAACGTCCACCGGATACACCGCGACCTCCGCCGCTGCCAGCAGATCGGTGGTCCTGCGCACGTCCTTGGCGTAGTCCGTGATCTCTTCCAGGTCGTTCGTGCCACCGGCGGTTGGGAACATATTCAACGGCATGCCTTCGGTAAACCAGATCAGGTTCTTCCTGCCTTTAATCCCGTTCACATACGCCGCAATCTGGTTCAGCGCCTCCAGCGTCTGGCGGTTGCGGATGTCCTGCTGCTCGGAGGTCAGCTCGTTCTCGAACTGCTGCATCCCGGCTGCGATGTCATCGTTGCCGAGTTCGGTCTGCGCGTCCACCTGATCGTCCAGTACACCGCCGCTGTCGTTGTCAATGAACGGCGACGGCAGGGCCTTGTTCTTCTTGCTTCCCAACACCGCCATCAGCACGTCAGGGTCGGAGGTGAATCCCTGCAGGATGCGCAAACTACTGGTCAGGCCGAGTACCGCGATCCGCGTTCCCCTTGGCATGCTCTTCAGATACTTCAACGACTCCTGTTTCATGACAATCTGGTCCACGGCCTGGGTATTCAAAGCATCCAGCAGCAGAATATTGACCGCGCTGCTGGCTGGCGACTGCTGAAGATTGGTGTAGACATTGGGCGGCAGGGGCGGCGGAGTGCGCACCGCCGACGGCGTGTTCTCGCTGAACACCTGAAAGCTGCGAAGCGGCTGCGGCTTGCCATCCTCCTTGACCACGAAGTCTGATTGCTTCAGATCGTGGACCGGATGACCCTTGGCGTCCATCACCGTCACGTCCACCACCGTCTCCCGTGTATTCACGCGAAGCGTGGTGTCGTTCGACTGCGCTGTGCCCTGCTGCGAGGTTGCTGCAACGGAACTGGCCGCCGGCTGTCCTGTCGCCTGCCCCCATCCTGTCCCGTGCACTGCCAGGCCCACCGCGCCCACAGTCAGGGTCAAGGCCGCGAATATCCGCTTGCCGACCCGCATGGCCCTCTTCTGCTGGGCACAGCCCATGGCATGGGCAATAGGACGCACTGCGCCTGTCAGCGCAACACCGGGGTGTAGTTGGGTAGAAATTCCGCTCTCCAGATTAGCCCTATGTCCGCCTCCCAAGCCGAGACAGTCACCGTCCTTCGGGGGGAAGAACCAGAAGGGGCTTTCGCCCACCCATCCGCAACAACACAGAAAATATAAATTCGACGTTGTTTCGGGCTGCTAAACAAAGTAGCATGTTCGGTGAAGCTTTGAAAACCTAAAAACTTCCGGGCAGTCCTCCGCCCGCTCCCGGTCGAGCATCGCCCAGAACAGGGCCACTCCACCGACTCCTGCCGTTTCTATGGGAAAACATTTTCTTATTGACAATGGAGCCTGTAAACAAATACTTTTTTCGCGTTCCGGCTCATCGGTATTTTCAGATTTCTAGTCATCGGCGCAAGGTTTTTTGGGGGGATGTTTTCACCGGAATCAACCGGAATCCCGGCCCAATGCCTTCCAGCGCAAAATCAGATGGAGCAAACTATGTATCGCATCACGACTGTTGGGTCATTGCCGCTCGGGCTTTCTAGCCGTCCTATCGCACAGCGCTTCGTTACCCTCTTCGCCTGCCTCTTGGCTGTACTAGCCATGGCCTTGCATGGCGGGTTGCCGCTCTACGCCCAAAGTACCTCGGGTGGCGGCATCACGGGTACGGTCACCGACCCCCAGGGCAAGGTCATTGTGAAGGCGAAGGTCACCGCGACCAACACCGACACCGGGGTTGCGGTCAACACCGTAACCACCAGCCAGGGTGTCTATTCCTTTAATGACCTGCAGGTCGGCACCTACAACGTCGAGGCCGTAGCCACTGGTTTCCAGAGACTGCTGCAGGAGAACGTCAACGTCGATAACGCATCGATGTTCGGGTTGAATCTCAAGCTCACGGTTGGTGGCGAGAACACCACCATCACCGTTACGGACGCTCCACCGTACCTGGATACACAAGATGCTACCCTGGGCGGAACCATCGAAAATGAGCTCTATACTTCTCTGCCGCTGTCCATGCAGGGCGGCCCGCGCGATCCCACCGCCTTCCAATATCTGATGCCCGGCGTCCAGGAAAATCCTGCCAACGCAACCAACCAGGGCTCAACCGCCGGCAGCTCGGGCATCTATGGAGGCACCGGAACCACTGGCCTCAATGCAAACTACGTTGAAGGCGTGCCCGTATCCAACATTGCAGCGCAAGGCAGCGGTCAACAGGTCGCTACTGCGGTGTCGGTGGATGCGGTCAACCAGTTCTCCGTGCAAACCAGCGGAGCGTCCGTATCGTTCGGCGGCGCTGGAGTCACCAACTACACCATCAATTCCGGCGGTAACCAATTCCACGGTACCGTCTTCGATTTCATCCGCAACACCATGTTCGACACCTGGGGCTACACCAAGGTGCCGGCATCCAACGGCTTTGAGTCGAAGCCGGCTGAACACCAGAACTCCTACGGCGGATCGGTGGGCGGGCCCATCCTCAAGGACAAGCTGTTCTTCTTCGGCAGCTATGAAGGATACCGCTACACCAAAATCAGCAATACGCCCCTCTTCGTTACCGTACCCACGATGAACAACCGCCAGGGTAACTTCACCGATCTATGCGGTACCACCAGTGCTTGCATCTCTGATCCCACAGTCAATGGTAATGTCGGGCGCACCAACTACCAGGGTCTGCTGAACGGTATCCCCACCTACAACGTCATTCCGTCGGCGGAGTTCTCCACCATCTCGCTTGCTCTGCAGGCTGGGCTTCCTGCTCCTACCAGCCAGGCGACCTTCAATAACTTCCTTGCCTCCCTTCCGCTGGCCAACAACGACTACGACGTCGATGTAAAGATCGACTACACCCTCAATGCACGCAACAAGCTCTCGCTCACAGGCCTGGGAGGCAATGTTGGATACGGCGGAGCGCCCGACTACACCAGCTACACCCAGCTCCCCGTACCCTATGCCGGCGGTACTTATACCAACCAGAAGACGGCCACCGGCATCTTCAAGTACACCTACATTGCCTCGCAAACCCTGATCAATTCGCTCAGCTACGGCTTCACCCGCAACTGGGGCGAAGGCTTCCCCCTGACCGCCAACAAGAGCATGCCGAATGAGCTTCCGTCGGTGGCGGCATACTTCGGAGCGGGTGTGACTCCTCCAATCCCGGTTACCATGCCGGCAGTTCCGGGGTGCAACGGCGGTGAAAACGCCTGCGCTGCCGGCATTACCAATCTGCCTCCAGGCAATGCCACCACCAACATGCCCAACATAGGCTTCAGCGGCGGCACGCAGCCCAGTAACTGGACTTCCACATCCAGCACCGGCCCCGTGGCCACCAATGCCTACACCATCGTCGATAACCTGACCTGGATCAAGAATCGCCATAACGTCACCCTCGGCGCACAGGCGCAGTGGTTGGAGACCAACGGCGGAGCCTACGGAGGCTATAGCCAGAGCGCGACCATCAACTACAACAGCACTGATTCCGGCGAACCATACGCCAGCTTCCTCATCGGTGTTGTTCACGACGCTAATATTAAAACTCAGTCGATCGTGGACGTCGGAGCGCGATACAGACCGTTGTCGCCTTATATTCAGGACAACTGGCAGGTAAGCCCCAAGCTCACCGTCAACCTTGGGTTCCGCTACGACTATCTGCAGCCCTATCACGAGGTGCACGACCGCATCGCATTCCTCAACCCCACAACCATCAATCCCATCGTTGGCATCCCGGGAGTACTGGAGTTTGCCGGATTCCCCAACATCAACAACTTTGCCCCCTATGCCGCCGGCAACACGGTGGTAACGGCGCAGCAACAGTTCAACAACTTCGCTCCCTATGTATGCCACTGCACCACCCCGGTGCATCCGTATAACAATAACTGGGAGCCGCGCATAGGCTTTGCCTACGCCTACAACCCAACCCTGGTCATCCGGGCCAACTTCGGCCTCGCGCTCACCCACTCCGGCGGCGTAGGCGGCGGATCGGGAGCAACCTCGGCCACCGGCAACAACGGCGAGTACAGCGCCAGTTCCAGTTGGAGCCAGACCAACACCAGTTCGCCTCCGGCCTTCTACCTGACCAATGCCTATGCTCCAACGGCCCAGCCCGGCACGGCCCTGATAGCTCCCCCGACGCAGGGTACGGAGGGCACCTCGATCACGGGCGCTCTGGGACCCAATATCCCATGCGTCGCGGCGGGTACCTGCAATCCCTTTACCTCCATTCCCCCATATACCCAGCCCTCAACCGCGGTCAATCCACTGTCCACCACCGGCAACTACGACTACACCAAGTACTGGCCTGACCACCTGAACGATGCAGGATGCAACTACAACAGCAGCTTCTGCAATGCAGGCGGCGTCAACTATGCCGATCCCTACTATGGTGGGCGCGGTCCGCAATACATCAGCTTCAGCTTTGGCTTCCAGAAGCAGATCAACAAGAAGGCCGTATTCAGCGCCGACTACTCCGGCTCTGAGACCCACTTCCTGCCCGATGGCTCCGGCCGCGGTCTCGCGCAGAATACCTTTTCCCCGGACTATGACCAGTACTTCGGCACCAATACTTCGGTCGCCGGATCGTTCTGCAATTCAGTAACCCCCACCGGTATAGGCTATGCAGCAGCCTGCCCCAATGGCGCACAGCCTCCCTTCCCGCTGTTCGCCGGCCCCGGCGTAACCCTGGAGCAATCCCTCAGGCCCTTCCCGCAGTTTGGCGGATTCACCGACCTCTGGGCGCAGACTGGAAATGCAAACTACAACTCCCTTCAACTCGCGATCACCCAGCGCCCGTGGCATAACCTCTCCGGCTTCCTCAACTACACGCGCGCCAAGGAAATCGACGACACTGGCAACCACAGGACACAGTTCCCCCTCACCAATGTGGATGGAAACTTCACCTATCCTTTGACCGCAAACCAGGTTGACCGGGCCACCGGCACATCCAACCAGACCAACTCAATCAATCTGACATGGGTCTATAGCCTGCCCTTCGGTCGCGGCCAGGCATTCTTCGCCACCAACCGCATCGCCGGCATGATCGGCGGAGGATGGGAGTTCTCAGGCATCTACAAGTATCGCGATGGCTATCCGCTGCAGATCAGTATCGGCGGCCAGCAGTGCGAGGCCGGCCCCTATGGCGGTCAGGGAACCTGCATGCCCGACTACAATAAGAGCTTCGACAAGAGGCAGGCGAGAGAGAATGGCAGATGGGGCCGCGGTCCAGGATCCAATGCCTCCACCTATAACGATATCCAGTATCTCAACCCCAATGCCTTTGAATGCCCCGATGCTCCCTCTACGGACATCTACCGTACCTGCAATGCGGACGAAAACACCGGACCGTTGGGTGGCACAGGACCATACACCCAGACCTATAAGACCGGCAATATCGGTCGTACCGCTCCGGACGGAATCCACGGCCCCGGCTGGTGGGACGTCGACCTGGGCCTACGGCGCACCTTCAACGTTCGTGAAACCGCCTCGCTCCATCTCACCTTCCAGGTCGAGGCGGACGTGACCAATTCCACCAACTCCACGTTCTTCAACTTCAACGGCACCGGTTGGAATGAATCCAACTACGGCATTATCAACGGACAGAACCAGCAGGTCGTTCCGCGCGACTGGCAGTTCGCAGGACGCTTCCGCTTCTAACCGGTTCGGCAACTCTTCGGTTGACCTAACCCGTACCTGATTCAATAGCGGCCATGCAGAGTACCTGCATGGCCGCTATTGTTTTGCTTAAAGCAATTCCGCTTACCGCATGGTGCATGGATTATTTCGGCAGACGGACAATCCGTATGTCCCGCGCTACCTCGCGGGAGAGATCGAAGTCCCTGGAGGAGCGGCCAATCCTGACCGAATAGCCATCTGAGCTTGCGTTCTTCCTGACCCGCAGCCGCGCCCCTGGCGTGATGCCGCAGGCCTCCATCCACTTCAAGTGATCCACGTCCCGGTCGGAGATGCTGTCAATCGCAAAGGTCCCGTCCTCCATAACATCCGCCAGCAGCATGGACTCCCGCGCAGGCATTTCTCCGTCCAGGGTCGGGATGGAGTGGCCATGAGGATCGATCCTCGGGTGCCCCAGTTTGGCGGCGATCCGCTGCTCGAAGCGCTCCGAGATGAAGTGCTCCAGCCGCTCCGCCTCCTCATGCAGCTCTTCCAGAGGGTAATCCAGAACCTGGTATAGAAACGTCTCAATCAGCCGATGGTGGCGGACCACCTCCAGCGCTCGCCGCCTTCCGGCGTTCGATAGCTGCACCCCGCCATGTCTCTCATACTCCACCAGCGGCAGCGGCGAAACCGACAGCTTCTGCAGCATGTTCGTCACCGATGCCGGTGCCACACACAACCGGCCAGCCAAGGCCTTGATGGTCACGCGCGACTGCTCAACCCCTCCCAGCGACAGAATGGCCTTCAGGTAGTTGTCCACCGATTCGCTGTTGCCATTCGTCCGTCGAGGTGCAGCCATGCTCAGGTCTCCAACCTGTCTTTCAGTTTGACTCATTTCCTGTAGTTAGGTATACCTAATTTGTAGGCACACCTAATTTTACAAGGCGCGAGCTTCTCCGCCCGCATCCTCAGGTTCCCCGCACAGGAGATGAATGCCTGATCTTTCGCCAATACAAATGGGCCCTGCGGCTTCCGTCAAGCCGGAATCGCAGTCGGCCCCGTCTGGCGATAGTACCTCGGGTGCCAATGCTGAGCCGCCTCGGCGCAGCTTCTTCTCTAACCTGAGTCGCACCGAGATGTGGAGCTACTTCGGTCCGGCCTTTGTCGCCTCGGTCGCCTATATCGACCCCGGCAACTTCGCCACCAACATCCTGGGGGGCACACAGTTTGGCTACCGTCTTCTCTGGGTGCTGCTCTGGTCAAACGTCATGGCGATGCTCATCCAGTATCTGGCCGCGAAGCTGGGCATCGTCACCGGCCTCACCCTGCCGCAGAACTGCCGCCGGTATTTCACCCGGCCCACCACCCTCGGCCTATGGATCGCCGCGGAGATCGCCGCCGTTGCCACCGATCTAGCCGAATTCCTGGGCGCGGCCATCGGGCTCGATCTGCTCTTCGGCCCACTGCTCGCGGCCCACGGCTTCAGCCCCAAGGAAACACTTCTGGTAGCCGCGCTCGTCTCCACCGTTCTCGTCTTTGCCATTCTCGCGCTCGACCTCGCGGGCTTCCGCTGGCTGGAGCGCGCCATCATTGGCTTCGTCGCCATCATCGGCGTCTCGTATGCCTTCGAGGTCTTCCTCGTTCACCCGGACTGGAAGCTCGCCACCATCTATACCCTGCTGCCCACGCTCGACCACTCCTCCGCGCAGAACTTCCACGACAGCATCTACGCCGCGGTCGCCATGCTGGGCGCCACCGTGATGCCGCACGTCGTCTATCTGCACTCCGCGCTGGTGCAGCCCCGCCTGAAGGAACTCACCGGTTCAGCCCTGCCTGCCACCGAGACGCTGGAAAAACTGGAAGCGCGCAACCAGCCGACCCAGCTTCCACGCCGTTTCATTCTTAGCCGCTTCCTGCGCTACGAGCTCATCGACGTCTTTGTCGCCATGAACGGCGCCTGGCTCATCAACTCGGCCATGATCCTGATGGCCGCCGTGGCCTTTGTCCATACCAGCAACCTGCAGCCCACCATCGAGCAGGCCTACCACACGCTCGGCCCGCTCTTCGGACGCCTCGCCGCCACCGTCTTCGCCATCGCTCTGCTCTGCTCCGGCCTGTCGTCTTCCACCGTCGGCGTAATGGCCGGCCAGGTCATTATCGAGGGCTTCCTCGACATCAAGTTCCCCATCTTCCTGCGCCGCGCCATCACCGTCATCCCGGCCATCGCCATCATTGCTACCGGACTGGACCCGCTGCGCATCCTCGTACTCTCGCAGGTCGTGCTCAGCTTTGCGTTGCCCTTCGCGCTCATCCCGCTTCTTCTGCTCACCAGCCGCGTGGATGTCATGCGCAGCTTTGCCAGCGCGCGCCGCACCCGCATCGCAGGCTGGATCACCGTAGCCGTCATCCTCGCACTGAACGCGATTCTGCTTGGCCAGCTCGCCCTGGGACTCTAAATCCAGAGACAGAATGATAGCCCCGCCTTGATTATGGGTACGGAATCACCCGTGCAGTAGACGCCGCATTTGCACAGCAGCTCAGCCGCTGAGGAACGCTTTCCTCTCAGCCAGCTACAGGTTCCAGGTCATCCAGGAAAAGCGCGCGGAACGAGCCATGTCAGCCCATCCTGCCGCGCTCTCATGCCGGATGAACTAGCGAGGCTTCTCCTCTTCCTTCGGCTGCGGACGTGCCGCCGGGGCAGGTTGTGGCCGAGGTGCAGCCTGCGCTTGCGGACGCGGTGCAGCCTGCGGTTGTGGCCGTGGTGCAGCCTGCGGTTGCGGCCGAGGTGCTGCCTGCGGTTGCGGCCGAGGTGCAGCCTGAGGTTGTGGCCGTGGTGCAGCCTGAGGTTGTGGCCGAGGTGCAGCCTGAGGTTGTGGTCGAGGTGCAGCCTGAGGTTGTGGTCGAGGTGCAGCCTGCGGTTGCGGCCGTGGTGCAGCCTGCGGTTGTGGCTGCGCCTGCCTCGCCTGGGGCTGGCCTTGCTGTGGCTGGGCGCGAGACTGCTGGACAGGCTGTGAGGGAGCTGCCCGCATCGGCTGCCCAGCTTGAGGACGAGCTGCCTGGTTCGGCGCTTGCCCCTGTGCGGGTCTTGCCTCCCCCCGGGTGCCGGGTTGTGCCGCCGGCGCGCTGGGCCGAGGCAGTGCCGCCGGCAGTGTGCGGTCCGCGGCAACTGGGCGCGCGGCCACAGCCGTAGCGGGACGGCCATGATTCTGGCTGAACTGTTGCTGCGGGTTTTGCGCCGCCTGATGCTGTACCTGCACCTGCGATGCCATCGGAGGGATGCGCTTCTCCTGCATCACATGGACCTCCGCGGCCAGCGGCTGCGCCTGTACCCCTCCGCGTCCGCCGTTGAAGCTGACCCTGTTGTTGATCCGGCCTGTCACCGCCGCGTTGTTAATGACTACGTTGTGGGCATACACATTGCGAACCACGTTTGCGTTTACGCTCGTGATGGTGGTGTTGTAGAAAAAGTTGCCGCCGTTCCAGTAGCCGCCGTAGTAACCATGCCCGACGTAGCCGTACCCGTAATCCACGCCGCCATAGTACCCGATGTGCAGCCCCCAGTAACCGTGGTGGAAGCGATAGGATCCGCCATAGAATCCCCAGTAGCCCGGAGTCCACAAAGCGCCCTCATACGGTGCATCCACCCAGCAGCCGGGGACCCAGTAGTATCCCTCCGGCCCCCACGCCCAGTATCCCGGAGTCCACAGGTAGTTAGGATCCGGAGCGGGAGGCTGGTCGTACTCCGGCAGCGGCGGTGGCGGATCGCTGGCCTGCGTATCGGTCAGATCGTTGGCGTAGAGGTCTGCCGCCTGCTGGTCGCTAAGCTGGCCTGTATCCGGGGCCCCGTTGTCATAGCTCTGCTGACCTGAATCCGGTCCCTGCCGCACAATGGGGGCGGGCTGCTGCGAGTAGTCTTCGCCTTGCTGCTGGCTCACGTCCTGCGCACGCTCGCCCAGCACCTGGGCCGGTTGCCCCGCGCTGCTCCCACCTCCGCCCTGCGACATGTTTGCATCGGCGGGATCTGCGCCATTCTGATCGACTGCGCTCGTGTTCGCAGACTGCGGCGACTTATGGCAGCCCGCAACGCCCAATACAAGCGCCAGACCCAGGCCAGCGCTAACTACTCTCTGCCCCATGCGCGCCAGCCCAAATGCCAGCCCATTCTCTGCATGCACCTGTTCCGTCACGCCGTCCGATGTTTGCGCCTCGCTGCTCCGGTTCATATCTTCTCCGTTTCCCATGCAAAAGGCTCCCTTGGCATGCGGCATATTGCCGGATGCGCGAGAACCCTGCTTAGGTAGGATGCATTCCGCCGGAGAAGATCGACCTGCCCGGCCATCTAAATTACGGCGCGGGATAGTCGACCGTATCTCCGGTTCGCCCATTGGTCACTGCCAGGCTGCCATCCATGCGCGCCGTCAGCTTCAGATAGTTCCCCGCATCCGGCCCGGCCAGGTTGGCGATATGCGAATCCGCGACGTTGTGCTTGGCATCGCTTCCCTCAGCCGTATGCAACTGCCAAAGGTCCTTCAGTCTGGAGGAACCCTCGATCGTCTCAAAGGTTGTGGGTGCGCCGCCCTTGCGCGGACCGTTGTCCATAATTGCCAGCCGCGGTGCAATCGCATCCACCAGCGCCGGGCTTCCGCTGTTCACCAGCCCGTGGTGCGACACAATATACACATCGAATTTGCCGATCTTGTTCACCGGACACATCAGTCCTCTCTCCTTGTTCCAGGTCAGGTCGCCCAGGTCAAGAATCCGCAGCTTGCCAAAGGTAATCACCAGGCCCAGCGAGCGGTCGTTTTCGGTGCCCTCCGCGTCCTTCAGCGGCGACGTCGCACAGAAGGCATTCGGCTCGCCGCCCGCCGCCAGAGGCTTGGCGATCACCTCGCCGTCCCCACTCACCACCTCCGCATGCATCGCCTTCAGCGGCAGCACATCGCCCGGCTTCACCGTCAAATGCTCGGCGTGGCTGTCTGCCATCACCTTCTGGTACGCGTTGTAGCCCGTGATCGTCGACGCGCCGCCCTGCACATCCGCGGTCTCGCGATTGATCCCATGATCGATGAACCGTCCCACCGGCACCAGCGCCGTCAGTTGCGGCAGTCCGCCCACGTGGTCGGCGTGGTAGTGCGTAATCAGCAGGTTGTCGATCTTGGTCACTCCCGCAAGCTTGCACAGCGCGGCGATCCGGGAGGCATCTCTGGGCGCTGTCGGGGCCTTGGAATCCGGCGAGCCAGTATCCACCAGCAGGGTCTCGCCATCGGGCATCACAAACAGCGTCGACTGCCCACCCTCAACATCAACAAAATAAACCTGTAAATCGCTCTTGCCGCTCTTAGTTCCGCTGGTCGGACCCCTGCGGTCCATACCGCTCTGCGCCCGCGCAACCCCACCCAGCGTAAGCAATGCCACCAACCCCACACTCCACAAATTCCCTATACGCATAATGACCTCGATTTTTTTGAAGATCGCCGCCACAGATCGCGAAGATCGGCCAGCTTTGGCATCATCGCACAAAACACCTGGTATTTTCTCCCCCAGTCCTGTTCGATGAGCAATTTTCACTCAGATCCGCTTGCCAAACTTTGTGCCCCGGTATGGTGCGCCCGGATGGATAATGATTCCTATGGGGAACATGCATCTTCCGCGCAAACCCGCCAGGCTGCTACCATTCGCCGTCGCAGTGTTGCTTACAACGGTCTCTGCGCACTCCCAACTGGAGCACAAGGGCCCCGCAAATTCCATCGCCCTCGCCGCAACCCTGCCTCCCTTCGACGTCTCCTCCGTAAAGCAGAACATCTCCGGCGACGGGTCCTTCGGCATGGGCTTTCACAACGAAGTCTTTACCGCAACCAACGTCCCGTTGAAGAACATCCTCGAGTTTGCCTACGATGTCAAGGAAGACCAGATCTTCGGTCTCTCCGGCCCCGTCAGTTCCGCGCAATTCGACATCAATGCCAAGGTCGTTCCAGCCAATGGCGGCCCGCCGCCTAAACTCACCGATACGCAGCTGGCAGCCATGCTCATTCCGCTATTGGCCGACCGCTTCCACCTCAAGGCGCATCTACAGCCGAAGACCCTGCCGGTTTACGACCTGGTTGTCACTCACGGCGGCCCGAAGATCAAGCTCTCCCAGTCAGAACGTACCGACAGTTCTTGGAACCTGAACGGGCAGAACAACGACAAGGTCCTCACCGCCAAGAGCGCCTCCATGGCCGACCTCGCGCAGGCGCTCTCCGATGAGGTTCATCGCCAGGTGAACGACAAGACCGGCCTCACCGGCGCCGCCGACATCACTCTCAAATGGTCCGACGAAGTCGCCGCTGACCAGGGCGGCCCCAATACCATCTCCATCTTCACTGCCGTCGAGGAGCAGCTCGGCCTCAAGCTGCAGCCGGCAAAAGGCCCCGTCGAAACCCTCGTCATCGATCACGTCGAAATGCCTACAGCAAATTGATTGCGATCTGCTTCCGCTATGCCAGTAGTACTTCGATGCCTCTGCCGCGCAGCATCTCCACGTATTCGGGAGCGAGTTGGCTGTCGGAGACAACGGTATGGATGGCGTCCAGCGGTGCCACCGGTATCATTGCGCCGCGGCCAAACTTGGTGTGGTCGGCCACAATGATCACCCGGCTGGCAATCTGGATCATCTTCTGCTCCGAACCCACCACCAGTGTGTTGTTATTGCTGAATCCCGCGTCCGACACGCTACCGGTGCCCATAATGAGCACGTCGGCGCGGATCAAGCTCAGCATCTGCTCGCACAGCGGGCCCAGCATCACCCGGATACGCGGATCCAGGTAGCCGCCGGTCAGGGTCAGCTCAATGTTGCGTCGCGCCTCCAGCGTCTCGGCGATGGGCAGCGAGTTGGTGACGATGTGCAGCGGCTTGCCGGCAAGCTCTCTGGCGACAGCCGCGACCGTAGACCCGCCATCCAGGATCACGGTCTGGCCATCTTCAATCAGGCCGGCGGTAAGCCGCGCAATGCGGCTCTTCTCATCGCTGAAGCGCCCGCTCTCCACCGTGAAGTCGAAGGAGCCGTTGGCGGACGCATGCACCGGGACCGCGCCGCCGTAGACGCGCTTGAGAATATTCTCCGCCTCCAGTTGGTCCAGATCGCGGCGAACGCTGGACTCGGAGGCATCCAGTTCACGGCACAGCGTCTCCAGATCAAGGAAGTCCTTGGCCTCGAACATCTGACGGATTCTGAGTTGCCGTTCAGCAGCTTTCATCGTGCAGTGACCGAGT
Source organism: Acidobacteriaceae bacterium (assembly GCA_035510935.1). Taxonomy (GTDB): domain Bacteria; phylum Acidobacteriota; class Terriglobia; order Terriglobales; family Acidobacteriaceae; genus Edaphobacter. The sequence goes on from DATKGA010000175.1 coordinate 19,941, forward strand.
GTCGCAAGTTGCGGAATGCATCCGCTTCTCTCTGGGATTTTCCTTCACAGTTTCAGGTTTCGTTGATGGCTCTCATCACAGCTTCGGTAACGCTCTGCACCAGGCGATCGATCTCTGCACTGTCGGCTGCGTTGCTCCTGAAGCCGTCTCGAACGCACGGAAGCCGCGCAATGGAGCTAGGGTCATCCATATCGGACAACTGGCACTCCTTCATGTTCGAGGGGTCGAAGCGGGAGTCCGGCAGGCCCAGCGTCTTCTTGATGGCCAGCAGGTCCGCGGTGTGCTTCTCGGAGATCTGCGAGATGGGCACACCCAACTGCGAAGCCAGGATCAGTGTGTGGCAGTAGGTATCCACCACTTCGGCGTACCACTCCGCGTGGGTAACGGTATCAGCCCAGCAGATAATGCCGTGGTTGGAGAGAAGAACGGTGTTGTGGTCGCGCACGTAGGGCAGCACGGTCTTCGCGAAGGCTGCCGTACCCGGCGTCTCATAGGGCGAGATAGCAACCTTGCCGACAAAAACCTCGAACTCGGGGATGATTCCGTTGGGCGGCACGCGCCCCGTGATGGCGTACGCGGTGGCGTGGGGGGGATGACAGTGGACACAGGCCTTCGCCTCCGGCACAGCCTTGTAGATCTCCAGATGCAGGAATATCTCGCTGGTCCGCGGCTTGGTTCCCGCCACCTGAACGCCGTCCAGATCGACCAGGCAGAGGTCCTCGGGTGTCAGATCGAACTTGCTGACCAGGGTGGGCGAGCAGAGCACCTCATTGGGCCCGATGCGGCAGGAGATGTTGCCACCGTTGCCATCGACAAAGCTTCGATGCCACAGCTTGCGTCCAACCGCGCAGATCTCCTTCTTGATTGCCTCGGCCTCGGGCGTGGTAAACAGCTTCGGATTGGCGGGGCTGCGCGTCGGCCTCACAGCAGTTGCCGAACTGCTGGAACTGGACGATGCCGAATTGTCCGGAGCGCCGATCACCAGATCAATCTCGTTCTGCCGCAGAAAATCGCGGGCCGATGGAGTGATGATGCATCGCTTGGTGACCAGGACCTGAGTCGCCCCCGCTGCCAGTGCGCTCTGCGCATCGCGCATTGCCAGAACATTCTGACCGGTGAATTCAATCTGTTTCACGTCGCCCTTCCTCACTGCTGCACCTCAGACTCTTACTTTGATTACGGTTGCGAAAAGGTTGTGACGGTGTCGACTATCAACGTGCAATAGGCATCCACCGGAACACGTCTGGGCCAGAAGGGATTGGCAGCCTCACTGCCTTCGGTAAAGGCCACCATCTGGCCCTTGGCCGCGCCCAGCGCATCCACGGCAATCAGGGACTTGCCGCCGGCCAGTCCGTTCTTCGCCCGCAGGTTGGCCATGGAAACCGGCTCCAGCACAACCAGCGTCAGGCCCAGCAACTCCGGAACTGCCGGGCTGAGCGTGACGCTTCCGCGAACGATGCCCAGTCTCATGCGGTCCTCCCAGCGCTCTCACGCGATGCCTGCACCGGATCGACGATTCCCACTACCACCAAGCGTCCCGGCGAGGTGTTGCCAAATCGTTGGCGCGCGATGTCGCCGTCGGTGGAGACCAGCACGGTGGAACCGTTCGCGGCGCCCATCCAGTCGATGACCACCAGCGGCTCTAGTCCGGTGCTGCCGTCTGCTTCCAGCCGCTGCGCAACCAGAAAACGGCAGCCCTCCAGCGTGGCGTGCTTCGCCGCCGGAACTACCGTGCCGTCGATGCGGGCCAGAAACATGGCTAAATGATCCTCAACGCGTGGCCGATGGTGAGCTGACGCTCACGGGTGAAGGTCAGCGGCGTGGTGATGCCCTCGCCGGTAGGAGTTGCAATGCTGTGGCTCAGGTATCCCGGCCCGCCAAAGCCCAGCGACGCCAGCGACGAGGCGTTGCTGACAAAAATAGTTGTGTTCATGGCGCGCGCCATGCGGGTCACTGCGTCCACATCTTTGGAGTGGATGATGGCCGTATGCCGGTATCCATGCTCCGCCTTCACCGCGGCCTTGATCCCCGCGTCCACGCACGACACGCGCACCACCGGAATGAACGGCATCATCTGCTCTTCCACCACAAACGCGTGGTCCTCGTCCGTCTCGCCAAACAGGATCTGCGTGTTGGCGGGAACGGTGACCCCGGCCGCCTTCGCCAGCACGGCCACGTCCTTGCCTACAAGCTCCTTGCGCACATGCGCGCGCACGCATCCCTTGCCGTCGCCCTCGAAGGTGAAGGCCGCCTGCGAGAGGCGCTCGATCGCGGCCTTGTTCAGTTCGAAGCCGCCGGCGCGTCGCATCGCATCCATAAACGCCGCATAGACCGATGCGACCACGAAGACCTCTTTCTCGCCGATGCACAGCAGGTTGTTGTCGAAGCCCCCGCCCTCGATAGTGGATCGCGCGGCAAGGTCGAGGTCGGCGGTCTCGTCCACCACAACCGGAGGATTGCCCGGCCCGGCCGCAATCACGCGCTTGCCGTACTTGCTTGCCGCAGCCACCACCATCGGGCCGCCAGTAACGCACAACAGCGCGACCTTGGGATGCTGGAAGATCTCCGCGGCGGCTTCAATGCTGGGCTCAAGAATCGTGGTCAGCACGTTGGCCACGCCGCACTCGCGCTCGATCTCCTTGTTGAAAAGCTGTAGCGCGTACTGCGAGACGCGCTTACCCGACGGATGAGGCGCGAAGATCGCGGTGTTGCCCGCGGCCAGAATATTAATGGCGTTGGCCGCCATGGTCGGCACCGCGTGGGTGACGGGAAGCACCATGCCGATGACGCCCCAGGGGGCGTGCTCGATCAGAACCACACCCGACGTATCGGTGCGCGCCTCGGTGTGCATGGCTTCCACGCCAAGCACGTACTGCATATTCTTCAGCTTCTGAATCTTGTGGTCGAGCCGGCCCACCTTGGTCTCTTCCAGCTCGGTGCGGCCCAGCTCTTCGCAGCGGTCGATACAGATGCGCCGCACGATGGAGATCATGCGCCCACGCTCTTCCAGGCTCATTTCCTGCACTTTTTTCTGTGCCACTGCAGCCGCATTGACAGCCTCGTCCACGGTGAGGAAGACACCATCGTGCGCGGCTGCGCTGTTGCCTGCGCTCTTGTGTGCCGGCGCACTGGCCGGTGCCGAAACCGGCGTAACGACCGGAGCAGATGCCGTCTGCGGCTGCTGCATCTGGGCGCGGAGTCTCGCCACAACCTCTCTCGCAATCTCCGCAATCACCTGTTCCTGGTTTGTCATACTTTCTCCAAGCCCGTCCTTTACGGCTTCTCCAGTATTTTGCCGTCCACTTCGACGGTATCCACGATGCCGACAATGACCGCGTCCACCGGCGCATCCTTTGTCGCCGGCGTCAGGCGGGCAGAGCTTCCCTGGGTAAACAACACGCACTCGCCAATTCCCGCGCCAACACTGTCAACCGCCACCACCGAGCTTCCGGAGATCTCCAGACGGCCCTCGCGGTTGATGTGCGGTTGAATCAGCAGCAGCTTCATCCCACGGAACTTCTCGCTCTTCTGCGTGGAAACAACATTGCCAATTACCTTTGCGATAAACATGCCCGTTCCCCTCTTTGCGCTGCGCCGCGTCGACACCCTGCGCAGTGTCCGCAGCAATTACTTGGGCAATACGGACGCCAGGCTGCTGTGTGGCCGCGCGATCACATGCACGCTCAGCACTTCGCCAGCCTCCTTGGCGGCTGCCGCTCCCGCATCTACCGCGGCGCGAACGCTGCCCACATCGCCTTGCACGAAGACCGAGCACAGACCGCTGCCCACCTTGTTCCATCCGACGAACTCAACACTTGCCGCCTTCAGCATTGCGTCCGTGGCCTGCACCAGGGCTACCAGGCCCTTCGTCTCAATCATTCCAATCGCTTCATTGGCCATTTCAATTCTCCCGATCTTCTTAGTTCCGTAAAATTCCGTGACTCGCGTTCACCTTCTCGAATCTCGAACCTTGTACCTGGTTCAACTTACTTCAGAAAGCTATCGACCAGCGAATCGTGCGGGCGCGCAATCACATGCGAGGCCACCAGTTCGCCAATCGACTTGGCGGCTGCGGCCCCGGCATCCACGGCTGCGCGCACGCTGCCCACATCGCCACGCACGATCGCAGTCACAAACCCTCCGCCAATCTGCACCGTCTTCACCAACTCCACGCTGGCCGCCTTCACCATCGCATCGCTTGCCTCGACCAGTCCGACGAGGCCCTTTGTTTCGATCAGTCCAATTGCTTCACTCATCTTGTCTCCTCTGCCCGCTCGGGCAATTCATTCCGGTGGCTACGCGCCAGATGCCGGGTTCGCGCTGGGTGCACCGTTGGCTGTGCGCCTCCGGCGGCAGCGCAGCTATTTCTTCACTGCGGCCTTCTTCTCCGCTTGCACAAAGGAGGGCAGCTCGTCGTGGGGACGCGAGATCACCTGAACGCTGACCACCTCGCCGATACGCGATGCGGCTTCCGCGCCGGCATCGGTTGAGGCCTTCACCGCGGCCACGTCGCCCTCAACAAAGGCAGTGACCAGTCCAGACCCTACCGACTGCCAGCCGGTAAAGGTCACGTTTGCGGATTTCAGCATCGCGTCAGTCGCCTCGAACAGCGCGACCAAGCCCTTCGTTTCAATCATTCCAAGCGCTTGTTTCATCAGGTCCTCTCTTGTTCCTTCCAAATTGCTAAAACCCTTGTCGAACTGAATCTCTGCCAAACCTCTTCCAAATTTGTCCCTACTGCCTTACTTGAGCAGTTCAATGTCTTTGGTCAAATGCAGTCCGCAGGCGTTGGCCTCGTCGGTGTCCATGTGGACGTTGAGCCGTGAGGTCGGGTCGATGCGGACGATTACGTTGTTGAAGGTAGTACTGGCTGCGCCGCCCACCCGAAGCTTCATCATGTCACCCTGCTTCACCCCGAAGTAGGCAGCCTCAGCCGGGTTCATATGTACGTGGATCGCTGCGCGAATGATGCCTTCCTTCAGTTGTATGGTGCCCTTCGGCCCCATGATGATGGCGCCCGGCGTTCCCGCGATGTCGCCCGAGAGGCGCACTGGTAAATCGTCGAAGCCCAGGCTGATGGCGTCCGTAAACGCAAGTTCGATCTGCGACTGTTTACGCATGGGCCCCAGGATGCGAAGGTTGGAGATGAGGCGGCTGCGCGGCCCGATGATGGTCACCTTCTCGTTGGCGGCAAAGTTGCCCGCCTGGAAGAGATCCTTGAAGACTGTCAGCTCCGTGCCCGGCCCAAACAGAATGTCCATGTCCTCGCGGCATACGTGCATGTGACGCGCCGAGGCCATCACGGTCAGCACCGGAGCTTCGCCGGCGGTGCGCCCCCTGCGCTGGCGACCAAGATACTCCAATGCGACCTGACGGACGATCTGTTCAACCGCCGACCGGTCGACGCGTCCTGACGAATTCGTTAGTGCCGTGCTTCCACTTGCCATAGGCTTCCCTGACTCATCCTGCTGCTTATCTCGTTTGACCTGCGCCAACCCGTTCCAATACTGCTTTCTCCACGACGCTCACCGTATCGCGCGCAACGATGCTCTCTTCATCCGCTGGAATGATCAGAACCTTGACGGCGGAGGTCCTGCTGGAGATCACCTGTGCCGTACGCGCTGCGCGGTTTACCGCATCGTCCATCTCGATCTCGAAGGCGGCCAGGTTCCTGCAGACCGCGGCGCGCGTCTCCCAACTGTTCTCGCCAATGCCGCCGGAGAAGCTGATCACATCCACTCCGTCCAACTCCAGCAGGAAGGCGCCAAGATAGCGGCGGATGGCGCGCACATACACATCCAGCGCAAGCCTCGCGCGCTGGCTTCCCGCAGCTGCAGCCTCATCCAGGTCGCGCATATCGCCGCTGGTGCCGCTGATGCCGGCCAGGCCGGACTCGCTGCCCAGGATGCGCGCCATCTCGTCGGGGCCGACGTTCAGCTTCTTCATCATGTAAAGCACGGCGAAGGCATCGATGTCGCCCACCCGGTTGTTCTGCGGCAGGCCGGACTGTGGCGAGGTGCCAAAGCTGGTGTCGATGGTGACCCCATCACGAAACGCCGCGATGCTGGAGCTGCCTCCCAAATGGCAGGAGATGTGGCGCAGGCCCGGCTTGTTGAATTGCTTCCGCACATTTTCGCGGGCCGCGCGATGGCTGGCCCCGTGGAACCCGTAGCGGCGTATACCGTACTTGGTGCGCCACTCGTATGGCACCGCGTAGGTGGTGGCCGCTTCGTCCAGCGATGCGTAGGGAATGGTCTCGAAGACCGCAACCAGCGGTACGCCGGGAAGCTCGTTGCGAAAGGCCTTCATGGCGGCAATATAGGGAGGATTGTGCGCGGGCGCGAAGAAGGAGAAGTCGGCCATCGCCGCCAGCAACTCGTCGTCGATCAGGCACGGGCCACTGATCGGGCCCGCATGAACCGCCTTGAATCCAACCGCTTCAATCTCCGACAGATGCTTCAGGGCCTTGCCAGGGCCAACCACATCCTGGATGCACTTGCGGATCGCTGAGGGATAATCGGGACAATCGCCGCCCGGCTGGCCGATTCGCTCCACCCGCCCGCTCGCCAACACCGACTCACCCGGCATATTTAGCACGCGGTACTTGAAGGAGGTGCTACCGATATTGGGGATCAGACATTTCATCGGAATGGACGAATCCGTAGTGCGACCTGCACTTCAGCATCGAGAATTACTATCTGCCGAATGGCTGGAAGGTGTAACTAACTGCTTATTACGTAAGTGGTTACTATTTGCTTTTCGTGCAAGGCCTGCTGGCCAAAGTGCCACTTCTTGGCGGACTATGATCGTTCTTGACTGCATCAAAACCCTATCGTATATTGGCTGTCAGAGTCAATCAGAATTGTGAATGACTTTGAGGATTTTCCCCCATGGCACCAGAGGTAGCTGTGTCGCCAATTGCTGCGACCAAAGGTAGATCGCAACCAATGACAATCGGTCGAGTGGGTGAGCTTGGCATCGTGGGCGCAGGCGGCGGAGGATTTCCCACAGCGGTAAAGCTAGGGACGAAGGTGCCGCTGGTGATTGCCAACGCCGCCGAGTGCGAGCCCCTGCTGCACAAGGACAAGGAGCTGCTGCACCACCTCTCCGAGCCGTTTCTGCGCGGCATGATCCAGGCCATGGAGATGGTTGGCGCGCCGCAGGGTGTCATTGGCATCAAGGAAAAGTACCTCGACATTATTGCCGCGCTGCAGCAGCAGGCACCCAAAAACATCCGCGTGGCAACGTTACCCGACTCCTATCCGGCGGGTGATGAGTTCATCCTGGTCCACATTGTCACCGGCCGCGTCATTCCTCCCGGCGGCCTGCCCAAGGACGTGGACGCAATGGTGGCCAACGTCGAAACCCTGATGAACATTGGGCTGGATCAGCCGGTGACCGAGAAGTACCTCACCGTGGCGGGCGCGGTTCGCAACCCGGTCACCCTGCGCGTACCCATCGGCATCTCGATTGGCGAGGTAATCGAAGCGGCAGGCGGGGCCACGGTCGACGACTTTAGCGTGCTGCTGGGTGGTGTGATGATGGCCAAGCCGGCTGCCGGACTGGATGTCCCCGTCACCAAGACCACCGGCGGCATTGTTGTCCTTCCCTCCTCGCACAGCCTGATCCAGCGCCACAACGCGAAGTGGCCGGTGATTGCGCGCGTCGGCCGCTCAGCCTGCGACCAGTGCCGCTTCTGTACGGAATTCTGCCCGCGCTATCTGCTGGGCCATCCCATCCAGCCGCACCGCGCCATGCAGTCGCTGGGCTTCAGCCCCAGCCCGGCAGAGATCATCGCCGGCACGCTGTATTGTTGCGAGTGCAACCTGTGCAGCCTCTATGCCTGCCCGGAGGACCTCGATCCCAAAAATGTCTGTACCGAGTCCAAGCCCGCGGCGCGCGCCAACGGCCTCTTCTTCACCGGAACTCCGGAGTCGGTTACGCCGCATCCCATGGCCGACTACCGCCGCGTGCCCATGACCCGGCTCATCTCGCGCCTCGGTCTCTCCCAGTACCACAATGTCGGACCGCTGACCGAGCATAAGTTCTCACCCAAACACGTGGTTCTTCCTCTCAAGCAGCACGCCGGAGCGCCCGCCGTTGCAGTGGTCAAGACGGGGCAGCAGGTGGTCCCGGGCGATCTGCTGGCCGTGCCCGAAGAGGGCAAGCTGGGCGCGCGCATTCATGCCAGCATTCGCGGTGTGGTGCGGCTCACACCCAACTCGGTGGTGATCGATGCATAGCGCTGGCGTTGCGAATCTGACACTTTGTACGAAGCTCGGAAGGAGCCCATCTCGTGGCTGATATTCAATCGATAGGACTCATCGAACTCTCCAGCGTCGCAACCGGCTATCAGGTGGAAGATGTGATGTTGAAGGCCGCCAAGATCCAGCTCCTGATGGCGCGCAGCATCTGCTCCGGCAAATTTTTGATTGCGGTCGCCGGCGACGTGGCTTCGGTGACGACCGCGGTGGAGGCGGGTGGAGCTGCTGCCGGAGCTTCGCTGATCGAGCGGCGGCAGATCGCGCGCGTCCATCCGTCCGTGCTGCATGCCATCTCCCAATCGGTGGAGATCGATCACAAGCAGTTGCGCTCCATAGGCGTCATCGAAACCTTCTCCGCAGCCAGCATCATCGATGCCGCGGATGCAGCCGTCAAATCCGCCAACGTCTTGCTGCTTAAAGTGCATCTGGCGATGGCCCTCGGCGGCAAGGGATTCGTGATGATGGCGGGCGATGTCTCAAGCGTGCAATCCGCGGTCGAGGCAGGGTCGAAGGCCGCCGCGGAAGAAGGAATGCTGGTCTCGCGCTGCGTGATTCCCGCCCCGTCGGAAGAGCTCTTCCGCGATTACATCTGAGCCTCCGCCGCTTTAGCCGGGTTCTGCGCGCCCGCGCAAACGCTGGATGGGGCAGCCGTCGTATTTGTCACATTCAGCCTGTCCGCGCTCTGTCTGAACTCAGCGTCAATGTAGAGGGTGTAACGCCACATGGAAGCATGAGGGCGGTCCTGTCAGCCTTGCACGTCACAATCGCGCGGAAGTGGGCAGAGCGGGCAGCGTCACCGTGACCTCGGCACCTGTTCCCAGGACACTCTGAATCTGGATCGTACCGCCGCATCGCTCCACGATGGCCTTGCAGATGGAGAGGCCAAGCCCTGCTCCACCGCTGGCCCGGCTGCGCGAGTGATCGGCGCGATAGAAGCGCTCAAAAACATGGGGCAGCGCGGACTCGGGGATGCCTTCGCCCTGATCTTTGATTCGTAGCTCCGTCACTGCACCATGCGCCTGCACTGAGACGGAGACGCACCCTTTCGGCGAGCTGTGCTGCAAGGCGTTCACTACCAGGTTCGAGCAAAGCACATCCGCGTCACCCGCCGGCAAAGCGACAAAGCACGCCTCACCATCACAGTCCTCCAGTAGCACGACTTGTTTCAGCTCGGCCAGCGGCTGCAGCCGTTCACTGACCCTGCGCACGACCGTTTGCAGGTCGCACGACGCGGTCTCCTCCACGGGGGCTTCTTCCAGCCGCGCCAGCGTGAGCATTCGGCTGACCACTTCCTCCAGGCGCTCGGAGTCCAGCAGCAGCCCCTCCAGTCCGGCAGCGTACTCCTCTACTGTCCGCGGCATCATGGACAGCAGTTGCAGGCTGGACTTCAACACCGTAATCGAAGTCTTCAACTCGTGCGCCGCGTCTCCAGTCAGATGGCGTTGGCGCTCGAAGGCTAGCTGTAGCCCCTTCAGCAGCTCTTCCATCGAGAGCGCGATGGGAGCAAGCTCGGAGGCGCGAAGCACAGCGGCAGGCGGAACAAACTCCCAGGATCGGGTCGAGACGCGGCTGGCAATCGCTGCAAGTTCCTGCAGCGGCGATAGACGGCGGCGCAGGAACCAGACCAGCACGATGCCGGTGGCGGCCAGCAGCAGCGCCCCCGCCAGAACGTAAAATCTCACCGCCTCCATGGCCCCATGCCACAGGTCGCGGGTGGGCGAGGCGTAAATCACCGTCACCGTTCGGCGATATCCTCCGTGCTCCTCGCGGTCGATCACACGCACGCCCTCGAAGCGAACAGCGCGATAGTGTACTCGTCCGGCCCTGAAGTTGAAGTAGCCGGGAGTGTGCAACGAGCTCAGCGCTGCAAACTGGTCGGCGGATGAGCCGGGAGAGTGGCCCAGTACGCGGCCCGTTGGACTCAGCACCTCATAGACATCCTGTGCGGGCAGCACCAGCTCCGTGGGGTCGACTGTCACGTTGTCCTCGGGATCTTCGGCGTCCTGCACCGCTCCCATCAGAGAGTCGGCGCGGCCACGCAGCATGACGTCGAAGGCGCGCCGGCGCCCCTGCATCTCGTGGCCGAAGGCGAGCGCCGAGAACAGTGCGGCGCACAGCAGCTCGGCCAATAGCACACCGCCGATCAGTTGACCGCTGAGCGATCGCGTCTTGATCGAGTTGGCCGCCGCGCTCATTGCTGCTGCTCCGGCGCTTCCAGGCGATAGCCGCGTCCGCGCAGCGTGACGATGGTTGTCTCTTCGCCCACCGCGCGCAGCTTCTTGCGCAGGTTGGAGATGTGCGCCTCGATCACATTGGAGTGGTGCTGCCAGTTGTAGTCGTACAGGTGCTCCAGCAGCTCGCGCGCGGAGACGATGGCGCGCGGGCGGAAGATCAGATACTCCAGCAGGCGGTACTCGGTGGGCGAAAGGTCGATCAGTTCGCCCGCGCATCGCACTGTTTGCTCCACCGTGTTCAGGCTGATCCTGCCCACGGTCAACACCGGCTGCGTGACTCCCTTGCCCCGGCGGATCAGTGCCTTGGCGCGGGCCAGCAGCTCACCCAGGTCGAAGGGCTTGGTGAGGTAATCGTCGGCCCCGGCGTTCAGCAACTCCACCACCTGCGCCGGCTGGTCACGCGCGGTAAGGATCAGAATGGGGGTCATGTCCTTGCGCCTGCGCACCTGGCGCACAATGCTGAGGCCATCCTGGCCCGGCAGCATCAGGTCGAGAAGAAGCAGGTCGTAATGCTTGAACTCGGTCATCGCGGCGCCGTCCCGGCCATTCCCGGCGCAGTCCACCGCGAAGCCGCAACACTCGCGCAGAGCTTCGGCGATATTGTTCGCCAGACGGACTTCGTCTTCTACAACAAGCACTCTCATCCAGTTCTATCTACTCTACTCATATCTCCCTTAATGTTTGCTTAAGCCCTTACTGGCACAGTTACACTTGGAACGACAGTAAAGCCTGCTTTACGATCTCTGGGGGCTTGACTGGCGCGGTCACGCTGGGAGCAACGAGCGGTCAGTGTGGTTCTTGTTTTGCAGAAACGGTACCGATTGAGTCATATGCCACTTCTTCCAGCACGATTGAGTCTTATGCGCCAGCGCCAGCGCAAGCATCTGCTACCTCTCCTATATCTCGCAGCTTTAGCGTCCATCGGGTTTGCCCAGCAGCCGTCAGTGGCTGCGCCTGCGCCACAGACTGGGTTGGCCATTCAACCGCCTGCACCACAAACCTCCTCGGCATCCACGCAGTCCTCGACCGCTGCCATTAGCCTGGACGAGGCGATTGCCCGCGCGCGCACCTCGGAGCCTGCCTTCGCGGCTGCTTCTGCACAAGCGAAGAATGCCAGGCTCGATCAGTCCATCGCCAGGGCGGCGATGCTGCCCAATGCGGTCTATGACAACCAGTTCCTCTACACCCAGGGCGGCGCTGGGATCATTGGCGATCCGGCCAAGGCGAAAGACCCCTTACAGCGACCCGCGTCGTTGCCACGCTTCATCGCCAACAATGGCGTTCACGAATACGTCAGCCAGGCCTCCGTAACCGAGAACATCGGCCCTCAGCAGTTCAATGCCGTCAGCAAGGCGTCGGCTGCGCTCTCCGTTGCCACGGCCGAGCTGGAGATCGCCCGCCGCGGCCTGGTCGCCACCGTGGTTGGCCTCTTTTACGCATCGTCCATCGCCGACCGCCGAATTACGGTTGCCCAGCGCGCCGCCAACGAAGCCGACAGCCTGACCACGCTCACCCAGCAGCGCGAGACAGCCCGTGAGGTTGCCCACGCAGACGTGGTTAAGGCGCAGCTCCAGCAGCAGCAGCGCGACCGCGATCTCGCCGATGCAAAGCTCAATGCAGATAAAGCCCGTCTTGATCTCGCCGTTCTCCTTTTTCCCGATCCGCGCACACCTTACACGCTGCTTGTACCGGACACACCCCCGGTGCCCGCGCGCGCCGACGTGGAGGCCGCGCTCGCCAGAAGTAATCCGGAGCTCGCCAGCGCATTCGCCAGCTCGCATCTGGCCAATCTGAATGTCACCTCCGCCCGCCTGGGTTACCTGCCCGACCTGTCCCTCAACTACACGTACGGCATCGACTCCTCACAGTTCGGCCTCTACAATATCCTTGGCGACCGCAACCTTGGCTACTCCGCCAGCGCCACGCTGGACATTCCCCTCTGGGACTGGTTTGCGACCCGCGACCGCGTGCACCAGAGCGAGATCAACCGTGAGGTGGCGCGCACCGCACTCAACAACACCCAGCGCAAACTGATCGCCGCTCTGGAGGAGGACTATGCCGAAGCGGTGGCCGCGCACGACCAGCTCGACAGCCTCAACCTCAGCGTAACCACGGCTGCGGAGGGCCTGCATCTGATGCGGCTCAGTTATACCGCCGGCGAAACACCCATTCTCGAAGTCGTCGATGCGGAGAACTCGCTGACCGAAGCCGAACTGGCCCGCGAGGACGGCATCGTCCGCTATCAGACCGCGCTCGCGAACCTCCAACTGCTGACAGGATCGATCTAAATGATGAAGCCGCCAAGCCTCTTTCCAAATCTCCCATCGCGTACACTCATGCGCTCCGCAATTCTGCTGTGCGCCTCCCTGTCGTTGCCTGTCCTGCTGCTTCCCATCGGCTGCAAGAAGGCCGAGGAGGAGCCCACGCCTGAGGTCAACGTGCAGGCCGCGCATCCGCAGCAGAACAGCATCGCGGAGCAGATTGCCGCCGACGCTATTCTTACCCCTCTGGCGCAGGCTGCCATCTCACCCAAGGTCACCGCTCCGGTAAAGCAGTTTTATGTGCAGCGCGGCTCACCAGTTCAAGCCAACCAACTGCTTGCCACGCTGGAGAACAACGATCTTGCCGCCGCGGCGCTGGACAACAAGGGTAGCTACGCCGCCTCGCAGGCCACCTTCGAGATGGCAACCAAGGCCACCGCGCCCGAGGACCTGACCAAAGCACGGCTCGACCTGGCGCAGGCCAAAGCCAATCTCGATCTAGCCCAATCCATCGTGACGGCGCGCAGCCAGCTCTTCAACCAGGGAGCCATTCCGGGGCGCGACCTGGACACCGCAAAGGCGGCGCTGGTGGAATCACAGGCCGCCTTCGACATCGCCCAGCAGCATTTTGCCTCGATGCAAAGCGTTAGTAACAAGGCGGCCCTTGAAAATGCACAGGGCAACCTCGACTCCGCCAAAGGAAAGTACATGGGCGCTCAGGCTCTCCTCAGCTACACCGAGATACGCAGCCCCATCTCCGGAGTGGTCACCGATCGCCCGCTCTTCGCCGGCGAGACCGCGGCCGCAGGCACTCCCCTCATTACCGTCATGGATACCTCCGCGCTGATCGCCAAACTGCACATCACGCAGATGCAGGCCCAGCAGCTCGCGCTGGGCGCTCCGGCCACGCTCACCGTCCCTGGGATAGAACAACCCGTGGCCGCCAAAGTCTCGCTCATCAGCCCGGCGCTCGACCCCGGCAGCACAACCGTCGAGGTATGGCTGCGCGTGGAGAACGCCAAGGACGTGCTCAAGGCGGGCACCCCGGTACATGCATCCATCCAGGGCCGCGCCATCTCCAACGCGCTCACCGTCCCCGCGGAGGCAATCCAGAGCAGCCCGGACGGAAACAGTAAGTTCGTAATGGTGATCGCGCCCGACTCCACCGCGCACAAGAAAGCCGTCACGATCGGAATTCAGAACGCGGACACGGTGCAGATTCTCAGCGGCCTCGCTCCATCGGACATGGTGATCTCCACCGGGGCTTATGGCCTCGACGAGAACACCAAGGTCAAGATCGGTGCCGCCACCGACACCGACTCAGGAAAGGATACGGACGACAAGTGAGCCTGCGCGCCACCAATCCATCCTCAGACCCGGCGCAGGAGTCGCCCTTCTGGCTCTCGCGCATGTCGCGCACCATCTTCTTTCTGGTCGTTGTGCTCTCGCTGGCTGGCGTCTACGCGGCATTTCAGGTTCCCATCTCGGTATTCCCCGACACCAATTTCCCGCGCGTTGTCATCGGCGTGGACAACGGCGTCATGCCGGTCGAACAGATGCAGGTCACCATAACCAAGCCCATCGAGGACGCGGTCAACAGCGTTCCTGGTCTGCGCACAGTGCGCAGCACAACAAGCCGCGGCTCGGCTGAAGTCAGCCTCTTCTTCGACTGGAATGTCGATATGTTCCATACCCTGCAACTGGCCGATGCCGCGCTCTCCAAGGTCCGACAGACGCTGCCGGCAACGGCTATCATCACCACCAACCGGCTCACCTTCGCAACCTTTCCCATACTCGGTTACGCGCTCACCGCCGACGACCGCGGACCGGACACCATCTCGCAGACGAGGCTCTGGGAGATTGCAACTTACGACCTTAAGCCTCCTCTGAACCGCGTGGACGGAGTCAGCACGGTGACGGTGCAGGGCGGAGAGGTTCCGGAGGTCCACATTGTTCCCGACCTGGCGCGCCTGCAAAACTCAGGCGTCACGCTCACTGACCTGGTCAACACCGTGCAGAATTCCAACATCATCGACTCCCCCGGCCTCTATCAGGCCAACCATGAGCTGATCCTCGCGCTGGTCGGGTCCCAGGCGCACGATGCAGCTCATCTCGCCTCATTGGTGGTGAAGACAACCCCCGCAGGCGCTCCCGTACGCATCTCGGACGTGGCGGAGGTTGGCCCCGGCACCGAGCCCGTCTACCACACAGTAACCGCCAACGGAGTTCCGTCCGTCCTGCTCAACATCGCCCGACAGCCCACCTCCAACACCGTCCAGGTTGCCAACGGCGTCGCCGTTGAGGTCGAGCAGCTAACCCGTATTCTGCCCCCCGGCGTACATCTCACCCCCTTCTACGACCAATCCGAACTGGTGCGCGAGTCCATCGCCAGCGTGCGCGATGCCATCTTCATCGGGCTGGTGCTGGCCTGCATCATCCTCTTCCTCTTCCTGCGCGACTGGTCCAGTTCACTCGTCGCCGGCCTGGTGATTCCTGTAACCGTAGCGGTTACGATCCTCTTTCTCTGGGTCATCGGCCAGTCTTTCAACTTGATGACCCTGGGCGGCCTGGCTGCCGCCATCGGCCTGGTCATCGACGACGCCATCGTCATGGTCGAAAACATCATCGTGCATCGTGACGCGGGACAGTCGCGCACCACAGCCATTCGCCTTGCACTCCACGAACTCGCCACTCCGCTGGTCTTCTCCACCATCACTCCCGTGGTTGTCTTCCTTCCCCTGATCGCGGTCACCGGAGTTACCGGCAGCTTCTTCCGCGCTCTGGCCGTCACTATGACTGCGGCGCTGCTCACCTCGCTGGCCCTCGCCGTCACCTTCACCCCCGCGCTCTCGCTCTCGCTGCTGGGCGAGCGCAGGCCGACTGGCCGTCGGGCGCGCAAGACACTGTTTCCATTCTTCTCCCACGGCAACGCCGTCGACAGCCCCGCCGTGCTGGAGGCTGAGCCTTCGGCCACTGCACCGCTTCCGCCCATCCCCACTATTGAAGCCGCTCACGCCGGTCATATGGATGGCCCTGTGATGCGTCGTGTCCTCAGCACGCACGCGCGCGCGCTCACCTGGGCGCTGAACCGGCCGATGGCGCTTGCCGCGGTCTGCCTGGTGCTCGTCGTGGCCACCTGGTTTGCCTACAACGCGCTTGGCTCCGATCTGCTGCCCGAGATGGACGAAGGCGCTTTCATCCTCGACTACCTCACCCCAGCAGGCACATCGCTCAGTGAGACCAACCGCATCCTCCAGCACGTCGAGCAGATCCTGCGCAGCACGCCTGAGGTCGAGATCACCAGCCGCCGCACTGGGCTCCAGATGGGTCTAGCCGCTGTCACCGAGGCCAACACGGGGGACTTCACCGTCCGCCTCAAGAAGGACCGCGACCGCGACATCGATGAGGTCATGGAGGACGTCCGCGATAGGATCAGGAAGTCGGAGCCTGCCCTCGACATCGAATTCACCCAGGTGCTGCAGGATATGATCGGCGACCTTTCCAATTCGCCGGAGCCAATCCAGATCAAACTCTTCTCCAGCGATGCAGCCCTGCTCAATCAACTCGGTCCCAAGGTAGAAGATGCCATCAAGACGATTCCCGGCGTGGTCGACACCCAGAACGGCGTAGACAACACCATCTCCGGCCCTGCCACCAACTTCCAGATCGATCCGGACGTCGCGGCACGCCTCGGTTTCACCCCCAGCGAGGTTGCCGACGATGCAACCGCGATCCTCGACGGCCTGCCCGCATCCCAGCCGATGATCGTCAATGGCCGCCCCTACACCATTCGCGTCCGACTGCCGGAGCCGGCACGTGCCTCGCTGGACTCCATCCAGAACACCGTTTTCAACTCAGGCTCCGGCCATACTGCTTCGCTGGGTTCGCTGGCGCAGGTGAGCCAGCTTCCACCGCAAAACGAGATCCTGCGCGAGAACCTGCAACAGCTCATCACCGTCACCGGCCGCCTGGAGGGCTCCGACCTCGGCAGCGCCATGCAGCACGTCCAGGCCACCGTCCAGAATCTCCACATACCCTCCAGCGTGCGCATCGAATACGGCGGCACCTACCAGGAGCAGCAGAAGTCCTTCCACGATCTGCTGCGCGTTCTGGTGCTTGCTCTGGTGCTGATCTTCGGCGTTCTGCTGGCTGAGTTCCGCAACTTCTCCGCACCTATCGCCATCCTCACCAGCTCCGTGCTCTCCATCTCCGGCGTGGTGCTCGCGCTGCTGATTACGCGCACCGACTTCAACGTCGCCAGCTTCATGGGCCTCATCATGGTGATCGGCATCGTGGCAAAAAATGGCATCCTGCTGCTCGACGCGGACGAGAAGTTTCGCGCCCAGGCTGTCGCTGACCAACAAACACTGGGTGCCCCATCCATCGCAGCCTCATCGCGATGGGTGGGTGAGGACAATCAAACCGTCCCACGCGACCTGGCTCGCGAGGCCATGCTGCACGCTGCGCAGCGCCGGCTTCGCCCCATCGTCATGACCGCGATTGCAGCGGTCTGCGGCATGCTTCCCCTGGCATTTGCCATCGGCTCTGGCTCGCAGATGCTTCAACCCCTGGCCATCGCCGTCATCGGCGGTCTGCTCGTCTCCGTGGCCTTGTCGCTCATCGTCACCCCGGCCATCTACTACCGCCTCACGCGCAGCCGCCACGCCTGACGCACCAGGTTATCCCGCGCAAATTGAGCTCAATCCATCTTTGAATACACCCTGGATGGGAGAGCTCCGCCGTTCTCATAAAACCGCGAATTCCGGATAAGATAAGTGCAGAGGAAGATCGAGCGACAGGGAGCTGAACGATGGAAATAAGGCAGCTAGGCAACACCGAGATGTGGCTCACGCCGATCGGATTTGGCGCGTGGGCCATCGGCGGCGGTAACTGGGCATTCGCCTGGGGGCCGCAGGACGATAATGCTTCCATCCATGCCATCCACAAGGCCATCGATCTCGGCGTCAACTGGATCGACACCGCAGCCGTCTACGGGCTTGGCCACTCCGAGACAATCGTCGGCCAGGCGGTGAAGCAGTCCTCGGTCAAGCCCTTCGTCTTCACCAAGAGCGGCATGGTATGGGACGACAAGCGCGGGATCAGGCGTACCCTGCTGCACATACGCAGTGAGGTGGAAGACAGTCTGCGCCGCCTGCAGGTGGATGTCATCGACCTATACCAGATCCATTGGCCGGTGGAGGACCAGGACATCGAGGAGGGATGGACCGCGATGGCCGAGCTGAAGCAGGCAGGCAAGGTGCGCCATATCGGCCTCTCCAACTTCTCCGTGGCGCAGATGGAGCGCTGCTTGAAGATCGCTCCCATCGCCTCGCTGCAGCCTCCCTACTCGCTGCTGAACCGCGCGGTGGAGGTGGAGGTCCTTCCCTTCTGCCTGGACCTCGGGATTGGTGTCATTAACTACTCACCCCAGGTATCCGGCCTGTTGACCGGCGCTATGACCAAAGAGCGCGTCGCCAACCTGCCGGAGGACGACTTCCGGCGCAACGCAAAGCAGTTTCAGGAGCCTCTGCTGAGCCGCAATCTGGCCCTCGCCGACCTGCTCCGGCAGATTGGGGCGCGCCATGGCGTCTCGGCGGGCGTTGTCGCCATTGCCTGGACGCTAGCCAACCCTGCCATTACCGCTGCCATCGTTGGCGGACGCAGTCCACAGCAGGTGGAGGGGGTGTGGCCGGCTGCGACATTCCGCCTCACCAGCGAAGAAATACAGGAAATTCAGTCATTTATGGACACCAATCCCTGATATATAGATGGGCCCCGATCATCGCGCCGGAGGATAAAGTCGGGCGCGGCAGGCAGTCGGACACATGCAGCAGTCGCACAGCCTGCTGAACCCGCCTTGGTTACTTTTCTCATAATTACAACTTACGTGTAATTGTGTGCTGAAGCTGAGTGGCACAATGATCATGTAGCATAAACTTTGGTAACCACAGTGCTCCGGAAGGAGCGTGCATGGGTCCCCAAAGGAGGCATTTTGACCGTGAGGCAAAAGCCTGGAGCAAGGGATGCCGTCCGGACAGCAGTCCGATTCCCTCTCAGGCTTGCGCTCCATTTGAAGACAGAGGACGGGATGGTGGAAGCCACCACGCGAGACATCTCCTCCAACGGGCTCCTGTTTGCATCTAACTATATTCCGGCAGTCGGCAACCATATTGAGTTCACCATGGATATGCCGTCGGAGGTCATGGGCTCGACTAGCGATGTTTCCATTCAGTGCACGGGACGTGTCGTCCGCCATCAACACATCGGACAAGAAACGATGGTAGCGGCTGTGATCGACGAATACACTCTCAGGGTTTAAATCATGACGTTAACTCTAAATTCGGAAAAGTCAACCCACGACGGCCATGTTCCGTCCACCCAAAATGGCCATGAGCAGTCCACTCAAAATGGCCGCGAGCAGACAAGCGCGACCACCGGAATTCGTGTCATCCTGGCCGACTCACAGACCATATACCGCGTCGGCATGAAGAAGGTCTTCGCGCTGGAAGACGACATCCGTGTGGTGGCGCAAGCCGAGTCGTTCGCCAATCTGCTTAGCGCTATGGAACGCTATCCGACCGATGTTGTAGTCCTTGAAGGCCAGCTGATCGCCGGTACCGTCGACGCCATCCCGGAGTTGGTGAAGCACAGCCCCGACGCCAAGATTATCGTCCAGGTTGTGGATTCCGACGAAGACAACATCGTGGAGCTCTACCGCCGCGGCGTGCGCGGTGTTGTGCCACGCTCCATCTCCCCGGACCTGCTCATCAAATGCGTTCGCAAGATCGCCGACGGCGAAACCTGGATCGACAACCAGTCCATCAGCTGGGTCATCGAGGCCTATCGCTCCCAGGCCAGCTCGCTCACCAGCCCGCGCGTTCTGCCCAAGATCACCAAGAAAGAGTTGGCCATTATCAGTTGCATCACCCGCGGCATGCGCAACAAGGAAATCGCCTACCAGATCGGCACCACGGAGCAGGTCATCAAGAACTACCTGCGTAAGGTGTACGACAAGCTGGGCGTCAGTGATCGCCTGGAACTCGCGCTCTACTGCCTGCACCATCAGCTGCTGAAGAGCTACGTGCAGGAGCCGGAGGTCATCCCGATGCCTCCGATGGCCCAGGTGACACCGCTGCGAGCCAAGATGTAGCTGCGCGCCAAGATGTAGCCGCATCCCACTTCTTGCGCTGCATTCCCGGCGGCAATCACCCTGCATCCATCCAGAATGCTAAGATTCTGCGGTGCCTTTATTCCGTGAGTTCCGCACGCTAACCAGGATCCAGCGCAACACGTTCACTGCCTGTTTCCTCGGCTGGACGCTCGACTCCTTCGATTTTTTTCTGCTCACATTCTGCCTGAAGGCGATTGCCGCGGACTTCCACGTCGGCGTCAAGCAGGTCGCCGAGGCCATCTTCTGGACCCTGGTCATGCGCCCCATCGGCGCGCTTTTGTTTGGCGCAATGGCGGAACGATACGGACGCCGCCCCACCCTGATGCTCAATGTCGTCGCCTTCTCCGTCTTCGAGCTGGCCTCCGCCTTCGCGCCCACGCTGCACAGCTTTCTGGTCTGCCGCGCTCTCTTCGGCGTCGCCATGGGCGGCGTTTGGGGTGTCGGTGCCGCGCTCGCGCTAGAGACGCTCCCTGCTCGCGGGCGCGGCTTCTTCTCCGGCCTGCTGCAGGAAGGCTATGTGGTCGGCAACCTGCTGGCCGCCACATTATTCGGCCTCTTCTTTCCCCACCTGCACGGCTCCGGAATGATGACAAACTGGCGCGTGATGTTCATGGTGGGAGCGCTGCCCGCGCTGCTCGCCTTCTACCTGCAATGCAAGGTGAAAGAGTCGCCCGTATGGCTTGCCAGCCGCGATCGCCGCCGCCAGGCCCCCTCCAGGAGCTTCGACTTCACGCGCGCAAAATATCTCTTCAAAATCTCCATCGGCTACCTGCCAAGCTTTCTCTTCCTCGTCGTCCTGATGACCGCATTCACCTCGTTCAGTCACGGCACGCAGGATTTGTACCCAACCTTCCTGCTGGACCGCGGTCTCAGTGATGGCCACGTCGGCCTGGTCGCCGCCATTGCCAACATTGGAGCGTTTATCGGCGGCATCTGCTGCGGCGCGCTCTCCGAGAAGCTGGGTCGCAGGAAGACCATCCTGCTCGCCGCCTTGTTCGCCATTCCCATGGTGCCGCTCTGGGCCTGGTCGCACTCCATGGCAGCGCTGGCCGTAGGCGGGTTCCTGATGCAGTTCATGGTGCAGGGAGCCTGGGGAATCGTTCCCGCGCACCTCAACGAGCTGGCTCCGGGCCCGGTGCGCGCCGTCTTCCCCGGCGTCGCCTACCAGCTTGGCAACCTTCTCTCGTCGCGCAATGCGGTCTTCCAGGCAGCCTACGCCTCGCGCCACAACGGCGGAGCATTGAACGTCGCTCTCTCTGCAACGGTGGTAATCGTCGCCATCGCTGTTGCCACGGTCGCCGCACTGGGGCCTGAGGCCAAAGGAAGCGACCTCGCGGAACCTACGGCACTGTGATCACGACGTAGCGGTCGGTCGTCTCCCAGCGCATATGCAGCTCAGTGGATTTAGCTGTGGTGTTCTCGAAGCTCAGGCTCATCCCCTCCTGCGGCCCCGCCATAGGTTTTGCCAGCATGGGGATGCGGCCCAGGTCCATGCTCGGGGTGTAGGTGAGGCCCCACTGCCCGGTCTGGTTGTTGAGGATGAGCTGCCAGGTCTCCGCGCTGGGTAACGAATAGATGGTATGCGTCCCCGCAGGAACCAGCAGCGTGCCGAACTTCAGCGGCACTGAAGTAATCAGAGTGGTGGCTGGATTCGCGCCCGTCCGCCATACCTGGCCATAAGGGACAAGGCTGCCCATGATCTTGCGCCCACGCATCTGCGGCGTGTTGTACTTGATGGTGATGCTACCGCCGCCAATGGTGACGTTGGCGGTTGCGGCTGGGCTGGGCAAAGCGGCTGCCGGTTGCCCACCACCCATCTGCGCGGTCAGCACCGTTGAGGCAATGGCCAGCACCGCGATCACAGCGACGGTGGCGAGCGAGCGGAAGCGAAGATGCGAAGGATGAACTCTCATTGTGTCTCTTTCTTTACCGTTGGGCGGGGTAAGCGCCAGCTTTCGTTGTGAATGCGGCTATCTCTCGCTGCAAGCCTCATCCTGATCGATGCTCGACTCTCCGCGGTAGCCTGTCAAGCAAGACGCAATACGCATAACAACCAGATAAGATGCGGCCCGCGCACAGATGCGATGCCGCTCCCTCCATGCTAGGCTTTAGGAGTGCGCCCGTAGCTCAGCTGGATAGAGCGGCAGCCTCCGAAGCTGTAGGCCAGAAGTTCGAATCTTCTCGGGCGCACCATCCCCTCTTTCCGCCGCACAATCCCCAAATCTCGATGTCTCGCTTCAATTGGGCCGTCCGGTGCTTGTCGCGTCCGAAGGCAGCTGCTTCTTGCGGTACTCGTCCAGGTAGATCGTCATAGGCTGGGGCATAACATTGCGGTAGAGTCCCATCTTGAAGTAGTAGTAGCCGGGAGTGGTGTATCCGGTGGCTGCGTTTTCCGCGTCGGCCGTGACGCCGGTGAAGTCTACCACCTGTTTTCCGTCCAGCCATACGCGGACAAAGCCGTTCGCCTGCGGCGTAAAGCGCGCCTGAAAGCGGAGGCCGAGCCAATGCCCGCGCAGGTCGCGCTTCTCCTCGTACAGGACAGTTTTTTCGCTGCGGCCAAAACTCTGCGTAATACGAAGAACCCCATCCACGTAGCGCACGGCGAGCACAGGACTGTCGTCGGAGCAGGGAGCGGTGTCGGAACCGCAATACTGCTTCCACTGGGCAACAACAAGGCGGACGGGAACGATGGGAAAGTCCGCCGGGAGATACATGCTCCAGGAATACTCATACCCAATGTTCTCTTTAGAGGTGAGCGCGCGGGCTTCCAGTAACTCGTCGCGTTCGCTGTCTGCATCGCCATGCTGGCCAGCTTCAAACTTGTCGTTGGCATGGAGGGTTATTTGGATGGCGCCGTGGCCCGCACGAACAATAGCAGACTGCAAGCTAAGCGCACCGGGGGCGACAGGCGTGGTCTCCCACAGAGGGCTCAGCTTCGCACCTTCAAATCCGTCGTAGACATCCATGGGAGTTCCGGGCGCGGGCAGTGTCTGCGCTAGAGCAGGCAGAGTTGCGAAGAGAAGCAGTAGGATTGGCACTTGCATACGTTAAGTGAGGCGGAAAAAGCTGGCGGTGCTAAGCAGTATTTTGCCACGTTTTCAGCGGCTTCAACATGAATATGCGATGGCTCGTCGTTTTCCAGCGATTGGAAGAAGAATCGATACGGGCCGACACGGAGAATCGTTGGCACTGCGGATGCTCCTACTTAATCACTCCGCGATGACTGGAGGCGATGAACTCCGCAAGGTAGCGGACGTGTTCTGTAGCGGCTGGATCAGCCGCGCCGCCATCAGCCAGCAGCGTGGCGTGGATGGCCGCCAGCGCGTCGGCGGTGTTCAGTTTGGAGGCCTGCAGCAGGCGGTAGGCCTGGCGCAGTGCCTTCAGTTGCGCCGGAGTAAAGCCGCGCCGTTCCAGACCGACCTTGTTCATGCCGTAGGCGTGGTTGTTGCGCTCGATCGAGGTCAGCGAATAAGGCAACACGTCCTGCGTGGCCATGGTGCCTCCGCCAATGTAGGCGTAGCGGCCAACGCGGCAGAACTGGTGGACCGCGCTGAACGCGCCAACAACCGCGTAGTCCTCCATCGTGACATGGCCGGCCAGCGTGGCCGCGTTGGCAAGAATGCAGCCGTTGCCGACATGCGAATCATGACCGATGTGACTGGAGACCATGAGCAGGCAACCTGATCCCATGCTGGTGAGGCCTCCGCCGCCTGCGGTTCCGCGGGAGATGGTGACGCACTCGCGGATGGTGTTCATGTCGCCGATTTCGCAGCGCGTAGGTTCGCCCGCGTACTTCAGGTCCTGCGGCGCGATGCCGATCGAGGTGAAGGGGAAGATGCGGTTGCCGCGGCCGAGGGTGAGGTGTCCATCAAGCACCACGTGGGAGACAAGCTCGCACTCTTCGCCAAGCACCACATTGGGCCCGACAGTACAAAATGGCCCGATGCTGCAGGAGGCGGGAATCTGCGCGCCGGCCGCGACGATCGCTGTGGGATGAATGCGGCTCACTCGACTGTGGCTCCGGCTGGTTCGGCGGCCTTGCGATTGGTCAGCGCGCACATGGCCGTGGCCTCGCAGGCGAGCTTGCCGTCGACCATGGCAACGCCGCGCATCTTTACCGCGTTGCTGCGCCAGTTCAGCACCGTGACCTCAATGCGTAACTGATCGCCGGGTACCACCGGGCGGCGGAAGCGCGCGTCGTCGATGCTGGTGAAGACCATCAACTTGCTGGCCCGCTCGGCTGCGGAAAACTCAGTCAGCAGCAGCGCTGCGCCGGCCTGCGCGATCGCCTCGATGATCAGCACTCCAGGCATGATGGGGAAGTCGGGAAAGTGGCCGGCAAAGTGCGGCTCGTTGATGGTGACGTTCTTGATAGCGACAATACGGGTTTTGCGCTCAATCTCGACCACGCGGTCGATCAACAGGAACGGGTAACGGTGGGGAAGCAGCGACATAATCTGGTTGATGTCCATCGTCTGTGCATATCCGGAGGGCTGGTTCGGTTGGTCGCTCATCTCACGATTGAGTATAAACGCCGTTACTTCTTCTTGAGCGCGACGCTGGGGTCAAACAGAGAGGGGTCCATGGGCAGGTTGTATACGACCTTGGTGACGTAACTCTGGCCGGCCATATCTCCGTTGTGGTAGCGGGTAATGGTCATGGGCGTGGGCAGGCCCTGGAAGGTGTGGTAGTCGTCGTAGCTCTCGGAGTCCTCGTCATAGTCGTTGAACTGTGCATTGCGCGAGCGGAAAGTGCGCTGGATGGGCAGGTGACTGGCTGCATCCAGGTCGATTGTAACGGCGTCGTTGTTGGCTGTAAGCACGCTGACGCGGTCGGCCAGGCGCCGCTCCACCATGTGTGTGCCCTCCGCCACGATGATCACGCCCGGCGCATTGAGCCAGTCGTGAACCACGGTCTCAATGGAATGTGCCTGGCGCCGGTAGTACTCCTCCACCTGGTCCTTGGGCAGGTCGGTCTGGCCCTTGTAGGTCACCTCGTAGCCGTGGTCCCTGGTCCATATCTGCACTACGTCGATCTTCTTTCCCGGTTCGATCATGCCTCGCTCGGTCAGAAATCCGACGCGGTCTGCCTCGGGCTGGCCGTTGAGGGCCAAGCGGCGCTGTTCGTGGTACTCCGTGATGTACGGGTTGGGCTGGCCGTGGAAGAAGGAGGAGGTGCGGCCGTCCACCTGGATGGTGGCGCGGTTCAGCCACAACTGGCCGCCCAGCGCTGTAATCATCTCGTCGATCAGCTGGCGACCGCGCTCCGTATCACTCTGGCCGTTCGCCGCGGAGGCAGGCGCGGCACTGGGAATGTCGGAGGCCTGCGCACAAAGCAGCGGAGGCAGGACCAGCAGAGTCGCGGCGGCAAGGAAGAGCGTGGCTGGAACGAGGTAGCGCGTCATGCTGAATTATCTTCTGGTCGAATTTCCAATCGCTGACTTCAGTATACGAGGCAGCAGATTTTTTTGGACTGGCCTGTGCATGGATCGAGGGGTGCGGCTGAAGGCGGTCGCTGTGCAGCCGATGTAGAAAATGTGAGAGCAATCGGACAGCGTCCTGGAGTTGGCATGATGAGGCGATTTGCAGCGGTTGTACTGGTTGCCGGACTGGGCCTTGCCATGGCTGGATGCGGAGACGGCCTCAGCCGTCCACAATCCGGTGTGGGCAGCAACGGGCTGATGCTGACGGATCCGGGAACCGAGACACACTACAACCTGAGCGTGGCAGCTGGCTCTCTGATACTGACTGAGACGGCCAGTGGAAGCATGGGTACGACCGATCCTGGACTGATCGACAGCGTCACTGGTGCGCAGTATTCGCTGGATGTGACCCGCGGAGCGCTGACCCTGGTTCCGGGCGCGTACACAATACAGGGGACCTTGCTGATTGAGCTTGCAGACACGGTGACAGCGAAGAACTACGCGCTGGCTGTGGTGAGCGGAGCGCTGACTTTGATTCCAGGTTAGACAGGATGTGACATGGTGCGTCGCTTAATGCTCTCAATCACGCTGCTGTTGTCTCTTGCACTGACACATGCCCAGCCTGCATGCGCGCAGACCAGGACCTATGTGGCGTACATGGGGAGCTACTCTGCCGGCACGGTCTATAGCTTGAACGACATGGTGTCGTTGGGCAGCGATTTTTATATATCGCTGATGGCCAATAATGTGGACAATTCACCGGAGACAAGCGCCTCGCAGTGGGCGCTGTTCAGCTCCAGAGACAAGACGGCCGTAGTAACCGGAGCGACATCGGCGACTGGACCGGCGGGGCCAGCCGGTGCCACTGGAGCACAAGGGCCGGTTGGCCCAATGGGCCCGGCCGGTGCGAGTGGAGCACAGGGGGCAGTTGGCCCAATGGGGCCCGCAGGGCCAGTGGGTGCGGCTGGGCCGATGGGGCTTGCAGGGCCCCTGGGAGCCACGGGACCGGCGGGTGGTGCCGTAGCCGAGACGCGGACGATGAGCGTGGCGTATCTGAAAGGCTACAACCTCGCAGGGGGCAGTAGCCTGACACTGTTCGCCGCGACGGGCCCCGGCAACGTGGAACGCATCCAGTTGGCAGGGGGTTACAGCGCAGGCTCGCCCACACCGATTGCAGCGAATACGCTGCTGACGATTGCCGTGGACGGCAGGTCCTACAGCTGCACGCTGGGCATGTTCCTTCTATGGAATGGCTATTCGACGAGCGATGGAGCGGAGGCGACCGGCGACCTGTTCCTGAGCAAGTATTTAGGCATCGCAAACGGAACGACCGACAGCGTTTCGGGCTATCGGCGCGTGTATATCAAGTACAACAGCAGCATCCAGATCTCCATCACGGTGCCGCCCGGCCCGGGCGTGGTGTGGTGGTCCCAGGTGGACTACTACCCAGGGATTGCCCCCGCCGGTCGCTACACTGCCACACGGAACGTCTTTCATATGGTCGCCAACGACTGGGCCAGCTCCAACCTTGCCGCCGGCCAGGTGCTCACCGTCCTACCCACGGTCAGTGGGCCGGGAGAGCTCGAGAGCATTTACTTTGTATCGTCCGCTCCGGGCCAGGTGGAACCAACATGGCTTGAGATGAACCCGGACATCGCCGTGGACGGCTCCGACTACCGCTACGGGGGGACGGAGGACTTCTTCGGCAACCAGTTCTATGGCGACCAGTTCCACGGGCGGGCGGATGAGTACGGGATCGCGCGATACTACAAATCCAGCGCCCCGGACAACACGACCTACTGGACGGCATATCGCTACTTCCGCGAGTCTCCCATGCTCTTCAACACCAGCCTGGGGATGACCTGGCAAAACGCGGCTGCGGGAAGCGGCCCGGCAACGCGAGTGGGTACGCTGGCGGTGTATTACACCACGAACTAGGGCCTTCGTGGAACCGGTGTCAGCCGGTAAGCACAGCGCCGCCGTTGACGTTGAAGATTTCGCCGGAGATGAAGCCCGCAAACGGAGTGCAGAGAAACAGAATGGGGCCCGCGATCTCGTCGACGTGCCCGGGGCGTCCCACGGGGATGGTGGGGTTGGTGCGGGCGGCAACCTCGGGGAGGTCGAAGACGGAGCCGGTCATCTCAGTGTGCGTCCAGCCGGGGGCAACGCAGTTGGCGTAGATACCATGCGGAGCCAGTTCAGACGAGAGCGACTTGGTGAGTGCAATGATGGCGCCTTTGCTGGTGGCATAGTCGGCGTGGCCTCCTTCGCCGCGTTGTCCGGCAGCGGAGGCAATCAGGACGATATGTCCACGGGCGGGCTGCAGCGGGACGCACCCGGCGGTGATCTTTGGGTCGGCGGCTGGGCGTGGGCGGGTGAGCATGTAAGCGGCAGCGGCGTGCACCAGGCCGAATACGCTGTCGACATTGGTGGCCTGCGTGCGACGCCACTGGGCAGGAGTCATGTCGGCAACGGTGGTTACCACAGGTGGCCAGATGCCGTGGTTTGCGACCAGGATGTCCAGATCGCCGAAGGCTGCGAGAGTGCGTGCAACGAGGGCTTCACCGTCTTCGGGTGTAGCCAGCGCCTGCTGGATGGGAAGGCAGGCAGCGGGGCCTCCACACTCTGCGGAAAGGGCGTTCGCCTGATCCGCGGCGGAGTGGTAGCTGAAGGCGACGCGCGCCCCGGCCTTGCGGAAGAGGCGAACGGTGGCCGCGCCGATACCGCGCGAGCCTCCCGTAATAAGGGCGGTGCGGCCTGCTAACGATAGGGTGACGCCGGGGGCGGGATGGGATTCTTGGCTCATGCCTTCATTTTGCATCAGTTGGGTCTGCACGGCATCGGATAAATGAACACCTCCGTAGTTGGGCCGTGAAACTCATCTCCAATCGAGGAGCAAACTGCAATGAAGATAGCGGTGTTGATCGCGCGTATTCTGCTGGGACTGGTTTTTTTGGTCTTCGGAATTAATAAAATTATCCCGTTCCTGCACATGGCTATGCCAACCGGCGATGCGGGTTCGCTGATGGTACTGATGTACACCCACGGGTGGCTGAAGTTCTATGGATTTGTGGAAGCTGTAGGCGGTATTTTGCTGCTGTTCGGACGGTATGTGCCGCTCGGACTGACCCTGCTGGCGGGGATGATTACCAATATCCTGCTCTTCGGGTTGACGCTCGCGCCTGACGGTCTCGCGATCGGATTGGTGGTCGGATTACTGGAAGCCTTCCTGGTGTATGCCTACCGGACCTCGTTCGCGGGGATATTTGACCGCGGAGCGCAACCTTCCTAGGAAGAGAGCGCTTGCAGCATCTCCGTCGCCCTTGCTGGTGCCGCTCGAAAGGAGGATTGAAGCAATCTACTTCGCCTTCTTCGAGCGGGCTTCCAGCAGCTTGCGGCGCGCGGCAATCAGGCGGCGCTGCTCAGCGGCGGGCAATGCTAGCGTGGCGCGGACCTTCCTGGGTAGCTTGGCCAGGGTTATTTCATAGCCAGCGCGCAGCTCGCGCTTCCACTCGGCGTCCGTGAAGACCTCCCAGCCCTCGGCGGCAACCCAGTGAATGCGCGCCATGTAGGGCGCGGGAACCAGGCCGTCGAGTTCCAGCAACTCAGCATAGCGCGCGGGACCGGCGGAGTACGAAAGAACAAGGTGCGGCTTGCCTGCCGCAGGCTCGTCTAGATTCATGAGCGCGAACATCTTGCCGCCAATCGCCTTGTCGCCCACCCAGTAGACCAGGTTCGCGCCCCACTGCATCGTCTCGGCCACATGCGGCAGGGTCAATAGATACGCGCGGAGTCGTTCAGCATCCATGGGAACAAGGTATCAGGTGCCAGGTTCCCGGCGCGGGGATTCGCCCGGCTTGAAGCCGGGTTCTGAGGCCGATTCCGGCGAAGAGCGGGTGTGACCCGCGTCACGGCCACCCCCTAGCGTAGAGCGTAGAGTTTTGCGCGTAGGAGGACGAGCAAATGATCGATATTATCAGCGGGATCGATACCGATACAGGTGCGACTGCCAGCACCAAGAAGGGTTCCAAGGCAGGTGTTTGGGTCGCGTTGTTTTGCCTGGTGGCGCTGGGGGCCGGCGGAGCGTACTGGATCAAGAGCCACGGGCAGCAAGCGGTCGTGGCTTCTCCGGAGCAGCAGCCGATGGCGGCGGTAAAGAAGGCCGATGCGGAGGTCCTCAAGGCCGCGACGGCGCACGATCTCACCACCCTGCTGACTTTTTACGCCGACGACGCAGTCTCGCTGCCGGCCAACGAGGAGCTGCTCACCAACCGCTCGCAGATGCAGAAGTCGTGGGCGGGGCGGCTGACTCCCGGCGTTAGCGTCTCCTGGAAGCCGATGTACGTGGAAGCCGCCAAGTCCGGCGATCTGGCCTACATCCTGGGCTCGTACACCATGACCACCAAAGTGGCCAAGGGCAAGCCCGTAACCGACACGGGGAAATACCTCGCCATCTGGAAGAAGCAGGCCGACGGCTCCTGGAAGGTCGAGGCCGATACCTGGAACTCTGACCTGCCGGTAAAGGGAAAGTAGTTCAGGCCTGGCAGCATCGGGCGACGGTAGGCTGTCTTGCTGACACGCACGGTGGAAGTGTGTCTTATGTACGGTGGACAGTTTCAAAAGGTGGATCGGCAGGCAGGGGGAACGCGATCTAGTATATTGCGCGATGTCCACTCATCATAGAGACACGATGCATTAGCACTCGTATTTGAAGTGGGAAGATCGTCGAGTTCTTTATACTTGAATAATATGGCTACGTTTGCTTCGGTCGAGGAGCAGTTGGATCTGATTACCAAGGGCGCGGCGGAGATCATTCCGCTGGAGGCGCTTCGGGAACGCATCGCGCAGTCGCGCGCGTCGGGCGTGCCCATGCGGATCAAGGCCGGATTCGATCCCACCGCGCCGGACCTGCATCTGGGCCACACCGTCCTCATCAGAAAACTGCGTCATTTCCAGTCTCTGGGACATACCGTCATCTTCCTCATCGGCGATTCGACTGCACTGATCGGCGACCCCACCGGCCGCAACGTCACGCGCAAGCCGCTTAGCCGCGAAGAGATCGACCGCAATGCCGAGACCTACAAGGCGCAGGTCTTCAAGATTCTCGACGCCGTAAAGACCGAGGTCCGCTACAACTCCGAGTGGCTGGACAAGCTGGGCTACGCCGGGCTGATCAATCTCGCTGCCAAGGCGACCGTCTCGCAGATGCTGGAGCGCGAAGACTTCCATCAACGCTTCAAGGAGGAGCAGCCGATCAGCGTACACGAGCTGCTGTATCCGCTGGCGCAGGGATACGACTCCGTCGCGCTGCGTTGCGATGTGGAGCTCGGCGGGACAGATCAGAAGTTCAACCTGCTGATGGGCCGCGAGCTACAGCGCAAGGACGGCCAGCCGCCGCAGATCGTTCTGATGACGCCGATCCTTGAGGGCCTCGACGGCGTGCAGAAGATGTCCAAGTCATTGGGCAACGCTATTGGCATCGATGAGCCGCCCAGTGAGATGTACGGCAAGGTCATGTCCGTCTCCGACGAGCTGATGTGGAAGTACTTCACCCTGCTCACCGACCTGCGCGCAAGCGAGATCGCCGCAATGCAGGCCGAGGTTGCCGGCGGCGCGCTGCATCCCATGCAGGCGAAAAAGAATCTGGCATGGGGTATCGTGCACGACTTCCATTCATCCGCCGCCGCCGACACCGCGGCAGAGAACTGGGCAAAGCAGTTTCAGCAGCGCGTCGTCGCCGAAGACGCCCCCGTCGTGCTGATCTCGCTTGCCGCGGATGGCCTGGTCGTCGAGTTGGGCCTGCGCGAGGGCGCGGTAGTTCGCGTGCCGAAGCTGCTGCAGCTTGCCGGCCTGGCGAGTTCAACCGGTGAGGCAACACGCAAGCTGGCAGAAAATGCAGTCAGCGTGGACGGTGAAAAGTTCACCGAGAAGCTGTTGAAGGGTGTGAACGCGGGCGGTTCCATTGCGCTGCGCCTGGGCAAGAAGAGCGTACGCGTGGAGTGGGTCAAGTGAGCTAATCTGGATCGCCGCGTGTTACTTGCGATAACTCAGTACAAGCCAACCGCGTCTAAGGAGAGGAATGAAGTTGAGTACAAAACTCTGGGGTGGAATGCTATGCGTGATACTTGCCGCGCAGGCACTGGACGCGCAGGCGCAGGACGCCAAGCCGATCGTGCAGCAGGCGGTAAACGCCGAGCTGGCGGCTAATCACGACGATAACTCGCACTGGCGATACCTTCGAACCGAGGCGGGCGGCAACTCCATGATCATCGTCGAGACCGAGAATGGGGCCATCAGCCGCCATGTGCAGGAGAACGGCAAGCCCGTTTCCGCGGAAGATCTGGCGGAGGAAGATCAGCGCACGCAGAAGTTCATCCACGACACGGCGGAGCAGAAGAAGCAGCGTGCCAATGGCGCGCACGACGACAAGAGCGCGGTCGAGCTGCTGAACCTGCTGCCACAGGCCTTTCTATGGAAAGTGGTGAGCGCAACCCCGGAGGCGACGACGCTTCACTTTGACCCGGACCCGAACTTCCATCCACCGGACATGGAGGCTCGAGTGATGGGACAGATGAGCGGAACCATGGTGGTGGAACGCTCGCAACATCGCATACGCACCTTCAAGGGTATGCTGGGCAGCGATGTAACCATCGGCTTCGGCCTTTTAGCTCGCATCAAGCAAGGCAGTACCTTCGACGTGGAGCGCAGGCAGGTATCCCCGGCCTACTGGGAGATCACCGAGACCCATGTCCACATCAGCGGCCACGCCCTCTTCTTCAAAACCATCGGCGAGCAGGAGGATGAGGTGAAGACGGAGTTCACACTGGTGCCTCTGGGGACAACGCTGGAACAGGCAGTGGGACTGCTGAGGGCCAACTCGAAGTAGGCCTGCGTACTCTTCGCACACACGCTATTAAGCGTCGCGGTATCCTCTGACGTATGGCACAAACACCATATCCGCAGACCGACCGCGAACTCATCCGGCGCATCGAGCGCTCGGCGGGCCATCGCGCGGGGTACAAGCAACTGGTTCGCGAGCTGGGGCTGGGCGGTGGGCGCGAGCGCCGTCTGCTGCTGGAGCAGTTGGCGCGCATCACGGCGCGCGGCGACCTGGTGAAGACCGAGATGGAACAATGGGCGCTGCCCGAGGCAACCTTCGATAAAACGGCGCGGCCTGGACGAAGTGATGCCATGCCCGGCGAACGGCGGCCATTGCGCACCACCCGCGATCGGCTGCTGGCCGGCAAACTCGATCTGCACCGCGATGGCTATGGATTTGTGCGGCCCAATGGCAGCACCAACCGCGACGACGATCTGTTCATTCCGCCCAATGAACTGAACGGAGCAATGCAAGGCGACGAGGTGTTGGTGGATGAGGCTCCGCCGGGCCGTGATGGGCGACACTCGGGCCGTATTGCGCGTGTGCTCACGCGGCGCAATCCAACCGTGGTCGGCATATTTCACTACGCGCGGGCACGACGCAGCCGGGGCGCCTGGGACGATGTGCCGCTGGCGAACGGAAACTATGTCACTCCACTGGATGAGCGCATGACTGGCGCTCCGGGCGGCGGCGCAATCCTGATTCCCGACGGCGCTGAGGTTCCCGCAACACCCATGGAGACGCCGCACCGCGTGCTGGGAGAAGAGGCGCAGACGCAGCAACACAAGTGGAGCTTAGACGACGTCGCGGCGACCCACACTCTGTTGGAGGGGATCGCCGTCGATGTGGAGATCACTGACTTCCCTGCTCCCGGCCGGCCTGCGCGCGGGCGTGTGATCGAAGTGCTGGGGCCGCCGGATGCCTTCGGCGTGGATGTGGAGATTGTGATTCGAAAGCATCATCTGCCGCATGTCTTTCCCGCGAACGTGCTGGCCGAGGCGAGCGAGTCGGCGACGCAAACCGTCGATGCGACGACACCGCAGTTGCCTGCGCAGCGACGCGACTTCCGCGGGCTGCCGATCGTCACCATCGACGGCGAAACAGCGCGCGACTTCGACGATGCCGTGCTGGTCACTCCGCTGGCCAACGGCAATTGGCAGCTTCAGGTCCATATCGCGGATGTCAGCCACTATGTGCAGCCGGGGACGGCGCTCGACCTCGAAGCGCGCCTGCGCGGCACCAGCGTCTATTTCCCGGACCGCGCGGTGCCCATGCTTCCGCCCCAACTCTCCAGCGGCATCTGTAGTCTGCGCCCGGACGAAGACCGCTTGGTGCTGAGCTGCCTGATGGAGATCGACGGGCGCGGTGAGGTACTGGGCTACGAAATCTGCGAGGGCATCATCCGCAGCGCAAAGCGCATGACCTACACCCAGGTTCAGGCGATTATTAATAGCTCAACGGATGCCGCAACCGATGTGGACCAGGCCGTGCGCGAACACTTTGCAGAATTTATAACTTATTTTGATCGGATGTATCAGCTCGCCCTCAATCTGAATGCCAAGCGCCATCGCCGCGGCTCCATCGACTTCGATCTGCCGGAGCCGGTGATCGAGTTCGACCCCGACGGAAACATGCAGTCTATCGTGCGCTCCGAGCGCGGCTGGGCGCACCGCCTCATCGAGGAGTTCATGCTCTGCGCAAATGAATGCGTCGCCACCTGGATCGAGAAGAACGCGATTCCCGGCATCTACCGCATCCACGAGGCGCCCGACCCCAAGCGTATCCTCGACTTCGAGGAGACGGCCAGCGGCTTCGGCTACTCGCTGGGATTCTCCAGCCTGCCCGTAAAACGGATGACGATGAAGGCTGACAGGCGCGACGCCCGGCGCGGCGGCAGCGGGAGGCAGGCGCAGACGCACGAGGTCGCGGAATCCATCCCTGTGACGCCCCAGATGTACCAGCGGCTCACGGCGAAGATCGCAGGCAAGCCGGAGGAGCGCATCCTCAGCTACCTGATGCTGCGCTCACTGAAGCAGGCCCGCTACAACGAGCGGAACGAGGGTCACTTTGCGCTGGCCAGCCCTTGCTACACGCACTTCACCTCGCCCATCCGGCGCTACCCGGACCTGATCGTTCATCGCCTGGTTCGCGATCTCATCCACGCGGGAGCCAACACGCACGGCGATGCAATTTTGAGTACTGACCCGCAGCCGTGGCAACAGGCCACTAAATTTGTTACACACACTAAAATTGCAGCGCGAAGTCTTCAACCATCCGCATCGGAGCCGATTCCCGAGGCGGAATTATCTGCCATTGCAGCCGAGTCCAGTCAGGCCGAGCGCCGCGCAGACGACGCCGAACGCGAGCTGATGGAGTGGAAGAAGATGCGCTTTCCTCTCCT
>DATKGA010000176.1:0-6367 GCA_035510935.1 Acidobacteriaceae bacterium
TTTGTTGCTCCCGGAAATTTGCCTTTGTGCTCCGCGCTCGAACCCGCCGTCGTTGCGGTTGTTGTTGAAGGTGTCGCTGAGGTTGTCGCGGAGCTTTCCGTAGGAGACTGTACGATACTGCGATCCAGTTCAACTGCCTCCGTGCCACCAGCCGTGGCCTTCCACTCCAGAACAACACCTGCTTTCGTCGGCCTGCCATATAGTTCCTCAACTGCTGGCGGAGCTGGTCCCGATGCCGCGTAGACAGCCACCGAAGGCCCCGCAGTTCTACCCGCGGCGTTACGTAGTTGTACATGATACACAAGCAGCCTAGCCGGTGCAGACGTCAGCTCTGCTAGCAGGGTATCAGTCACCTCCGAAGGTCCGGGCTTCACCTCTTTTCGCATTATGACTGGAGAACACGGAGCCTTTACCGCGTTCTGACCAACTCTCGTCGAAGCAGTGGCCACCACCGCAGTCTCCCTACAAATCTCGGCCACAACCGGCCCCGCGATCAAAAGCTTATCGGTGGTCCGAGTGGGCGTAGTCCACTGTAGTCTCACCTCATTGCCCACTCGGCTGGCGGTCAGCCCGGTAACGCGCTCAGGCAACATTAGCGACGGCGGCTGCGGTGGACCGGGGCTGGCGCAGCCATTCAGAATAGTCAGAGCAAGAGCCGCTCCCAGGGTTACTATCCGCCCCATACGCTCCACCGAGCTTCCTGCTTCAGAACGTCTCATGTAGCAAATATCCATCCCACCAGAGGCTATCGCATTTCTCAATTGTGTGGAGCAGCGGGCCAGGCAAGTTGAGCACCTATGCACTCCAGTCCAACTCGCGGTATCGTGGATGCAACATAATTCCACGCACGCAATGTTTGCAAACGACGTGAGGGCAGCAATGAAAGTCTCCTGGGCGTACCTTGTCTTGATCTTGGCACTAGCAGGTCAGCCGGCAAGCACACAGTCACCGTCGCCATCCTCGCAGACGGCCCCTGCGGCGAAGGTCGCCCTCACGCCGCCGATGGGCTGGAATAGCTGGGATTCATACGGCCTGACCATTACCGAGGAGCAATTTCGCGCCAATGTCAAGGTTGAAGCTAACGAGCTCAAATCCTTCGGCTGGAACTATGCTGTCATCGATGAAGGCTGGTTCTTCTTCAACCCTGAAGACCGCCCGAAGCCCGACACGCTGGTATACGCTCTCGACGCCAACGGGCGCTACGTGCCTGTTCCGGAGCGTTTCCCCTCGTCAGGAAAGCCTACGCTCGTGCAGATGGGGTCATCGGAACCGCACCCTGCGTACAAGCTGCTGATTACGACGGAGTCGACCAGCTTCAAGCCACTCGCCGAGTGGGTCCACGCACAAGGTCTCAAGTTCGGCATTCATATCGTCCGCGGCATTCCCCGTGCATCGGTCGAGCGTAACCTGCCCATCGCTGACAGCTCTTTCCACACTGCCGACGCCGCCGATACGACCGATGCCTGCCCTTGGGACCCCACCAACTGGGGCGTCCGTAATAACGCGGCCGGCCAGGCCTGGTACGACTCACTACTCAGCCAGTACGCCGACTGGGGCGTGGACCTTATCAAGGTGGACTGCATCGCCTCGCACCCCTATAAGATCGACGAGATTCGTATGATCCGCCGCGCTATCGACAAGACTGGGCGCCCTATGGTTCTCAGCCTCTCCCCTGGTCCGACCTCCCTAGAAAACGCCGCCGAAGTCGCAGCAGTCGCTCAGATGTGGCGCATCTCCGATGACGTATGGGACGTGTGGAGCAACGACAACGGCAAGGCATTCCCACAGAGCATCACCGGCCAGTTCGCCAAGACTGCAGCCTGGGCGCAATACGTCAAACCGGGCAACTGGCCCGACGCAGACATGCTTCCGATCGGCGAACTCCGTCCCGTCCCTGGCGATGGTCAACCTCGCACCACTCGACTTACACCCACCGAGCAAAGGACCATGCTAACCCTATGGGCGATGGCCCGCTCGCCACTGATTCTGGGTGCCAATCTCACCCTGCTCGACGATGCAACTCTCAAACTTCTCACCAACCCAGACCTCATACGTATTGACCAGACCGCGACCCGCAGTGGCCAGGTGATACACGACGGAGACATCATCGCCTGGACAGCTGACTTGCCTCCAGACTCTCCCGACGGCTCAATCGCCCTTGCCCTCTTCAACACCGGCGAGTCGCAGGTTGTGCTCGACAGCAGCTTCGAGGCCTACAACCTCGAAGCCGCCACGTACCGCGTCAAAGACGTATGGACAGGAAAGACGGTCAACAAGGTGAAGTCCGTACAGAGCCTCACCCTCGAACCCCATGCCAGCGTCCTCTGGCTGCTGAAGAAGTAGCTCCCACGGTCCGATAAGAGCTCACTGAGTTTCCCTATTAGCTCAACGCGCCTGTATCTCGCCATGTACGGACCTTCGTTTCCCGGTCAACAACTATGAGTCTTAAGGTGCTGGACAATGAGGGAGCAGGCTTGCCGTATAACCTTTGGGTCGCTGCCGAAACCGGGAAGCCAGTGGATTGCTGGGTCTTTGCGGAACCACGTGAACTGTCGTTTGGCGTAGTTACGGTGACCCTGCTGGGCCCTGGCGATGGCCTGATCGCGCGTGATCTCGCCGCGCAGCAGAGCAACGGCTTGGGTGTAGCCGAGTGAAGTGAGCGGGCGATATTTGTCGCCATATTGGATGATGAGTTGGGCGGTCTCCTCTACAAGGCCTCCTCCTTGATGAAGTGGCTCGAACATATGGGCGGCACGACGGTTGATGCGGGCGTAGAGATCGGCGCGGGGCGGGTTGAGGCCGAGACTGAGAATGTGGAAGCCGGTGAGCGGGTTGCGTGGCTGTTCCCATTGCTGTGTGATGGGCTGACGAGCAGTGAGCATAACCTCGATGGCGCGGATAAGTTTGGGCGTGTCATTAGCGTGGATCCGTCGCGCGGCTATGGGATCGAGGCGAGCGAGTATCCGGTGCAGGCGCTCCGAGCCATGGAGAAGGGCGCGCAGGCGAAGTTTATCGCGCAGGAATTCCTGGCGCGGCGGCGCTGGGAAGAGGCCGTCGAGCAGAGCGCGCAGGTAGAGGCCGGTTCCGCCACAAACGATGGGCAGGCAGTTGCGTTGGGCGATTCCTCGGATGGCGTCGCGTGCGAGACGGCTGTAATCTCCGGCAGTGCAGGGCTCATTCGGCCACGCGATGTCGATCATGTGATGAGGAACTCGGGCGCGTTCTACCAGCGTAGGCTTGGCGGTGCCGATATCCATGCCGCGATAGATGGCAACCGAATCGCAACTGACGATCTCGCCAGATAACTGTTCGGCGAGCGCGAGCGCGAGCGTAGACTTACCACTTGCCGTGGGGCCGACGACCACAACGAGCGGCGCGAGCAGCTCGGCATTCTCTGCATTGGGGTCTACCAAAGTCGCCACCAGCCTGTGGTGAAGACGCGATGCACTCCAGCGCGGAGGATTGCGAAGGCGATCGCAGCGAGTGCCAGCAGGAGCAGGCCACGCACTTGACGGCGACGTTCGAGCTGTTCCGACAAAGGTGCTTCTTTGCTGGATCTGTCGTCTTGCGAGATGGCCTTCGAGTCTTCTGGGAGCCGGGTCATAGTGGGTTACTGCTGGATCGGTGTGTTGTAGAAGAAGCCTACGCGCAGCTCGAGTTGCGGGCCGTGATACTGCTTGGGAAGAGGGGGAAACTGTCCTTCGCTGGTGATGGCATACCATGCGGCCTTGTCGAGAGCGACGTCGCCGGACTTGGTTTCGAGGATCATCGGCTGGCCGAGCGAGCCATCAGGCAGTATGGTGAAACGAATCCCGACAATTCCCTTCTTCATCAGCGGAGGCTGGACCTCTGAGGGAATCAACGGGTCCCAGTTGCGCTGGATGTCGTCGTGCAGCTTGCGCATGTATGCGGTGAAGTCAACACCCATGGTGTCGGAGAGAATCTCCGCGCCAGCTTGCAAAGGGCCTCTGGAACCTGGCGACGGGCCGTAGTCTGTGGCTCCGCGGCCGTTGAGTGCTCCTCGCATGGCGTCCTGCATGGAGCTGCGCACGCTCTGATTGCTCTGGGCGATGTTGGGTCGCGGAGCAGAGGGTAATGGCGATTCGACCGCTGACTGCGCGGGTTTAGGCGCGCTTGGCAGCGGCGGCTGAGGCACAGGCGGCGCGCTAGTGTGCACTTCCTCCTGCGGCGGTGCTGGCTCTGGAGCGGGCGGTGTGGGCGCGCTCATGCGAGCCTGTTGCTGAAGCGCCTCCATGGTCTTGCGGTCGATCTTGGGCGCGATTTTGGGCACGGGTCGCGCGCGCGGAAGATTCAAGGACAACTGCTGCAGGTCGTGCTGCTTCATCAGGGCGATGGGATCCTGGTAGCGAGGCTGATGGAAGAGGACGCGCGGGCCGTAAAAGAGGAACCACGCGATGGCGAGGTAGACGATGATGGAGATGTAGATGGATTCGCGGAAGCGAGCCCTGGAGCGTTCGTCGTCGAACGAATCGATCAGATGGAGGATCTCATGCTCCTCCAGTTCGCCGTAGCGATGGGTACGCACTTTGAGGGGCTGCGTTGCCGGTCCCACTGTCTGACCCGCAGCCTCGTCCTCCGTGCTCTTTTGAGTGCCGTTTGGGGAGCGAGACGGTTTGGGGAACAATTCCAGGAAGGGCATCGGCAAGGATAAGTGGAGCGTTGAACAGCTCTAAACTAAACGGTTCGTATAGGATTCCGCTGCGGCTATCGGATTAGACCGAACAAAACAACATACGCTTCGCTCCTATCTATTTTCTCACCTTTGCGGGCTAGCTTGGAGCCGAGTCGCTGTGCCCGGAACACACTGGACGTAAACTAGCAGAGGATGAATGATTCCCCGTCATCAGCGAAGACCGAGCATGACTCGTTGACCCGCACCCCGGTTGCCAGCGCGCTGTTGCCGAAGAACGCCCGGGTTGTTGTGCTCACCATCAGCGACCGCTGCACGCAGGGCCTGCAAGAGGACCTTTCGGGGCCAGCGGTGTTGGCGCTGCTGGAGGCGGCAGGAGCGACGGCGGTGGTGCAAGACACGCTTCCTGACGAACTGGAGCTGATCGCCGCCGCAATGCGCTTTCATGCGTCTGCTGGGGCGAGCCTGATCGTCACCACCGGCGGCACGGGGCTGGCCGCACGGGATGTGACTCCAGAGGCGACGCAACTAGTTTGCGAGCGCCTGGTGGACGGCGTAGCCGAACGGATGCGCGCCGCAGGCCTACAACAAACTCCGCTGGCGGCGCTGAGCCGGGGCGTCTGCGGAACGATTTCGAGCGCAGCCGGAAGTGCGCTGATCGTGAACCTGCCCGGTTCACCGGCCGGCGCGGTGACTTCGCTTACGGCGATCCTGCCGCTGCTTCCTCATGCGCTCGATCTGCTGGCGGGACGGACGGCACATCGATGAATCCGCGCATAGAATCGAGTTTCGCGTGAAGATTGGACCTATCGCTCTCGTTCATAAAGTCGGCACCCTCCTGAGTGCGGCCCTGCTACCGCTGGGCATCTGGGGCCTGGGCGGTCTGGCCTTCGTCGACGCCGGATTTTTTCCGATTCCGACGACGATGGACGGGGCCGTGATTGGCTATGTTGCCAGCGACCACCGGAAGTTCCTGCTGTACTGCCTGATGGCTGCCACGGCCTCGTCGCTGGGCAGCCTGGTGCCATACTATGTGGGTCGCGCGGGCGGCGAACTGTTCCTGTTGAAACGCATCAACCGGGGGCGCTATGAACGGATGCGCGACCGATTTGCGAACCAGGAATTCCTGGCCATCATGATTCCGGCGATGTGTCCTCCACCGATGCCAATCAAGCTGTTCGAGTTTGGCGCGGGCGTCTTCGAGATGAAGCCATTGCTGTACCTCAGCGCGGTGTTCAGCGGCAAGATGATCCAG
The DNA here is from genome assembly GCA_035510935.1 of Acidobacteriaceae bacterium. Taxonomy (GTDB): domain Bacteria; phylum Acidobacteriota; class Terriglobia; order Terriglobales; family Acidobacteriaceae; genus Edaphobacter. The sequence continues at coordinate 5,907 of DATKGA010000176.1, forward strand.
TTTCTGGTGTGCGCACTGATTACGGTGTTTTACGGGCCGGAGATTGCTCACGCGTTCCGCAGAGCGGTGCATGAGCGCTCCGACATCGTGCTGGCGATCTCGCTTGCGATCGGGCTGGCATTTGTGGTCTACCTGCTGCGCAAATTGTTCGACCGGCGACGCGGCACGCAGTTTCCGATCGAAGAGACTGTGGAGCCGGACGAAGCGGAGGACGCGGACGACGCGACGCTGATCACATAAGGAAGGTATGCCCAAGTCCCCCCCCCACAGTCCCTCGGCGGCTGCCGTCGTTCGACCAATAAAGCATCCAGGGCATCCTGCGACTTTGCTCAGGACAGGTTTGTGAAGCCGTGCCTTTAAGCAAATCGGAGTTTTCAGCATCCTGTAAATGTACCCCCCCCTCCCCCCCTCCCTCTTGCGAATTTTTGCTTGTAAAACTATTAGTTTGTTATGTTTACAGG
>DATKGA010000177.1:0-4672 GCA_035510935.1 Acidobacteriaceae bacterium
AACGACCTCTGGATTGCCTCCCACTGCCTTCAACTCGGCCTTACCCTTGTCACCAACAATGAACGCGAATTCAGCCGCATCCCCAATCTGACGATTGAGAACTGGACCCACTGACCTTGATCACCTCGACCCGAACATCCCGCACACTTCTATCGCTCGCCTGCATCCTGCTCTTCGCCACGCCTGTCTTCGCCTCATCCATCAACGGCACGGTCACAGACCGCACCACCGGCAAGCCCTCCTCGGGCGACACCATCGCCGTCATCAACACGGCGCAGAGCATGGATGAGCTCACCAAGGTCACCTCCGACGCGCAGGGCCGCTTCCAGGCCGTCGCGCCGGACGGCGGTCAGATTCTGCTCCACGTCACCCATCGCGGGGCGGAGTACTTCAAAAGCGTTCCGCCGGGCACCAGCAGCTTCGAGATCGATGTCTACGACTCGGCCGCCAAGATCGAGGGCATCACCGGCGAGGCCCTTGTTCTGCGCGCCGAAACCGACACCGGCGGCAAGCTGCTGAACATTGCGGAGAACTTTTTTATCCAGAATGCATCCACGCCGCCGCGCACCGAATACGGCGGCAACACCTTCGACTTCTACCTCCCGAAGGGCGCAATCGTGATGCAGACCCTGGCCAGTTCGCCCGGTGGTCTGCCTACCAACACCGAGGTCAAGACCCTCGACCCGGCCGGCGGGCACTATGCCTTCACCTTTCCCGTGCGCCCCGGCGAGACCCGCTTTCAGGTGGTCTACACCATGCCCTACAGCGGCAAGCAGTCGTTTTCACTCAAGCTGTCTGTGCCCACCAGCGATGTTGCCGTGATGCTGCCCAAGACCATGCAGTTCCAGGGTTCGTCGCAGTTCCAGCCGCTCAATCAGGACCCCAATGCGCAAAGCTACGATGACCACGATCCGCTGGCTGCGCAGCCGGTTCAGTTCTCCATCTCGGGCTCCGGCCAGTTGCCGCAAGACCAGGCGCAGAGCGGGGAACAGCCCGGGAGCAACGGCGGCCAACAGGCAACCAACGGCACGCGACCCGGCGGCGGACTGGGCGCGCCGGACGATCCCAATGGCACCAACGATCCCTGGGCAAAGTACAAGTGGTGGATCCTCAGCGCTCTGGGACTGGCCCTGGTGGCGGGCGCGGGCTTCATGCTGAAGGCCGGGCAGCCCACTCCGGCCACTGCGTTTGCGGACTCGGTTCCGCCGCTCTCATCCACGGAAGGCCCCTCGCTGGCCACCGCGCAGAGCGGCGTCTATGCCGCTGCCGCACCTGTCACCGTCGGCCCAGGCGTTCTTCTGCACGCACTTAAGGACGAGCTGTTTGTGCTGGAGACGGACCGCCTTGCCGGCCGCCTGAGCGAGGACGAATACGCGCAGCACAAGGCAGCCTTCGATGTGGTTCTGCGCCGCGCAATGGGCCGAAGCCAAGCCTCGCCTGGCGCGTCTAATGAATAACGAGGCAAGCGCGGCTGCATGAGGCACGCCGGGTACGCCCAGAGGACGTTATGAACACTTTTAAATCGACCTTGTTGCTGGTTGGGCTGATGCTGTTTCTGGTCTTCATCGGAGAACGAATCGGCGGACAGAACGGAATGCTCATCGCCTTCGCGATCTCCGTCGCAATGAACTTCACCGCATACTTCTTCTCTGACAAGATCGCGCTGAAGATGTACCGCGCGCAGCCCGTGACGCGCGAGCAGATGCCGCGCGCCTTTGCAGCAGTAGAGCGGCTCACCGCCAAGCAGGGCCTGCCCATGCCCAAAATGTATGTGCTTCCCACCGAATCGCCCAATGCGTTTGCCACCGGCAGGAACCCGCAACACGCGTCGGCGGCGGTCACCCACGGCATTCTCGGCCTGCTCAACGACGAGGAGCTGGAGGGCGTGCTGGCGCATGAGCTGGGCCACGTAAAGAACCGCGACATTCTCACCAGCTCGATTGCCGCAACCCTGGCCGGAGCCATCACCATGATCGCGCGCATGGGCTACTGGGCCTCGCTCTTCGGCGGCTACGGAGGGCGCGGCGGACGCGACCGCAATGGCGGCCTTGGCGGACTCTTGCTGCTCATCGTGGCGCCCATTGCGGCCAGTCTCATCCAGCTTGCCATCTCCCGCTCGCGCGAGTACGAGGCCGACGCGACCGGTGCACATACCACGGGCAATCCCTACGCACTGGCCAGCGCGCTGCAGAAGCTGGAGGACTACTCCAGGCGCGTGCCGCTACAGGCTACGGCTTCCACAGCGCACCTGTTCATCATCGCGCCGCTCATCGGAGGTGGCGTAGGCAGCCTCTTCTCCACTCACCCGCCAACCAAGGAACGCATCCGCCGCCTCATCGGCCGCGACCTGGTCTAGATTTCGTCCAGTATTCCATCCGGCTTCGGCTACCATCGACTCATGATCACACTACTGCGAGCGCTGCGGCTGCTTGCCATCGTCGTCTGGGTCGGCGGACTCGTCTTCTTTGCTTTCGTGGAAGCGCCCACGGCCTTCAATGTCATGGGGACGAACCGCCAGTTTGCCCTGCTCATCGACGGCAGCATCACCGCCCTGAACCGGCTGGGCCATGCCGCGGGCCTCGTCTTCCTCATCGCCAGCCTCCTGCTGTGGTTTCGCTCCTCGCTGCGCTTACGCAGGATTCTTCTTGCGCAGATTGTGCTTGTCGTTCTCATGATTGGCGCAACCTTATACGTGCAGGCCAGCATCATCCCCGCCATGGAACGCGACCGCGCCGCCGCCGGTGGAGACATCGCCGCCGTCCCCGCCAACAATCCGACACATATCGACTTCGACCGCCTGCATGCCCTCTCCGAGAAGTTCGAAGGGTCGGCCCTCTTCCTCGGACTCGGAGTCGTCCTGCTGATGGCCGCCGAACCTGCAGGCCAGCGCCATCCTCGCAGGTAGAATTGTAGATACATGAAAACTGGAATCATCGGTCTGCCGCAGGTCGGCAAGACGTCGCTCTTCAAGATCCTCACTAAAGCCAAAACGGAGAACTTTGGCCACTCGCGCGAGGCGCATATCGGCATCGCCAAGGTGCCCGACCATCGCCTGGACAAGCTCGCCGCGCAGGCCAAGACGCGCAAAACCGTCTACGCCACGGTGGAGTACGCCGATCTCGCGGCCATTGGCGAAGAGGCACTGAAGGAGACCTCCTTCCTCACCAGCCTGCGCAATGTGGACGCCATCATCCACGTGCTGCGCGCCTTCGACGACGACACCATCCCCCACGTCGGCCCCATCGATCCTTTGCGCGACCTCGGCAACGTCGAGATCGACCTTATCGTCAGCGACCTCGGCCAGATTGAGAAGCGGCTGGAGCGTGTCGCCAAGGACATGAAGAAGCAGAAGACCGCCGAGCTGGAGCGCGAACACGCCCTGCTGCTGCGCTGCAAGGAGCAGACCGAGGCGGAGAAGCCGCTGCGCGAGATGGAGCTGACCCCCGACGAAAAAAAGCTCGTCCGCGGATTCATGTTCCTCTCGCAGAGGCCCATCCTATACGTTCTCAATATCTCCGAAAGCACGACGCTGGGCGCGGACGTCGAGGCGGCGGTCGCCAAGTATGGCCTTGCCGAAGCGGCCTCGCGTCCCAACTCCGGCGCAACCGCCATCTGCGGCAAGGTCGAGGCCGAGCTGGCCGAGATGGAAGACGACGAGGCAGCCGAGTTCCTGGAAGGCTACGGCCTCACCGAGAGTGGCTTGGTCCGCCTCATCCGCAAGAGTTACGAGCTGCTGGGCCTCGCCAGCTTCTTCACCGTGGGCGAGCCGGAGACGCGCGCCTGGACGATTCCCGTCAACTGCCGCGCGCAAGAGGCCGCCGGGGCCATCCACTCCGACCTGGAGAAGCACTTCATCCGCGCCGAAACCATCCACTGGGACACCTTGCTGGCCGCAGGCTCCGAGGCCGCCGCGCGTGCCCAGGGAACACTGCGCCTGGAGGGCAAGGACTATCCTGTAAAGGATGGAGACGTGCTCAACATTCGCCACAGCGGATAGATCGCAATGAATATCGCCGCCATCTCCGCGCAGCGTTTCTGGCTGGCCCTTGGGCTTGGCCTCTTCGCCGGGCTGGCCGACTACCTGGGCGGATTCCTGCTTGTGCTGCGTTCGCCCTCCGCCCGTGCGCTGCGCTACTTCGTTGCTCTGGGCGCGGGTTTCATGCTCTCCGCCGCGCTGCTGGAGATGCTACCCGAGGCCTTCGCGGTCAATGTAGTCTTGGCCGCGCCGCTGGTGCTCATCGGCTACTGCGTAGTCCATCTGCTGGAGCACACCCTCGTCCCCCACTTCCACTTCGGCGAAGAGACCCACGCGCACGAGTTCCTCTCCGTCCGCAGCAGCTACTCGGTGCTGCTGGGCCTGGCCACGCACACCTTCTTCGACGGAGTCGCCATCGGCTCCGGCTTTGTCATCTCCGCATGGCTTGGCTGGGTGCTCTTCATCGCCATCTTCCTGCACAAGATTCCCGAAGGCTTCACCGTCGCCTCTGTCATGCTAGCCGGAGGACAGGGTCGCCGCGCCGCGCTCAACTCTGCTCTCTTCCTCGGCGCAACCACCGTGCTTGGCGTGCTCGCCATCAACCTCGAGCCGGGATGGGTCAAAGCCGGCCTCCCGCTCTCCGCCGGAGTCACCATCTACGTCGCCGCCACCGACCTCGTCCCCGAGGTCAACCGC
>DATKGA010000178.1:0-24694 GCA_035510935.1 Acidobacteriaceae bacterium
GCACGGCCCCGATTACAACTTCAGGGTGCGGCAGCCCTCAAATAATTGTCACCTTCCGCGATATCACCGAGCGCAAGGCGATGATCGATCACCGCTTCTCCTTGCAGGAGCAGGAACTGGAGAAGAGCCGGTCACAACTACAGCTGACCTTCGACAATATGTCCGAGGGTGTGCTTGTCCTGGACCGTGAAGGAAAGACAGTCCTGTTGAATCCCGCAGCCACCAAACTACTGCACCTTCCCGAAGGGTCGGACAAGTACGAGGATGTCATAGGGCAGTTTGATTGCTTTTCGACCGACGGAGAGCTTCTTCCGCTCGACCAGTGGCCTACAATCCGCGCTCTCCGCGGTGAGTTTGTGCAAGACTACGAAATTATATACCGGAGAAAGTCGACAGGAGAGATGGGTGCGAGGGCGGTCAGTTCTGCCCCGGTGACGCACGAGCTTGCAGAATTGGGGCACGTCGTCATCACCTATCGCGACATTACTGATCGCTGGCGGATCGACGAGGCGCGGACCAGGCTGGCCGCTATCGTGGAGTCCTCCGAGGACGCCATCATTAGCAAGAGCGACCATGGCATCGTCAACAGTTGGAACCGTGGGGCGGAGAAGCTCTTCGGATATACCGCGGAGGAGATGATCGGCCAGTCGATTACCCTGCTATTGCCGGAGGACCGCCGCGACGAAGAGAACGATATCCTCGACCGCATTAAACGTGGCGAAACCGTCGAGCACATTGAAACCGTGCGAAAGACGAAGACCGGCCAATCGGTTTACGTCTCACTGACCATCTCTCCCATTCGCGACAGCAGAGGTAAAGTCGTAGGGGCCTCCAAGATCGCTCGAAACATCACAGAGCGGAGGCATCTTGAGAGCCAACTCCACCAGAGTCAGAAGATGGAGGCGATTGGGCAACTGACCGGTGGCATCGCTCACGACTTCAACAATCTGCTCGGCGTCATCGTCGGCAATCTCGATCTGCTGGAGATGCTCGTCGAGGACAATCCGGGCGCTCTGAAGCGTGTGCAGACCGCGCAGACAGCGGCCGTGCGAGGCGCCGACCTTATCCGTCGCCTGATGGCCTTCTCCAGTCATGTGGAACTGAAGGCAGCACCCACCTCGCTGAATGACAGCGTGCGCAACCTGATCGATTGGGCGCCCGCGCTCGGCACCGACGTAAAAATAGTGCCCGAGTTCGATGATTCGATACCGCCGGTGTTTGTCGATAGCGCCGGTCTGGAGAGTGCGCTTCTCAATCTGGCGGTCAACGCTCGGGATGCCATGCCGAAGGGAGGCACCCTCACCATCACCACGAATCATCGCATCTTGGAAGAGAACTTTCCACCCGTCCGCACCGGCGAGATCAAGCCGGGCCATTATGCCTGTGTCTCGATATCCGACACCGGTCATGGCATGTCGAAAGAGACCCTGGCCCATGTCTTCGAGCCGTTCTTCACCACTAAGTCACGCGACAAGGGGACCGGCCTCGGACTCGCGATGGTCTACGGATTCGTCAAGCAGTCCGGAGGCACCGTCCGCATCTACAGCGAAGTTGGCTTTGGCACAACGGTATCGATCTATCTTCCTCTGGCGACAGAGGCTTCGCAGCCAACTCCCTTCGCTGTCGAGACCGCTCCGCAGTTCAAGCGGACCGGCAAAGTGCTTGTGGTGGACGACGAGGAAGGCATGGTTGAAATCGCCCAAGCCTATCTCGAAGAGATGGGCTATACCACCTATCACGCGCAGGACGGTGCCAGCGCTCTCGCCGTGGTTGAGCAGCACAACGACATCGATCTGATCGTCACCGACATTCTCATGCCAGGCGGTATGAACGGAGTGGAACTGGCCGAGAAAATTCGCGAGTCGTTGGAGCAAGTAAAGGTGATCTATTGTTCCGGATTCCCGGCCAATGCTCTGGCAGAGCGAAGCATGTCGCTGGTCGACGGCCCTCTGTTACACAAGCCCTACCAACGTGCGGAGTTCGGCTCGGCCGTGCGCGCCGTGATGGAGGGAGTATGACAGACAATACCATCCTGGCGATCGATGACGATGAACTCATCTGCGAATTGATCTCGGCTACGGCGGAGGCCAAGGGGTTGCGCTGCACGGCGACCACGGAGCCAGCCGTCTTCTTGAACGCAATCAATGCCGATACATCTCTGATCATGATCGACCTGATGATGCCCAACGTCGATGGCATCGAACTGTTACGCCAACTCGGTAAACAGCAGTGCAAGGTCGAGATCGTCCTCATCAGTGGGGTTGGAACTCGCATCCTGGAAACAGCTCGTGAGTTGGCGCAAGCCCACGGGCTCTCCGCGGTACGGCATCTGAAGAAGCCATTCCGTATAGCAGAACTCGGAGAGCTCCTTGAAAGTCATATGCGGGCACCGATAGCGCCGGTCTCCCGCTTGAAATCGGAGAGCGTCATCGAAGATGCCGAGTTGCGCGCAGCCATCGAGAGCGACCAGTTCGTCCTGCACTATCAGCCGCAGATCGATATCGCGAGCGGCAATGTGGTCGGCCTGGAAGCTCTTGTACGCTGGCAGCATCCGGAACATGGGCTGATCTTCCCCGACCGGTTCATCGGGCGTCTTGAAGAGTTGGGCCTCATCGACCAGCTCGGCTGGATCGTTGCCCGTCGTGGATTGGCTGAGACGAGTGGCCTTGGAAGAGAGAATGGATCGCGGCCGACCCTCTCGCTAAATGCCTCCGCGTCCTCCTTGAGCGACCTGACATTTCCCGACAAGATGGCCGTCCTCATTGCCGAATACGGCATATCGCCGGAAAGAGTCATCCTTGAAATTACCGAGAGCGCCCTCCTCCAGGATCTTGCGCATACCCTCGATGTTCTTACCCGCTTACGCATGAAGCAGATGCAACTATCGATCGACGACTTTGGAAACGGATATTCGATGATGCAACATCTACGAAACATTCCTGCAACCGAATTGAAGATTGAGAAAGCCTTTGTTCGGAGAATGCACGATACAGCAAGCGATCGTGTGGTGGTGCGAAAGACCATCGAGATAGGCCATGAGCTTGGCATGAAGGTAGTCGCGGAAGGCGTGGAAACGGAGGAGCAACTCGAATTCCTGCGTGCGAATGGCTGTGATATCGCGCAAGGATATCTCTTCAGCCGGCCACTGCCGGTAATGGACTCGTTTAAATGGCTTGCGTCGTATCGCTCAAGACTCTCAGCCGCAAAGGATGCCCCCATTGCCAATGCATGAAGCAAAGCCCTACACAATATTGATTGCGGATGATGAAGCAGCAAATCGCGACATGCTGGCCATGATGTTGGAACGGGAGGGATACGACATTCTCCTCGCCCATGACGGCGAAGAAGCAAGCAACCTCTTCGCGCATCGACATGTTGACCTCGCTCTCCTGGACGTAAAGATGCCTGGACACACCGGATTTGAGGTATGCAGGGCGATCAAGAATAACCCCAAAACGCGCTTGGTCCCTGTCGTGATGATCACAGGCCTTATCAATACCAATGACCGTATAGTGGGGATTGAGTGCGGTGCAGACGATTATCTGCGCAAGCCCATTCGCCGTGAGGAGCTGACGGCGCGGGTGCGTTCACTGCTTCGCTTCAAACAGTTCACCGACGAGTTGGAGAGTGCCGAAGGTGTGCTCTTCAGCCTGGCGCTGAGCATTGAAGCGAAGGACCCTTTTACAGAGGGGCACTGTACTCGCATGTCGAAGTATTCGGTCGAGCTCGCGAGCGCTCTAGGGCTTCCCGAAGAGCAGCGTACAGCCTTACAGAAAGCTGGGACCGTCCACGACATAGGTAAGGTTGCGGTGCCGGATAGCATTCTCCTCAAGCCGGGTCTTCTGACCCTTGAAGAGAGGAAGATGGTCGAGCAGCATCCGGTCATCGGTGCACGGATATGTGAACCATTAAAGTCATTCCGACTCGTGCTGCCGATCATCCGCCACCATCACGAAAAGATGGACGGCAGCGGCTATCCAGATGGCCTCAGGGGTGAGGCAATTCCGATCACGGCACGCATCCTCACAGTCGTGGACGTCTATGATGCACTCACGAGCGATTGCCCCTATCGGTCCGCCATGTCTTCTGAAGAGGCGTTCAAAATCATGCAGGAAGAGGTCAGCAAAGGGTGGTGGGACAGGCAGTTGGTCGCGGAGTTCAGAAAAGTCATCGCGGCGTCTGGAAAATAGGCCCTGGAGATTGCATGGCGTGGGGTTCGTCCTCATTCCTGTGCCGGACGGCTAGCTTGCCAATTATCTTTGCCGCGCAGGCCGAATCTACCGCTCTCGACAGCGAGGCATCACCGGAAGGGCTACACAGCTCAATCCCGTCAATAATCCAAAAGCTGGAACACCTATGAAAACAGGGTTATAGACAAGCTCGCCCGGTGTCGCGAGACGCTGAAATATCTTTGAAGAGGCTTCGAACGCCTGAAAAGTTCGAAAATCGTCCACCAGGGCCGACCAATCTTCTTCATTCCTTGAGTTTCTATCGCAACACCAGAACGCGCGTCTCAAAGCCCTGCAATGCGATGCTCACCTTCCATCCATGGGTTGATTTCAGTGCCATCAGGGGCGTTATCTTTCCCGTCTGCGGGTCCCACACTTCCATCTTCTTTCCTTGCCCCATAAGACTTACGGTGTGGGTTGAGGCTGCCGCACCCTCATTGAAAAAAAGATAAACATCTGCGTCCTGCCAGCGTCTTTTCATAACGCGCCATGCCGAATCCGGCCGATCCAGCACGACGTCTCGCTCCTGGACCGCAGAAAGTATGGCCTGCAACATCGATGGGGGAATCACCTGCGGCGCTGGCGGCTGAGCCGGTGGCTCGTCAGACGGTGTAGGAGTTGGGGACAACTCGCCCGGCACAACAGTCGCCCAGGAGAACTCGCCTGATTCAGGGGTACGGGCATTCAATATGGTATTTCCCGAGATCAGGGATGGCGTACGCCCAAGGAACAACACATGTCCTCCGCTGGCAGAAAAGCTATGTAATCGCTGCAGGGCAGCCTGCGAGAGCAACGGCACACTGGGCAGAATGACTGTGCGGTAGGCATTGCCGCTCATGGTTTCGAATGCGCCCTTTCCCAGCACAAGGTCCTTCGCCATGGCGTCTTCGCTTACGATGTCGAAGTCGATCTGATGTTCGGAGAGGAGCCGTTCCGTCGAGACAAACTGCGTATCCGCTACGCGATCGTTCAACCACAGCGAACTGGACGGAAGGTACAGCGCCACAGAGGCTGTCGGCCTACCCATGGACATCAGATAGCTCAACCGGCCAACATAGTGCATGAGCGCAGGCAGGCCTGGGTCGACCATTAGTGTCGTCGTAGGGCGGCCACCGGCGTTGGAGGAGGGGAAGTACATCAACTCCGCCAAATTGACGCCGCGAACGAACTGCTCGTTCAGGACGTATCGCGCCGCGGTGGCATCGGCTGGCGGTTTATAGGAGGCGAAACTCTCCGTAAACGCCCTCGGCTTGCCGTAAACGTGAGAGGCCGACGATGCCAGTCGTGGAAAATCGGAGATCGTATCGGTCCAGATCTGGTGCCGTGTGGTGTCGATGCCGGGAACCTGCACCGGCCGCATATCGCGAAAGAAATCTCCTTCGCTGTGGGTCAGATCCAACTCAGCCTCTTCGTGGTTCAGGTGTACCTGATACTCCAGATGGTTGGCCGCGCACCAGTCTGCCTGCACCTTGAAAAAACTTTCGGCAAACAGGATGGAAAAAACATCCCAATAGTCAGCCCTGGCTCGCATCTGCGCTTCTGTAAGCTGGGTTCCCCTGGGCAGAAAAAACGTGGCCACATAGGGCTTGATGTCATATCCCTTGATTTGTTGAAAGCGAGCGAAAAAGGTCTGCGTCCATGGCAAACCGGAGACGGAGTAATCCGGTTCATCTCCTCGAAAGCCAAGAACTGTCTTACCGAACTCGTTCCCAAGATACTTTTTGTACTGCTCGTGGGTGAACGCAAGAAACTGCCTCGTCGCCTCCGGATTCAGATAGTCCTCCAGCGACTGCGATTTGTCCTTGGCCTGAACATTATTGGTATTGGGCCGAGGCTCAGTCGCCAACTTCGGATTCGTCCCGGAGCGTGTCGGCGAGGTATCAAAACGATGTTCTATCAACAGTACCTGCCATCTCCCGGCAGGCGCTGTCCAGTTGATCGCGCCATCTTTCACAGGCACCGCAATCGTCGATTGATCATCCCCAATCGCCGTCACTGCGACCGTGTCCTGGGATACAGGATGGCGTAATGTATTGCCTCCCTCAACCGCTATCCGCTCACCCACTGCGAGCGTCTGCATTCGCAATTCCGGCTTCTCGCGCGTGAACCTGCCGCCGGCAAACCCGCTAGGATACCCGATGTCGTCCACGATCCACACACGCATGTCGCGCTTCTTTGCTTCCGCCACCAGCATCTGGAAGAACTTGAAATACTCCGGCGACAAATACTCAAAGGGCAGGCCAACTCCCGCCTGAGGAGTGACCGCGCGAAATCCAAGTGCCTTCATGGCATCGAGGTCGCGTTGCACCTCAGCCTGATCGACGGACCCACTCATATCGAAGTACGGCTCAGGGCCATACTCCGCCGGCGGACTCTTCCAGGTTGCCGACACCTGGGCGGTGGTGGGCATTTGCAATCTTTGCCACGAGTACTTCGTACGTCTATCCGCCGTTGCGCGGTTGTGTTGGATAGGCGGGTTCTGAGCTGCCGCACTCGCTGTGAGGATCGCGGCCATGACACAGGGGAGAACGGACGTGCGGGTTGCTGCCAACATGACTCAAACACTAGACCAAATCACGAAGCCTCAGCAACTTCTTCCTGCGTGACGAATCAGTCTTCCTGGCAGAATGAGAATCGGCGCTCTCGCGTACTTACTCGGCCGGCCTATGCTGGAGCGTGTACTTCCCCGCAAACCCGGCTTTTCAGGCGGTTCTGGCAATCGGCATGGGAGCACCTTGCAGCGTGACGAACCTCTGAGGCTCACAACAGACTTTTCCCAACCGGGCAAGATCGGCTTGCATATTCCGGTCCGCCTCGAATGACTTGAGGGTTACGGCGAGAATGGAAGCAGCTCTCACGTCAGCCGGCCGCTCAATCCGGTAGTGCATCCACTTACCCTCTCGACGCGCCTCTACAATCCCAGCGCGGCGCAGGTAGGCGAGATGTCGGGAAATCTTCGGCTGGCCTTGCTTCAGAATCTCTACGAAGTAGCAGACGCAGACTTCACGTCCATTCATGAGATTCAGCAGCCGCAAGCGTGTTGGGTCGGCCAGCGCCGCGAACAATTGCACCATATCGAACGGTTTGGCGGTTCGGCTCATACTCTTAATATACGCCTTGACAGATATGTTGATAACAACATACATTCGTGTTAGCGCATATGAGGACGCCACCAATGGACAACCAGACCGCCATTCGCGAGAAGTACGGCTCTATCGCACGGAGTGTCACCCAATCTCAAGCGACCGCCTGCTGCGATCCTGCAATGCGTTGCTGCGATCCGATCACCAAAGATTTATACAACAACGCTGAGACCGGAGCACTTCCTGAGAATGCCATCCTAGCCTCGCTCGGATGCGGCAACCCGACCGCACTTATCAAACTCAGAGAAGGCGAGACAGTCTTAGACCTTGGCTCTGGGGGTGGTATCGACGTGTTGCTGTCCGCCAAGCGAGTAGGGCCGGCCGGCAAAGCCTACGGGCTCGACATGACAGATGACATGCTTGCTCTTGCGCGTGAGAACCAGCGGCAAGCGGGTGCGGTCAATGTTGAGTTCCTGAAGGGCGAGATAGAGAATATCCCATTGCCGGACAACTCCGTCGATGTAGTCATTTCCAATTGCGTCATCAACCTTTCCGCTGACAAATCCCGTGTCCTCCGCGAAGCCTTCCGTGTACTCCGGCCTGGTGGTCGCTTCGCCGTCTCAGATGTTGTGGTGCGTGGCGAGGTTCCGGCATCCGTCCGTCAGAGCATGTTGCTCTGGGTGGGCTGCATTGCCGGTGCTTTGGAAGAGTCCGACTATCGAGCGAAGCTCATCTCCGCGGGCTTTGTGGACGTAGACCTTGAGCCAACGCGAACGTATGACATCGAAGATGCCCGCGTGTTTCTCACTGAAGCCGGTATCGCGGTGGATGAGATAGCTGCGCAAGTAGATGGCAAATTCCTAAGCGCATTCATCCGTGCAACGAAGCCAAGCGCCCCATGCTGTGCGCCGGGATGCTGCGATCCGGCAAAGGCGAGGGCGTGATGACAACTCCCACATATAACGTCCTCTTTTTATGCACTGGCAACTCTGCCCGCTCCATCATGGCTGAAGCGATCCTGAATCATAAAGCGAAAGGTCAATTCACCGCCTACAGCGCGGGCAGCCATCCCTCGGGATCAGCCCGCCCCGAAGCACTCGACCAACTCACCTCCGCAGGAATCTCAATCGCCGGTCTGCGCAGCAAGTCGTGGAACGAGTTCGCCGCACCCAACGCCCCGGTGATGAACTTCGTCTTCACGGTCTGCAACAACGCCGCCAACGAGGTTTGCCCATATTGGCCCGGTCAACCCATGACGGCCCATTGGGGTATTCCCGATCCAGCCGCCGTGCGCGGCACACCGGAAGAGATCGCCCGCGACTTTCGCGATGCCTTCGTCATCCTCGACCGGCGCATTGGCCTTTTTCTCTCCCTTCCGCTGGCCACACTTGGTCGGTTGGCTATCCAGAAAGAGATCGATCAGATCGGCAAAGCATAACGAGGAGCGTTTTGATGGCAACCACACCCACCACGCATGGCTGTCCTTGCGCGCCCCATCAGCGCAAGCATCTCTCCTTCCTCGACCGCTTCCTCACCCTCTGGATATTCCTTGCAATGGCCATCGGTGTTGCCGTCGGCCACTTCGTCCCCGGCTCAGCCGCCTTCGTCAACCGCTTTCAAAGCGGCACCACGAATATTCCCATTGCCATCGGGCTCATCATCATGATGTTCCCGCCGCTAGCGAAGGTTCGGTATGAAAAGCTCGGCGAAGTCTTCCGCAACAAGCGCGTCCTCGGTCTCTCGCTGGTGCAGAACTGGCTCATCGGTCCAGCGCTGATGTTTGCTCTCGCCATCGTCTTTCTGCGCGGCGAACCGGCCTACATGCGCGGACTCATCCTCATCGGCATCGCCCGCTGCATCGCCATGGTGCTCGTCTGGAACGAACTCGCGGAGGGCGACACTGACTACGTCGCTGGACTCGTCGCCCTCAACAGCATCTTCCAGGTCCTCTTCTACAGCCTCTACGCGTGGGCCTTCCTCACCGTGCTGCCGCGTTGGTTCGGCCTTGAGGGCAGCATCGTCAATATCGGCATCGCGCAGATCGCCAGGAGCGTCGGCATCTACCTTGGCATCCCCTTCACCGCTGGCTTCTTTACGCGCTTCATTCTCATCCGCGTCAAGAGTGTGGAGTGGTATCGCACTCGCTTTATCTCGCGCATCAGCCCACTCACGCTGGTCGCGCTATTGTTCACCATCCTGATCATGTTTTCGCTCAAAGGCGACCTCATCGTGCGCCTGCCGCTCGACGTCGTCCGCATTGCCATCCCGCTGGTCATTTACTTCCTCATCATGTTTCTGGTCAGCTTCTGGATGGGCAAGCGCCTGGGCGCGAACTACGAGCAGTCCGCCACGCTCTCCTTCACGGCTGCGGGCAACAACTTCGAGTTGGCCATCGCAGTCGCCGTTGCGGTCTTCGGCATCAACTCCGGCGAAGCCTTCGTCGGAGTAGTCGGCCCTCTCATCGAAGTCCCGGCACTTATCGCCCTGGTCAATGTCGCCTTCTGGCTCCGCCGCCGCTACTTCGCACCCGGCGTCGGCGACTTCCAGGTGCATCCGGCTGAAGATGCGCCATAACCGTCACTGGCCTTTCGACGGATTCGTCGCCGCCCAGCTTGCAGGTGCGTTCGCGGCAACACTGCTCTTCCGATGGCTCTTCCCGCCACTCAAAGCGGAGGCGTCCGCCGTCATGGTGCAGCATAACCAGCAATGACAATCCCGGCTAATCATCACACCCAAGCGATTGAGAAGCGAAGGATACGAAATACGAAGTTTGCGGCAACTTCACCCCGCCCCAGAAAAGCGCCGACACGAACTTTCCAGAAAACCCGGCTTTTCAGGCAGTTCGATCATTACCATTGGGCTGCGTTCGATTAAATACCGGACTTCCACACGGTCTGAACCAGCAGCAGAACCATCTCAGCAGCCAGCAGAACGATAATGATCCACTCCAGCACGTGCTCCTGGCGTGCGGCACGATACTCTCCCATTCGCTGTCCGCTCATCTCGTAGATGCCCTCGAAGACCTCAAGTTGCGCGTCGACGCTTTCCAGCCTGGCTTCGATCCTGGCCTTCTCGCGCAACTCTTCACCCAGCTTCCGCCCGGCCGTCGCCAGGCTCGCAGCCGGTTCGTAGAGATGCGGCTCAATCCTCGCCAGGCGTATGCGCCGCTGTAGCACGCGATTCATGCGTGCTCCCACAACTGCGCTGCGCTCCAGATCGGCGGGCGTCACTTCGAATGCCAGCGCCTTGTCCTGCTCCAGTTCCGCCCAGGTATTGGCAATCCCGTCCTCAATCCGCCACAGCTCGCACTCATAATGAGCGAATTCAACCACGGCGGAGAGCAGCGATTCAGCTTGTTCGGAATCGCATTGCAGCAGGGCGCGGCCGGGACGCCACATCAACTCAACGCCGCGATATTTAACCAGGACCAGTGCAGCCGATGTATCGTCGCCCTTACCCATCCACTCCGTGAAATGTTGATTCGCCGCAAACGGCGTCCCTTGTGCCAGGGTGGGCAACGTTACCAGTGCCGCATCCAGAACATTGCAGCGCGGTTCGGCTGCAACCTTGCTAGTGGCTGTTGCTGGGGCCTCGGTCGTAATGGCATAACAGGGCGCCGGATCCTTAAAAGCCATCAATACAAGATCGCCGTCCGCGATTTGATCGACGAAGAGAATGCGACGTTGGCTTGCGACGCCATCGAGGGCCTGGGCTGTTTCGCTCATATCTTGGATTGTTTCGGTCATAAGGCCGCGGTGACCATAGTCTCGGTAGTTCGGGAGCCGGAGTGTGCCTCGATCGCTTCGCTCAGGGTTTCCGCCACGAAATCGGCGGAGTCGAGGACGCCGTTAATCGTCGAATCGAACAGATAATCGCCAACCGCGAAGAGGTTCGGTCGCGCAGGCTCCGGGATATGGCGCGATTCCATATCCAGCACTGGAGAACCTCCAGGAAGCCCATTGACCGAGTCGATCCAACGGTGGACCTGCCCCTCGACAAACAACTCTCGACCGCGTTGCAGGAAGGAAGGCAGCGAATCGATCACCCGTCGAATTAACTGTTCGTCGGTATGATTTCCCGCGATCATCGCCGCGTCGCCTGCCAATAACCAACCCAGCACACCAGCCGACCGGCAGCCATTGCGGGAGGACTCGTCGTACAGGCAGCACCCGCCGAAGGTGTCCAGCATCATGTAAGAGTCCTTCATGCTCTGCTCCCAGAAGATCTCGCTGAACAGCACACTTACCCGCAGGTAGTGCGCTGGATAATCGTAGTGCGCGCAGTGGCGATGCATCGCTTCAGCAAGTGCTTCTCCTCCCCAATCAATCAGCGGGATACAGGCATTGGGCAGCGCCACCACAACGAAGTCGTACTCTTCGCTTACGACCTTTCCATGGCGATGCGAGAAGACGCGCAAGGTCTCGTCCTGTGAGCGTTCCACCCGCACCACCGGCTCGCGCAGTAATATCCTTGCGTCAACAAGGGCCGCCAGCTCTTGGGGAAGCCGTTCAATCCCTCCTTCGATCGTGTACAGCCGCATATAGCTGGCGTCATTCATCAGATAATTCTGTAGTCCGTACGACGCATTGGTGCGATGCGGCTCCGTGGCCAGATCGCTGTGTACCAGGGTGCGAAGATAGCGGCGCGCAGCCTGGTCGGGAACTTGCGCCAGTTCGTCGTAAAAAGTCCTGCTCATCATCGGATCGGCGTTCGATTCCTTCCAATCCGCGTCGTAGTACTCCTGCGGGCTCATCCATTGCGTGGCCCGCGCATCGAATTCCAGCAGCGACTGACGGGCCGGTTCGCCATAGATACGGCCAACGTCATCCACATCGCGCAGCATCTGGTCGTCGAGGACGACCGCAGTGCCACGCATCGGCGTCACCTTCAACCCAAGCTTTTCAATAAGTTCGCGCAGCGGATCTTCTCCGGTCTGCGAATAGTCATACAGCTCGGCCGCTCCCGCTTCGTAAGCTACCGGCGCTGACGTGAATTGTTTGGTCAGGATCTTGCCGCCCAGCCGCGAACTCGCTTCGTAGATCGTGGCTTCAAACCGCACAGTGCATCGCTGCTGCAACTGATACGCCGTCATCAAACCACCGGGGCCGCCGCCGATAATGGCAATTCGACAAGCCCTTGGCACAACATTGACCCCATTCTTATCAGACATCCTGGTGCCTCTCCCATGGTGATTCGGACAGCGAATGCCCCCGCCTGGGAACGAACCTGTTGCATCCAGAATGTGTGCATCGAGCCATGCGTCCTACTTTCGCTGGCAAGCCGTACCTCACCAACCACGTTATGCCCATCCGTGGTCGCGTGCGTACGCTGCCTGTCCAGTAAGACGCGCCCTGTAGAGGAAAGGCCGCGATCCTGCGGTCCAGTTAATGATTTGGAGGCAAATAATGGCCTCCCTCCGAGGTCTTCGCCACCTCCAACTCATGGCGTCTTATTGTTGCTAAGCGCCTGCATGGCTGCGTAATGATCGGGGCTGGCTTCCAGTGCGAGGGAAAGCTCCTGCCGCGCCCTGTCCGGGTTCTTCAACCCAAGTTGTCCGAGTCCAATAAGATAATGCGCATCAGCAACTTGCGCGCGCTGCGCAGGGGTCGCAACCGGCTGGCCCGGCGGATTGATGGAAGGCGCGCTGCTAAGCGACCTGGTGCCCGTCACGATGAGCTCGGCAAAGATCGCCTTGGCACGATCCTCCTGTCCCAGCTTCTCCATGGCCAGCGCCTGATAGTAGGGCGCGGCCTGCTCCTCGCGTACCCCGGCGGCCAACCCGCCGATGTTAGCCCGTGTGCGCACCGGTCCGTTCGTGCCTGCCGCCACTTCTGTCGTACCCTCGGCAGCATTGATCCAAGCCTGCCGCGCCATCGCCGAATCGCCCGTCGCCTGATACACAGTGCCGATCCAATACGAGATCTCGCCGCGGCGCCCGCTCACATTGCCGGTCGCCTCCTGTAGGCTGTCAGGTATCTTCAGGGCTGCCTGGTAGTCGGCCAGCGCAAGCGCGTACTGCTTGGCAATCATGTGTTGATGTCCGCGCTCCAGGTTGGCATTGATCCACGAGTCGCCCAGCGAGTAACTCCCGCCGCCCTCCCAGGCGCGGAAGAAGCGAGACCGCAGCAGTTGGATCGCAGCGTCCGGCTTGCCGGCAAAGATATCGAGATTGATCTCGCGCGAGATCACTTCGTCGCGGTCGACCACCGCCTGATGCGCTTCGATCACGGAGAGCCGCTTGGCCGGCGATACGCCGTTCTCCTCATACAGCTTGTCCAGATCGCTCAGCACCATTGCGTTGCCGCCGCATTGCACGCCTTTCTCCAGCGCGGCCAATGCCTTCTCCCGTTGGCCCTGGTTGGTATACACCAACGCAAGATTGCGATACACAACGGGGAAGTCCGCGCCCAGCGAGGCCGACTTCTCCCAAAGTGCCTGCGCCTCTTTCGGCTGCCAATCGTACAAAAGGTTGCCCAGGTAGTAGGGAGCGCGCGAATCCTTCGGGTTGTTACGCATGGCGTCGTCCAACACCGCGATCATCTCCATCTGGAAGGGAAAGACGTAATCCGGGGAGGCTTTCACCGCAAGCTGGTCGTACGCGCGCGCCTTGTCCGCCTCGTGCATCTGCCCGGCAAAGTAAGCCAGATAGTAGTACGCCAGTGGAGAGACCTTGGACTTGTCCGCGGTTGTGTTGACGATATGGGTCAGCAGCGTCGTGCCGTCCTGCCAAAGTCCCGCATCCATATAGTCCGCGGCAACCTCCAGCCCGGTCGCGGGAAACTCACTCACAGTCTTTGTCAGCACAGCCGCGCTGGCAGGAGTGTTCGTCGCCATCCATTGCTCCGTCAAGCCATGCACATCCAGCGGATCAATCTTGCTGAGCGCGGCGATTGTGGCCTGCGCTTCGCTGCCGCGGCCCGTGTGGCGCAGCAGCGCGGCCTTCAGCGCCAGGGCCTGGATGTTGTTTGCGTTGGCCTCCAGCGAGTCCTGGTCCGCGGTTAGTGCCGTGTTGTAGTCGCCTTTCGTTGCGTCAATCTCCGCCAGCGCAAAGTAGCCGGGCGACCTCCAACCGCTCCATGTCGATTTGTAAAGCGCGGTGTACGCATCGTCCAGCTTGCCCTGCGCCTTCAGCGCCAACCCGAGATAATAGATCGGCTCGCCGTCCTTCGGAGTGGTGTAGCTTGCCGTGGCGCGCTCCAGCGCCTTGCGCAGATACGCCTCCGCCTCGGCAAATCGTCCGCCCTTGATTGCGTCGATGCCCAGCACCGTATTCACGCGAATGTCGCCGGGATCGCGTCGCAGCGCCTCATTCCAGTACGCGTTAGGATCGCCCGTGGGCGAGCGGAACTGCTCCATGCGCAGGCCCGTCAGGTACAGCTCT
Organism: Acidobacteriaceae bacterium; assembly: GCA_035510935.1. GTDB lineage: Bacteria > Acidobacteriota > Terriglobia > Terriglobales > Acidobacteriaceae > Edaphobacter. The sequence goes on from DATKGA010000178.1 coordinate 14,694, forward strand.
TCGTTGGTCTTGATGTCCGCTGGTGCTGCCGGTGGCTTCACTTCCGCCGGCATCGGCTCCTTCTCCAGCCGGATCGGCGAGTACGCAACCAGCTCGCGCCCATCCGCGCTGATCGCTGCGCGTAGATCGTGCTCGTCCGCGCCGGCCGGCAGTTTTACCTGCTTCACAAAGGAATGCCCTGGGCTGATCGCAATCTTTTCATCCAGTAAAACCTGGTCCTTCAGCTTCAGCGTCACTGTAGCGGAGGCTCGCGCCTGGGTGGAGTAGAGACCCACCGTGGCCGTGCCATCCTTCACCTCCAGATTGACCGCCGCATCCAGGTTCGCGTTCTTCACCCCGTCGATGTCGCGGAACGGATACCAGTACTGCGTCCACATCCGCGTCTCATACGGTTGCATCCAGGTGTAATCCGGTTGATTGTCGCTGTATGCGCCCACCATCAGTTCAATGTAGGGTCCGTCCGAATCTGTCAGGTAATGGTCCTGCAGGTGCCCCTGCGGACTGTCGCCCCACGTCCAGAATTTCTGCCCCGGGACCACATTATGGTCGGCCACGCTCATGATGCCCGCGTTCTTCCCGTGGTCGTATCCCGCGAAGAAGTCCTCCTTGTAGTTCCACGCGAACATGCTGCTGGCCGTCGTGTGGTTCTTGTACAGGCTCACATCCACCCCGGACGTATAGTCCGCGCCCATATATTTGGTCGTCGCGATCGGCCACGTCGTGAAGTCGATCTTGCCGTGATAGGTCACAAACTGCGTGCTCGGCGGATAGATCACCTGGTAGTCGTCATTCACATGCACCGCGACATTGCTGAAGCTGAGCATCGAGGTCGGCACCGGCGTGCGGTTGATCATGCGGAACGCCGCCTTCATATATGTCTTGCCGGGAAACAGTGTCACGCCCACCGTCCAGTCCATGCGGTCGCGCAACTCCAGCTCGCCAATCCACACCGTCTTCGATCCGTCGGCGTTCTCCTCCACCTTGTACTGCATGGGCAGGAAGCTTGTGGCGCGGTGGTGGTGCGGCAGGTCCCATTCAATCCCGCCCGAAAGCCACGCGCCCAGCAGGCTGATCAGCGCCGGCTTGATCACATGCTGGTTGTAGATAAAGTCGTAGCCGTTGGTCTTATCCACCGCCGTAAAAATCTTGCCGCCTATCTCCGGCAGGATGCCGATCTTCACATACTCGTTCTCCAGATAGACCATCGTGTACGTCTTGTCTTTCTTCTCCGTGGTCAGGTTGTCGTACTCCGGGTAGGGATAGATGCGGTGCTGCGCGCCCTGCGAGTTGCCTCCAAAGTAGAACTGCGGGTTGGGGTTCGGCTCACCCAGCAGGTAGGTCGGGATGGTGACCTTCTCCTCCCACACCTTCACCCCCGAAACGGTCTTCGCCGGCGCAGCAGAATTCGCAGTCACAGCAGGCTTTGCCGTCGCGGCGGAATTTGTCGGGGCCGTTGCGGGCTTCACCGTCGCCGCAGCCGCAAACAGCACTGTGGCGATCGCCAGGCTGGACACCAGAACAACAGCAGCACGGAACATTCCTCTTCGCATCGTCATCTCTCCCAACAAATCTGAAATCTCCAAACAAGCCCGAATGGCCGCGCCCTGGGCACTTATCCCGCAGGCAAATTCGCACTTTCCGGGTCGCTGGAATTGTATGCCAACGGAGTACCATTCGGTTGACCAAAATCCGCCCCGCTGTGCTTGCTCCTGCGCCCGCCTTGATCAGGTTTGGATAGATCAACGAGGCCCCGCCGGACATGCACTCCACCACCCCAGGCGGTAAGATAAGGGGATGCCTCCTTACCGCTCACGAACCTCGACCCACGGACGCAACATGGCAGGCGCGCGCAGTCTTTGGCGCGCCACCGGAATGCAGGACGGAGACTTCGACAAGCCCATCATCGCCGTCGCCAACTCCTTCACCCAGTTCGTTCCCGGCCACGTCCACCTCAAGGACCTCGGCCAACTTGTCGCCGAAGAGATCGCCCGCGCCGGCGGCGTCGCCAAGGAGTTCAACACCATCGCCGTCGACGACGGCATCGCCATGGGCCACGACGGTATGTTGTACAGCCTGCCCTCCCGCGAGCTCATCGCGGACTCGGTCGAGTACATGGTCAACGCCCACTGCGCCGACGCGCTGGTCTGCATCTCCAACTGCGACAAGATCACCCCCGGCATGTTGATGGCCGCCCTGCGCCTCAATATCCCCGCCATCTTCGTCTCCGGCGGGCCCATGGAGGCGGGCAAGGTCCAGCACGGCGGCATCATCAAAGCCGTGGACCTCATCGACGCCATGGTCCTCGCCGCCGATCCCAAGGCAACCGACGCCGAGGTCGATGAGTACGAGCACTCCGCCTGTCCCACCTGCGGTTCGTGTTCCGGCATGTTCACCGCAAACTCCATGAACTGCCTCAACGAAGCCCTCGGTCTCGGCCAACCCGGCAATGGCACCATCGTGGCCACCCACGCCGACCGCAAGGAGCTCTTCCTCCAGGCTGGCCGCACCATCGTCGACCTGGCCCGCCGCTACTACGAACACGACGACCTCACCGCCCTGCCGCGCAACATCGCCACCTTCGAGGCATTCGAGAACGCCATGACGCTCGACATCGCCATGGGCGGATCGACAAACACAGTGCTGCATCTCCTCGCCGCCGCGCAGGAGGCCCAGGTCCCCTTCACCATGGCAGACATCGACCGCCTCTCGCGCCGCGTTCCGCATCTCTGCAAGGTTGCGCCGTCGTCGCCCAACGTGCATCTGGAGGACGTGCATCGCGCCGGTGGAATCCTCGCTATCCTCGGCGAACTGGACCGCGCCGGCCTGCTCCATCGCCACGTCCCCACCGTCTACGCGCCAACCCTGGGTGCAGCCATCGACGCCCTCGACGTCAAGCTCGGCGTTCCCCCCGCGGTCGAAGAGTTCTATCGCGCCGCGCCCGGCGGCGTCCGCACCACCGTCGCCTTCAGTCAGAGCAAGCGCTACTCCGAGCTCGACCTCGACCGCGACGCCGGAGTCATCCGCAACCTCGCGCACGCCTTCAGCACCGATGGCGGCCTCGCCGTCCTCTACGGCAACATCGCCGAAGAAGGATGCATCGTCAAGACCGCCGGCGTCGACCCAGCCCATCTCACCTTCACCGGCCCGGCGCGCATCTTCGAGAGCCAGGACTCCGCCGTCGAGGCCATCCTCGGCGACAAGATCGTTCCCGGCGATGTCGTCCTCATCCGCTACGAAGGCCCGCGCGGCGGCCCCGGCATGCAGGAGATGCTCTACCCCACCAGCTACCTCAAGTCCAAGGGCCTGGGCAAGGTCTGCGCCCTCGTCACCGAAGGCCGCTTCTCCGGCGGCAGCTCCGGCCTCTGCATCGGCCACATCTCGCCCGAGGCGGCCGAGGCTGGCGCCATCGCACTGGTCGAAGAGGGTGACCCCATCGAGATCGACATCCCCAAGCGCATCCTGCGCGTCAATATCTCCGACGCGGAACTGGCCAAGCGCCGCGCCGCAATAGAGGACAAAGGCGCATCCGCCTGGAAGCCCACTACCCGCGCGCGTAAAGTCTCGCAGGCCCTCCAGGCCTACGCCGCAATGACCACCAGCGCCTCCCGCGGCGCCGTCCGCGACGTCTCCCGCATCCAGAAGTAGCTCACTCGCCAAGGATTCAGTAAGTATGTCCACTTGCTGCTGGAATAGAACAGTTGGTTGAAGAGATAACAATCCACTATTAAATGAATTGATAGAGTGGCCATATGAAATTCGCAGTTGTCACAATCACGCCCTGCAGAAAACCCGATGGTTCGGGATCTTACTACTATCTTGTTGTAACGGACGATGCATACGCACAATGGGTGAAGTCTGGAAGCTATGAGTCTGTATCAGACGTTCTGGCGGCATTTAGCCGACCCCTTAGACAAGAGACGGAGACGGCACTTATCAGTAGCCTGCGTAGCGACACGCGGTTCGAGTTTGGCCTCCGAGACGCATTTGAGGAACTTGTATAAAGGTTCAACCTTGAACCTCAGTTCTCGAATAGTACCTTCCTCCAAGCAGCGTCCGCTGCGAGCTTCCTCTCCCATGCCGCTTCGAGTTTCTTGTCGCTCTCCTCAGTATCAAAAATATTCTCTTCCCGCGATGGGAACTTTGAACCGTATTTCTCCTCATCCTTATGAACACTTGCCGTAAGTTGAGGATTTACTACCAACGCTCGGCCAAACTCGCTCAACCCGTCATCCGTGATCTCCCCTGCGCGAATAGACGATCTCCGTTCCCGACGGAGACGACATGCATCCAGTACCTGCTGTTCCTCGAACTCTTCCTGCCATTTTCGAGTAGCTTCCTCGGTAAGTCTCGCGAGCTTTGCCCGTTCGGAGCGTCCTCCCATTCTCATCCCTAGAGTGGCAAGACCCATGAGAAGAAGCCAGATCGCCTGTTGGCGGAATAAGATGCCATGTGAGTCAAACCACAACCCAATCCCCCCAACAAAGGCAAGAACAACCAAAAGGTATGCAGTACTGCTGTCTTCCTCCGCGTCGCGGCTCTCATTCTGGAGTCGTTTGGCCTCGGCAGGTTTCATAGAGGGGTTAGGAAAGCCGCTGTTGTCCTGTTCGCTCATGCGCAGAATTGTTTCACTAGGCTCGTTCGGAGCGCCACATTTTTCTTGCGGGCTGCGTATGGGCTTGAGAACATGGGGCATGAAAGGTCGCTGGCCGCTAAACCTCTTGCGTTGGACGGGTAAACTCGGCATATGTCTCTGTGGCTTCGTGATCGTAGCTTTTTTTCAATCCTCTGTACAGACTTCTATTGCTGATTGGGTTGAGCTTTCCGCAGTAACAATTGCCTGTGCTCTGTCTTGGGGAATTGGAGAAATGCTCCTTAAACGCCCTCCGATGCCTGGTTTATCTGTTGAAGCTAAAACTGGTGTGATAGCAGTGACAAAGGTGTTTCTGGCGTTGAGCTTCATCCTTGCGGGCGGACTGATCCTCATAGCTTTTGCGACAGAAAGAATTGATTATCTAGAAGATAATGTTTTCGATGTAGCAGTAGGCATCGTGTTATTCGCATCAGGTCTAACATTCATTTGGACGCAGAAGGTATTCCACAAGCCGTGATTTTCAAACAAGGGCGGCTCGCCCACCCTAAGTTTTTGGAATCTTGATCCCCCCACAAAAAGTGGGTGCCCCATCCTTCGCTGCGACTCCGTGGTTCCCGGCGAGCGGTCTTGGCTCGCTGGGGTGGTCGAGCGCATGGGTGGGGTCAGTTTCCCACCCCGCCGCCAGTGCATAATAATCTATGCCCTCTCTTTGGTCCCCAACCGACTGGCAGCAGCGTCTCGCTGAACTTCAAGCCCCCACCGGCGATCTAAAGGAAGCGCCTCTGCGCCGCGACGTGCGCTCGCTCGGCGCGCTCCTCGGCGAGGTTCTGCGAGAGCAGGCGGGCCTGCCGCTGTACCAGGCCGTCGAAGAACTGCGCCGCACCGCCATCGCGCGCCGCGAAGCCGATGCCAGCGCCGCGGATGACAACACCGCGATCGATGATCCGGACTCCAGCGACGCCCTCACCGCGCTGGCCGGGCAGCATCTGCAGCACGCGCTCAACCGCGTGCAGGCGCTCAGCAATGGCACGGCGTACCAGCTTGCGCGCGCCTTCGCCTTCTTCTTCGAGCTCACCAACCTGGCCGAGACCAACCACCGCAAACGCCGCCGCCTCTCCCACCAACTCGACCCCACCGCCGGCCCGCAACGCGGTTCGCTGCGCGGCGCGCTGCGCCAGATGCGCCTCGCCGGCATCTCCGCCGATGAGGCCCGCGCCCTGCTTGCCCGCATCACCGTCATGCCGGTCTTCACCGCGCATCCCACGGAGGTTGCGCGCCGCTCCGTCATGTCCAAGCGCCGCCGCCTCTCCACTCTGCTGGAGCAGCTCGACCGCATCCCCGTGCCCGAGGCCGAGCTCGAAGCCCTGGAGCAGGAGGTCATCGCAGAGATCACCGCCCTCTGGCAGACCGACGACGTCCGCTTGGCCCGCCCCGCCGTGCGCGACGAGGTCCGCATGGCCCTCGACTACTACGAGTCCTCTATCTTTGCCACGCTTCCCGTTCTCTACTCCGAGGTGGCCGCAGCATTGCAGTCCGAGTATGGCATCGAGTCCGACCTCGCCGATCTGCCCCGCCTCATCGCCTTCGGCTCCTGGATCGGCGGCGACCGCGACGGCAATCCCTTCGTCACCCCGCGCGTCACACGCTCAGCCCTGGCCATGGCCCACAGCCTGCTCCATGCCCACTACCGCCGTCGCCTGCAGAACATCTCCGACCAGCTCGGCAGCTCTACCCAGCAGGTCCCCATCTCGCCAGAGCTTGCCTCGCTGCTGGAAGGTTATATGCAGCAACTGCGCGCCGCCGGCCAAACCGCCCTCGAACAGCGCTTCCCCTTCGAGTCCGTCCGCCTGCTCGTCGGCTGCATCATGATGCGTCTCGGCGGAGCGCCGCAGATCTCCGTCCCACCCCCGTCCGGGCCGCCGCTAAAGCCATACGCCCGCGCCGACGAGTTCGTCAGCGACCTTATGGTGCTGCACTCCAGCCTTATCCAGAACCATGGGCGTCGCCTCGCCCAGGCGCTCATCGACCCGCTGCTGCTGGAGGTGCGCACCTACGGCCTGCACCTGCAGGCGCTGGACATCCGCCAGCACGCGCGCGTCCACGCCGCCGCCATCGCCGAGCTGGCCCAGACACCGGGCCCGCTCAAAGAATCCAAGAGCAAACTACAGCTCCCCCCCGAATTAACCCTCCAGACCCGCGAGGTCCTCAACACCTTCCGCGCCATCGCCGAACTCAAGCGAATCTACGTCCCGGAAGCGCTTCCCCGCTACATCATCAGCGGAGCCACCTGCGCCGAAGATGTCCTCAACGTCCTGTGGCTCGCGCGTCTGGCCGGAGTGCGCGTCGAAGGCTGCGGCGCCCCGGACGGTTGTCCCGATAGCTCTGACCCCGGCCTGCAGCCCGTCCCTCTCTTTGAATCCATTGAAGACCTGCGCAACGCTCCCGCCGTCTGTCGCCAGCTCTGGACCTCCGCCGCCTACAAGCCTCTGCTCCAATCCTGGAACCATCAGCAGGAAGTCATGCTCGGCTACTCCGACTCCAACAAGGACGGTGGCATGATCGCCAGCACCTGGGAGATTTGGAAGGCGCACCGAGCGCTGCATCGGGTGGCTGAGGAATGCGGCGTCACCCTGCGCCTCTTTCACGGTCGCGGAGGCACCGTCGGCCGCGGAGGTGGCCCCACCCATCGCTCCATCTTTGCTCAGCCCATGGACAGCTTTACCGGTGAGCTGCGCATCACCGAGCAGGGCGAGGTACTCAACTGGAAGTACTCCGACGTTGTCCTCGCCGAGCGCAATTTGGAGCTCATGATCGCTGCCTCGCTCGACGCCATCGCCCGCCCCGACGTCCTCCTCCAGAGGGCCCAGTCCGCCCCTTTGTTGTCATCCCGCAGCGGAGCGGAGGGATATGCTTCTTCATCGGGCTACATCCCCCAACTCACCGGAGAGATCCTTCCCCAGTGGGAGGCCGCGCTGGACCAGATCTCCGCCACCTCCTACGCCTTCTATCGCAAACATATTGTCGACAACCCCGACACCTTCACCTACTTCGAGCAGGCCACCCCCGTCGCCGAACTGGAGAACGCTCACATCGGCTCGCGCCCCACCAAACGCAGCGACGCCAGCTCCGCGCGCAAACGCAGTATGGAAGATCTCCGCGCCATCCCCTGGGTCTTCGGATGGATGCAGTCCCGCCACGTCGTTCCCGCCTACTTCGGCGTCGGCCACGCCCTCCAACTCTTCGTCCAGCACAACGATCCCAATGCACCCAGTGAACCGGTCGCAGCCACTTCCAAATCCTCTTCAAAGAAGTTGAAGAAATCTAGCGCATCACACGTCACCGAACCTCAAACCTCGAAGCTCGAACCTGGAACCCCGGCTTGGGAGGACGCCAACCTCGCCCAGCTCCAGACCATGGCCCGCGGCTTCCCCCTCTTCATCGACATCATCCGCAATGTTGAAATGGCCCTGGCCAAGGCCGACTTCTCCATCGCCCGCCTCTACGCCGGCCTGGTCCAGAACAAGGCCCTGCGCGAGCGCGTCTTCTCAACCCTGCACGCCGAGTTTGAACTCACCCACCGCATGGTTCTCGCCGTACTCGGCCAAACCTCGCTGCTGCAAAAGAACAACGTTCTCTCCCAGTCCATCCGCCTGCGCAACCCCTACGTCGATCCCATGTCGCTCATCCAGGTCGAGCTCATCCGCCGCAAGCGCGCCGCCATCGCCGCCGGCCAGCCCGTCCCTGCCGAACTCGATCGCGCTATCACCGCCACCATCAACGGCATCTCCGCCGGCCTTAGAAATACGGGCTGAAGGCTCCGCAACACCGGTTTAGCTTAATGTGGTCAACAACGAGAACATCAGTTCCCGGTAGGTTGGCGATTCATCTGGTCCACGACGATGATGTTCGATGGGACCTTGGCGCTCTGAAGCCGCAGCCCCAACTGCTCCTGCACCGCAGTCGATACGGAACCAGGTAAATTATCGACATCAATTCCATATTTCTTCTGCTCGGCCGCCGCAGCATCGCTATCGGGACGCCACATCACTTTGATATCGAATCCACCGGAAAGCTGCGTTCGGTCTACCACGGGCCTTCCGAGTACCTCTCCCAGCAGCCCCGCAAACTCTGCCATCGATATATTTGTGCCTTGAACCATCGTAGGGCCGGAGCCCGATCCATGAACACCTTCCAGTCGTTCCTTGAGGCTCGCAGGCTGGGCCAGGACCTTCTTGTCGGGAACCAGCTCAAAGCCAGCCACAGTCTGCAGTTCCTCGTGCCATTTCAATCCAAACCGCTCGATCAAGAGCGCTTTCATCATTTCGGCTTTAGGATCCTGGTTGGCTATAGCTTTTTGGTCGCCCGGCTCGATGGCAGGCAGTCTTGCATCCAGGTCAAACCTGGATGAATCGAGCCACGTGGGCGCCTTGAGGGCATAATCCCTGACGGACAACCCCATCTCGACCCACTGCTTCAAAGGCATATTCACCAAATGAAACAGCCCGCCACTGGTGGACGACATCGCACCAAGTACCGGAGATTTCGGGTCGCTCGGCTTGATGGCCGCCACTTCAAACTGCCAGGACTTTGCAGTTTGCGGCTGCTGTGCAATCGAGATGCTCGCCGAAAGGGCCCCAAGCGCCACGATTACCGCAGCGAAACTCGCTAGCGCTGCTTGCCTCATAATCCGGCTCCTCCAAGAATTATTAAGTAGGAATCTCCTTTTTTTCGGCACCGATTCGCTTGAATTGTACGCTCCTGAAGGTTTTGCCGGGCGCCTCACATCTCGGGGTCCCCGGCGAGCATCACGTTGGGGTGAGCATCACTCTTCTGAGATGTGGGATGTACGATGATTGACATGACGCAGCCCGGTTCAGTCGAATCGCAACCGCCGGGTGCCCCATCCTTTCGGCTTCATCGAAAGGGTGGGATGTACGATGAGTGACATGACTCCAGCTTCACTCTTGCTTCTTGCAATCTTTACCTGCACGCCAACCCTCTGGGCACAAACCTCTCCGTTTTTAGGCGATTGGCAGGTGCCGTCGGGGTCCATTGTCCGCATCGATCCATGCTCCAATGACCTCTGCCTGCGGATTGTGTTGCTTAGTCCAACTGCGCCCGCCACAACCGATATCAACAATCCCGACGCGACTCTGCGCGGTAAATCTCTATGCAATCTTGAGATTGGCAGTCGCTTTCATGCAAACGACGCCACGCACGCGTCCGGCGGAACCATCTACGACCCCAAGTCGGGAAATTCCTATCGCGGCACGATGGTTGTGGACGGAGACCTCTTGAGGTTGCGCGGATATATTGGCGTGGCGCTGTTCGGCAGAACCGAGATTTGGCGCCGCACTCACACAAGTTATGAATCCTGCCACTAATGCCGGGTGCCCCACATCTCTTCTCC